>JADKAQ010000014.1 GCA_016719105.1 Gemmatimonadota bacterium | reverse complement strand
GAAGGCGATCTCCGAGGGGTTGTGCGGGTTGGTGAAGTCGAGCACCGATATTCCCCCCTGGTACCACGCCTGCACCATGATGTCGCGTCCCGGGACCGGGACGAGCGACCCGTTGTGCGCCACGCAGTTCTCGGTGGCTTCCTGCACGGCAGGGAGCTTGAAGTAGCCGGCGGGGCGCAGCTTGCGATCCTTGCTCAGCGTGAAGGTGGCGTTGGCTCCCCACGTCGGCTTGTCGGTCGCGCGGCAGCGGGCCCCCACACCGCCGCCCCACTCGTCGGTGAAGAGCAAGCGGTTTCCATCGTTGCCGAAGGTGGCCGAGTGCCAGTAGGCGAAGTTGGGGTCGCTCACCTCGCCGATGCGCCTGGGCGCCGCCGGATTACGAATGTCGAGCAGGATCCCGTTCCCCGAGCACGCGCCCGCGGCGAGGCCGAGGGCCGGAAAGGTGGTGATGTCGTGGCACTGGTCGGTGGTCGACGTCTCCTGCGTCCCCTCGCCGTGCGTCCCACCCTTCCACAGCCCGGCGACGTTCCCCGCGGCATCGGCAAAGATGCGCGGGGCGTTCACGACCTTTGCATCTTTAGGCGATGCCAGGGGAACCTGGATCACCTCGATGCGGAAGTAGGAGCTGTTGGGGTCCTTTTCCGGCGGGAGCCCGGAGCAGCCGGGGAGCTCCGCGGGGTGGCGGACCGGGCTCGTCCCCTGCACGTAGACGTAGACGTTCTTGCTGTCCTTCGGATCGACGAGGAGCGTGTGCGTGTGCGAACCGCGGCACGTCTGCACGGCGGCGATCTGTCGCGGCGCGTCGATGTTGGTGATGTCGAAGATGCGCACGCCGAGGAAGCGCTCGCTGCTCACGGTATCGGTCACCGCCTGCGCTCCGCAGTCGATGCGCGCGCTGGGCTGCTCGACCGACATGAAGAGGAGATTCCTGTAGACCGAGACGTCGCCCTGCCCGCCGGGGCAGGAGAGCGTGGCGCGAATCTTCGGAGCGCGCGGGTCGGCGATGTCCCACACCTGGATGCCGTGGTAGCCGCCCTGGAAGACGTACTTCCTGTTGAAGGCCAGGTCGGAGTTGGCAAAGGCGAAGTCGCCGGGCTCGCTCGCGTTGCTGAAACCGTCCGCCTTGGGGCGATGGGCCACGAGTTCCATGTGGCGCAGCGCCTCTCCGGCATCCTGGACGCCGGCCTTGAGTCCAACACGAGGGTCGCCCTGGGCACCGGCCGATGCGGCGAAGAGCAGGACAGCGAGTCCCCCGACGATGAGGGACGAAGACAGAGGTCGGGACGAGATCATGGTGCGCTGGCGGGTTCGAGACAGGCGGGGAAGCTACAGCCCCCAGAGGCGTTCATGTAGCAAGGCAGATCACAACGCGGCGAGTGGTTCCGCCGAGCAGTGCGCGGCGTGATCATGGAGGAGACGCGCGTTTCCCCATGCCGGTCCTGGGGGCGGCCAACCGAGATGGAGTACCCTGTCATGCGCTCGAGGATCTGTTCCCGTTCCCGTCGTCCCCCTGGTTCGCGCACGCACTCTGGTCAGGCGAGCGGCCAGTCTGCCGCGGCCGGCCGCGTTGGGCACGCCCGGGGGCGCATCTCATGTGCCGGGACGCGCATCTCGTGCGCTGGGACGCGCACGTCGTGCGATGGGGAGCGCCGGACGTGCGTACGGGGGTGCGCGTGAGCCGCCACGTGCGGTACTCGCGTCGCGACTTCCTTGGTGCGGGGGCGGTCGCCGCACTCGGTATGGCGGCATGGCATCCGGAACTGCTGGGTGCGGCGCACCCCCAGACCGATGTCTGGGAGCTCTACGTCGGGACCTACACGGCGAATGGCGTGAGCCGCGGCATCTATCGCATGGAGGTCGAGCGAGCCACCGGCGCCTTTCGCGCGGCGACGCTCGCGGCCGAGACGCGGGATCCCTCCTTCCTGGCGCTGACGCCCGATCGTCGCACGTTGGTGGCGGTGAACGAGTTGGCGTCGTACGACGACAAGCCATCGGGGGCGCTGACGACCTTCGCACGCGACGTAGGCACTGGCGCCCTCACGAGGATCGGTGAGCGTGCCTCGCTGGGGGGTGCGCCGTGCTATGCCTCGATTGATGCCACGGGGGCGCATGCGCTGGTGGCGAACTACGTCGGAGGGAATGTCGCCGTCTTTCCGCTGGGGGCGCGCGGGCCGGGTGAGGCGACCGCACAGGTGCAACACGTCGGGAAGGGGCCAAACCGCGCACGACAGGCGGGGCCGCACGCGCATTGCATCCTCCTGGACAAGGCGAACCGGTTCGCGCTGTCGGCTGACCTCGGGATCGATCGCATTCGCGTCTATCGCTACGACGCCACGCGCGGCACGCTGACCCCGGCGCGTCAGCCGGAGGTCGCGCTCCCCCCGGGTGCCGGCCCGCGCCACCTGGCCTTTGCGCCTGACGGAGGCACGGTGTACGTCGCCAACGAACTCGACTCGACGCTGGCGGCGTTCCGGTATGGGAGCGCCTCGGGGAGCCTGGTGCTGCAACAGGTGCTGTCGACACGACCGGCGGGGGCCGCAGGGGACAACTTCCCGGCCGACCTGCACGTGCACCCAACGGGGCGATTCGTCTATCTCTCCAATCGCGGCGACAACACCATCGCCGTGTTTTCCGTCGCTCCTGGCACCGGGCGACTCGCCCTCGTGCAGTCGGTCGCCACCGGTGGCCACTGGCCTCGCAACTTCGCCATCGATCCTGCCGGCCACCTCCTGCTGGTCGCGCACCAGCGCTCGGATTCGATCACCTCGTTCACCATCGACGCGAGGACCGGGCACCTGACGCGCACCGGCGCCGAGGCGAGCGTGCCGGCTCCGGTCTGCCTGCTGTTCAGCGCGTAGGAAGGACGGGCGGCGACCGCGTGCGGGGGCGCTCGGCGCGGCCGGCGTCGACAGGGCGGTGCGAGGGCGCCGCTATGGTGCCGGGAGTCGGGCCAGGAGTGCGCGCATGCGCGCGATTTCGGCGCGCTGGTCGGCGTCGATGTCGGCGGCGAACTCGTACAGTTGCGGCTGGCGGGCTGCTCCCGGGACGCGAAGCAACTCCCCCACCATCGTCAGCGCCCCCTGGTGGTGCTTGATCATCCCCGCCAGGAAGAGGCGATCGAAGGCCGGGCCGCTCGAGGCGGCCAGCGCCTGCATCTCCTCGGCGGAGAGCATCCCCGGCATCAACACGCCGTGCCCGCTGTGCTGCGCATGACCTCCGGCGGAGTCGGGGATGGCGGCGCCGTGTTCGTGCAGCCACTGCTGCATCATCGCGATCTCGTCCTTCTGCGAGACCGAGATGCGTTCGCCAAGGGCCCGCAGCTCGGGGCGCGTGGTGCGCTCGGCGATGAGCGCCGACATCTCCACGGCCTGCGCGTGGTGCGCGATCATCCCCTGCACGAAGGCAATGTCGGCATCGGCGGCCGACTTGGTGCCGTGCGCGGCTGGTGCTACCTGTGCACGCGCCGTCCTCGCGCCCAGCGATGTGCAGGCGAGCAGGATGCCCACGAGCACGTGGGCGGAACGGAGGGCGCGTGCGGGGAGGGTCATGGGCGTGGCGCGGAACGGGCGAATCGCCGGGGGACCGGAGGCAAGCTACAAGCCCTCTCACGACTGGTCGACGGCTCCGGCTCGGCGCACGGGCGCCGGCGCGCCGGCGACGGCGCGGGAGACGGCTCGACGTGCGACCTGGGGGTGGCGCAAGACGGGTGATGTGACCGATAGTGTCGGTAACGCACTCGAGCATATGTCACCACGCCTCCCGATTACGATCCGCCCGGCCACCGTCAGCGACGCCGCTCAGGTCGCTGCCATCTACAACGAAGGAATTCGCGGGCGCCGCGCGACCTTCGAAACGACCGAACGTTCGGCCGACGACGTGGTGTCGTGGTTCGCTGCCTCCAACGCGGCGCGCCATCCGTTCCTCGTGGCGGTGGCGCCTAACGCCGACAGCGTGTACGCCGGGAAGGAGGTGCTGGGGTGGGTACGAGCCAGCGACTATCGCCTGCGCCCCTGCTACGCGAGCATCGCGGAGTTCTCGGTGTATGTGGCCGAGGTGGCCCGCGGGCGCGGCGTCGGCAACGCCCTCATGGGGGCCTTCATCTCCGCCTGCACCGCGGCCGGCCTGAGCAAGCTCGTCTCGCGCGCCTTTCCCGAGAACGCCGCATCGCTGGCACTGTGCGCCCGCCACGGCTTTCGCGAGGTCGGGGTGTACGAGCGTCACGGGAAGCTCGACGGCGTCTGGCGTGACGTCGTCATCGTGGAGCGGCTGCTCGAGGAGAACCTGGACGTCTGAGGGGGCGCGCTCGTCGGGGACGGAACGGTCCTCGTCGGTATCGGGAGGGGGGCGTGGTGCGGAAAGCGGGATTGGCCGCCGTCCCGGCCTTCCTCGACGCCCAGTGGCAGCAGTATTGTAGGCGGCGCCCGCCTCGTCCCGGTCAACTCAGGAGGGGAGGGTGGCTCCTCCCCCTCGAATCACAGGATCCCGTGGTGCGCGTCACCCCCTCAGGCGCAACGTCAGGTCGTCGTGTGTCGCTGGTTCCGTTCGCCCTGGTGCTGTGTGCCTCGGCGTGCGGCGGCGACGCCCTTTCGTCCGGAGGGCCGGCACCGCGCGTGGGGAACCAGATCCTCTTCTCGTCGGTCCGCGGCGGGGCGGCGGACCTGTACGTGATGCATGCCGATGGCAGCGGCGCCCGTCCGCTCACCGCGCGCAGCGCCGTCAACCAGCACGGCGACTACTCCCCCGACGGCTTCGACATCGCCTTCATGTCGAACCGCACCGGGACGTACCAGGTGTTTGTCACCGCGACCAATGGACGTCCGGCGTTGCAGCTGACCAACGCTGGCGGGGCCAACGGCTTCCCGCGCTGGTCGCCCGACGGCTCGAAGGTCCTCTTCACCTCGTCGCGGGACGGCAACTTCGAGCTGTACGTGATGCGCGCCGACGGGACGGGGCAGACGCGCCTCACCTTCAACCTGGGTGACGACGTCGGTGGGGCCTGGTCGCCGGATGGAGCGCACATCGCCTTCTTCTCGGCACGCGGCGTCGCGCGCGAGCTCTTCATCATGAGGGCCGACGGCAGCGAGGCACTCCGACTGACCTCGGACGGGACGGAGAAAGGGCCGAGGGTGGCTTGGTCACCCGATGGGTCGCGCCTGGCCTTTCACGCCTATCGCGATCGCACCGCCGGCATCTACATCGTCAATGCCGACGGCACCGGGTTGCGCCTCCTGACCACGCACGCGTCCAGCGATCGCTATCCGGTCTGGTCGCCCGATGGCCGCCAGATCGCCTTTGCCACCGATCGCGACGGCAACGACGAGATCTACGTGATGAATGCCGACGGGTCGGGAGCAATGCGGCTGACGAACAATCCCGGCGCCGACGTGCCGGACGCGTGGGGGCGCTGAGCCCCCGCCACGGCGATGAGGCGTGGCACGTCGGGCATCGGTCGCGGCTCGCTTACGCCGCCAGCTGCCACTTGATGCGCGTGTAGGCGATGCGGAACCCTTGTCGCTCTGCGTTGGCCTGCGAGGTGCTTCCCGGGGCCGCCCCCATCATCGCGAGGTCGCACCCCTCGGCTCGCGCATAGGCGAGGCGCGCGGCGAGCAGCGCCCCCTGCGCCCCGCGCCCGCGCCACGCGGGGATCGTACTTGCCCCTGCGAGCAGGGCCACGCCGCCGTGTATCGCCATCGCCCCGGTGGCGATGATTTCCCCCTCGAGCTCGGCCACGAAGCACGAGACGCCGCGGCTGCTGCCAGTCACCGTTCCGAAGTCGCGCATGAAGGCGGCGAGTTCCGGGTATTCCCCCCATCCGCGCGCCGAGCCTTCGGCCCAGGCGGAGAGCTCGCCGCTGTCGATGCGGCGCGTGGTAAGGCCGGCGACGGGCGGGCGCGCGGAGACGGCCGGCGGCGATGCATCGTCGAGCGGGAGGCGCAACACCGTCGTGAGCTCGATGGGGTGGTAGCCGCGCCCCGACAGGAGGGGGAGGAGCGCGGGGTCGGCCAGCGGGCTCACCTCGTGAAAGACCTCGGCGCCGCGTGCGCGAAAGAAGTCCTCGAGCGCCTGCAGGTCGTCGGCGCTGGGCGCGGCAAAGAGCCCGAGCCCGAAGGTCTGCGTGAGGGGGGAGCCGACGCCGTCGAACATGGCATAGGTCCCACCCACCTCGCTCCAGGTGGCGCCTAACGCCGGCGCGTGCAGGGCGCGCGACTCCACGAAGGCGGCGTTGGCCGATCCCTCCGCCCGTTCGAGGCGTCGGGCGAGGGCGAGGTCGGTGACGTGGGGGCGGAAGGTCATGGTGGGGTAGCGGGAGGCGTGCGGCGAAACACTGGGCGCATCGTGCGACGGCGCACCTCGCGGAGCAAGGGGGCGCCCGTCCGGTGCGCGACTTCGCGACGCGACGGTGTGGCGCGCCTTTGCGGCGTGGGCTTGCCAACTACGTATGGCGGTCGCGTATGATTCGGCAACGCACCGTCCCCCCCCTCGCCGCCTCCCTCATGCAGCCTACTCGATTGCTCTGCACCCAGTGCGGATCCGAGACCAGCGCCCCGCTCAAGGTTCCCCCGGGGAGCCCGTGGGTCGCACTCGCGCTTGCCGTCCCGTTCGTGATTCCGGGGATCGTCTACGCGGTCTGGCGATACAGCATGCGGCGCGACTGCTGCCCCACGTGCGGGCACGCGCAGCTCATTCCGGGCGACGCGCCACTGGCCCGGACCTGGCGGAGCGCGGGGTGGATCGCCGGCCGCCCGGTCGACCGGAGTGCGCTCACGCCATCCGAGGTTCGCCTCGACCGCATCGAGCAGGCGATCGACGCCATCGCCGCCGAAGTGGATCGGGTGTCGCAGCGTTCGCCGTCGCCACTACGCACGGTGAACGACCGCGAGCGGATACCCTTGCTGCGAGACCGAGGGACGGTGACACCCACCTGATCGTCGTCGCCTAACGAAAGGGCGGGGCGTTCGGTCGCCAGGGGCCCACCTCGTTGGGGGGATGGTCGTGGGTGCGGCGACGTGCGAACGGGGCCGGAATGACGTAAGCTTTCCGCATGATCTCCCTCGCCCCGTTTGCCCTCGCCTTCCTCGCCGCCGCCGCCCCCGTCGACTCGACGGCGAGCGCCCGCACCCTCGCCCGACTCGTCGCCGAGCATGAGCGGCGCATGGTCGAGGAGGATCCGATGCTGCGCGCCCGTTCGGGGCTGCGCGTGGAGCACCTCCCTGACCTCTCGTTCGCACGCGTCGAGCGCGACGCGGCGCGCGCGCGCGGGGTGGTGCGCACCATCGACCTGCTCGTCCCCGCCGAGCTGTCGCCTGACGAGTGGAGCACCTCGCGCATGCTGCGCTGGGAACTGGTGCAGGTCATCGAGGCCGCGCGCTTCCACTGGCTCACCTTCTCGTCCATCACGCCGTACGCCTCGCCGCTCGGCACGGTCCCGCGGCTGCTCGCGTCGCAGCAGTTGACCACGGCGGCCGACCTCGCGCACTATCTGGCGCTGGTCGACGAGGCGGCGGCCATGGCCGACACCATTCGCGGCGGGCTCGAGGCGCGACGGACGCGCAAGCTCCTCCTTCCCAAGGAAGAGCTGCGACTCGTCATCCCCTTCGTACGCGGCTTCGCCCAGCCGCCGGAGCAGAGCCCGTTCAGTGTGGCCGAGGGGCGACTGGCCGCCGTGTCGCCGGCGCAGCGTGACGAGTTTCGTCGCGCGTTAGGCGCGCGCATCACGACGCGCGTGAACCCGGCGCTGGAGCGGCTCGCCGCCTACCTGGACGGCCCGTATCGCGCGGAGACGTCGGACAAGGTGGGGCTCGGACAGTACCCCGGTGGCGACGCCTTCTATCGTCATCTGGTGCGGCAGCACACCACGATGGACGTGACCCCCGACGCGGTGCACCGCATCGGGCTCGCCGAGGTGGCGCGCATCGACAGCGCCATGGCGAGGGTGCGCGCGGAACTCGGCTTCACGGGGACCAAGGCCCAGTTCCATGACTCGTTGCGCAAGGACGCCCGCTTCTATGCCAAGACCCCCGAGGAGTTTGGCGAGAAGCTGATGTATCACGATGCGCGCATTCGCCCGCGGGTGGGTGACTACTTCACCAAGCTCCCGCGCGCGCAGGGCGACGTGCGGCGCCTCGACCCGCGCCTCGAGGGGGCGATGACCTTCGGCTTCTACCAGGAGCCCTCGGTGCAGGACTCGATGGGGCACTACTTCTTCAACGGCTCCAACTTGCCGCAGCGCAGCATGTTGCAGGGGGCGGCGCTCGTCTTCCACGAACTCATCCCCGGGCACCACTTTCAGGTCGCCATCCAGCGGGAGAACGGTGCGCTGCCGCAGTTCCGGCGCGAGGGGGGCTACACCGCCTTCACGGAAGGGTGGGGCGACTATGCGTCGGCGCTCGCGGGGGAGATGGGGCTCTACTCCGATCCGTACGATCGCTACGGTCGCCTCATGATGGACATGTTCATCTCGTGCCGGCTGGTGGTCGACACCGGGATGAACGCCCTCGGCTGGCCCCGCGAACGGGCCATCGCCTTCATGAAGGAGAACACGCTGGAGAGCGACCTGCAGCTCGACACCGAGACGTTGCGCTACTCGGTCGACCTGCCGGGACAGGCGCTCGCCTACAAGATGGGAGCGCGCGAGCTCCTGGTGCTGCGTGAGGATGCGAAGAAGAAGCTGGGGAGCCGGTTCGACATCAAGCAGTGGCATGCTTTCCTGCTGGATGGCGGGTCGATGCCGATGACGGTGTTGCGCCAACGATACGACGCCTGGGTTGCGGCTGGCGGAGCATTGCGATGAGCGGCGCCGGCCCGATGTCACGACAGCAGTGCGCGCGCGTCGCGCGAGGGACCCTCGCCATGCTCGCCCTGGCGGCCTGCGGGCAGGAGGGGGCGCCGCCCCCCGAGCGCATCTTCTACAACGCCCGCATCTGGACCGGGGACTCGACGCTGCCGCAGGCGACCGCGCTCGCCATCCGTGGCGATCGTATCGTCGCCATCGGGAGCGATTCCTCGGTGCGCGCGCTGGCCGGGAGCACGACGCGGCTCGAGGATCTCGGGGGACAGCGCGTCATACCGGGCTTCCACGATGCGCACATGCACCTCCCCACGCGTCGCAGCGCCGACCTCGTGAACGCCAAGGACCCCGCCGAGATCGTGGCGCGGCTGCAGGCCTTTGCGAAGGACCTGCCGGCGGATGCGTGGATCACCGGACGCGGGTGGACGCCCGACATGTTCCCGCAGAATACCGCGCACCGGCGCTACCTCGACGGCGCCTTCCCCGACCGCGCCGTGCTGCTCACCGATCGTGACGGGCACCAGACGCTGGCCAACCAGCGGGCGCTCTCGCTCGCCGGGGTGGGGATGGAAACGCCGGAGCCGGCGGGCGGGGCGATCATCCGCGATGCCAACGGCGCCCCAACAGGGCTGTTGCAGGAGACGGCCAACGCCCTGGTGCGCCGACACCTCCCCGATCCCACGGCCGAGGAAGTGTACGCGGCGATGCGCTACGAGATGCACCGCGTCGCGGCGCTGGGGCTCACCTCGTTGCAGCTGGCCAACGCCATCGACAGCACCGAGCAGCGGGCCTTCGAGCGGGCGCTCGCCGAGGATTCGCTGCTGGTGCGCTGGCGCATCGCGCTCCCGTTCGAGCGCACGGCATCCGACTCGGCGCTCAAGGCCTGGAAGGCGTTAGGCGCGCGCTGGTCGGGGCCCTACCTGCGCACCGGGATCGCCAAGGGGATGCTGGACGGGACCGTGGACGCAGGGACGGCGGCGATGCTGGCGCCGTACGCCATCGGCGATGGCTCGGGGCTGCCGCGCTGGACCGCCGCCGAGCTCAATACGACGGTGGCGCGCTACGACAGCGCCGGGCTCCAGGTCGAGCTGCACGCCATCGGCGACCGGGCCATCCGGATGGCGCTCGACGCCTTCGAGGAGGCCGCCAGACGCAACGGCCCCCGCGACCGGCGCCACCGCGTGGAGCACCTCGAGGTCCCCGACCCGAGCGACATCCCGCGCTTCGGGGCGCTGGGCGTCATTGCCTCGACGCAGGCGATCTTCGCCACCCCCGACAAGACCACGCTGCAGAACTACGTCCCCTTGCTGGGGCCGGCGCGCGAACCGCACGCGATGCCGTTCAAGGCGCTTGACGATGCCGGGGCGATGCAGGCCTTCGGGAGCGACTACCCGGTCTTCCCGATCGACCCATTGTTAGGCACGTGGATCGCGGTGACGCGCACGAACCCGGATGGCACGCCAGCCGGTGGGTGGCTCCCGCAGCATCGCATCTCGCTGGACGCGGCGCTGCGGCACTACACGGCCGGCTCGGCCTACTCGGCCTTCCGCGAGCAGGAACTGGGCATTTTACGCGCTGGCATGCTCGCCGACTTCGTCGTGCTTTCGCACGAGATCTTCGGCGTGGAGCCGACCGCGTTGCTCACCTCGAAACCAGTCCTCACCGTGATGGGAGGGCGCGAGACGTACCGGGCGCCGACGACGCCGGTGGGGAGTGCCACACCACCGGCGCCGCGTTGATCATCGCCTGCTTCGCCAGCCGCAACGCTACTGCACGCTGCTCGCCTTCAACCCGCCGCTCTTGAGGTAGTCCACCGCCAGGTTGGCCAGCGAGCGCACCCCGGTGGGGAGTGCGCCTTCATCGGCAAAGAAGAGCGGCGAGTGGTTGGCCGGTTGCTTGGCCAGGTCGGCCCCCTTGGGCGCCACACCGAGGAAGTAGAAGATCCCCGGGATCTCCTTGGTGAAGACGGGGAAGTCCTCGGAGCCGGTGACCGGGTTGATCGTGCGCAGCCCGCCCTCGCCCGCGGTGCGCTTGAGCGTCGGCGACATCTTGTCGAGCAGGGCGGCGTCGTTCTGCGTGATGAGCCCGCCCCCGGAGATCTCGACCGTCGCCGTTGCGCCTGCCGACCGGGCGATGTCCTCGGCGGTGCGCTTCACGCGCTCGTGGATCTCGGCGCGCATCGCCTGGTCGAAGGTGCGGATGGTCCCGATCATCACCACGCTGTCTGGGATGATGTTGCCGCGGTTGCCCCCCTGGATCATCCCGATCGTGATCACCGCCGGCGCCGACGTCACGTCGATCTGCCGCGAGGCGACCGTCTGCAGCCCCATGATGATCTGCGCGGCCACCGGGATCGGGTCGACGCCGCGCCACGGCGACGAGCCGTGCGTCTGCCGCCCCTTCACGTTGATGGCCAGCCCGTCGGCGGCCGCCATGAAGCCGCCCGCGCGCGTGCTGATCGAGCCTAACGACGATGGCCAGACGTGCAGCCCGAAGATCGCCGACGGGCGCGGATCCTTGAGCGCCCCGTCCTCGACCATCGCCTGCGCCCCGCCCAGTCCTTCCTCGGCCGGCTGGAAGAGGAAGACGATCGTCCCCGGGATCTTCGCCTTCATCCCGGTGAGCACCTCGGCCACGCCCATGAGGATCGCGACGTGGTTGTCGTGGCCGCAGGCGTGCATCACGCCCACGTCCATCCCGTTGTACATCGTGCGCACCTTGCTCTTGAACGGGAGGTCGACCTGTTCGGTCACCGGGAGACCGTCCATGTCGGCACGCAGCGCGACGACTGGGCCCGGCTTGCCTCCCTTGAGGATGCCGACCACGCCGGTCTTGCCCACAGGGGCCCGCACCTCGAGGCCGAGGGCGCGCAGGTGCTTCTCCACGAGCGCCGAGGTGCGCTTTTCCTCGAACGAGAGCTCGGGGTGCTCGTGGATGTCGCGACGCCAGGCAATGACCTTGGGCATCACCTGCTCGAGGCGCGTGTCGATTTCCTTGGCCAGCGGATCGAGCGGTGACGTGGCTTGGGCGGCGAGGTGCAGCGGGAGGGCAGACAGGGCGATCGCCAGGACGGCGATGGGGCGCAGGGACACGAGCGGCTCCGGCGGTGGGGTGGGTGGTCGAAAGGTGCGTGCCGCGGCGAGTCGGCGCCAGTTGGTGCGGCGCGTCACGCGGCCGGTGGCGGTTCACGTCGATGCGCGTGCCGTCGTCGGCGTCGCGCACCAGGGAACGCACCCGCGCCCCGTTGGGGGTACATTTGCGTCACCACGTCGAACGGGACACGCACCATGAGCATGGATCGGCGGCAACTGCTGGGCGCATTGGGGGGGATCGCCGCTGTTCGTGGGCTCGGCCTAACGAGCGATAGCGAGAACGCGCGGAACGCTCCCGTGGCGACGATGCCGCCCCCCGGTGCGGCCCTTCCACGCAAGGCCGACTTTGCCATCGAGGAGGGGACGACCTTTCTCAACGCCGCATACACGCACCCGATCCCGCGCGTCTCGGTCGAGGCGGCGCGCCGAGCCGCCGAGTGGCGCGGGACGATGCGTCCCACAATGGCCCCGCCCCCCAATCCCGCCCGGTCGACGCCCAAGGCGCTCTTCGCCCAGCTCATCAACGCCAAGCCCAGCGAGATTGCCCACGTCTCCAGCACCAGCGCCGGCGAGAACCTGGTGGTGCGCGCGTTGGAACTCGAGCATCGGCGCGACGGCAACGTGGTGACCGACGGACTGCACTTCGAGGGGGCGCTGATGAACCTCGACGTGCTGCGCCGGCGCGGGCTCGACGTGCGCGTGGTTCCGCCCACGGCCGATGCGCGGATCGACTTCCGCGACCTCGAGCGCGCCGTCGACCACAAGACGCGCCTCATCGAGATCTCGGCGGCGGCGATGTACAACGGCTTCCAGCACAACCTCAAGGCGGTCGCCGACCTCGCGCACGCGCACGGTGCCCTGGTCTACGTCGACATCGTGCACGCCGCCGGCGCCGAACCGCTCGACGTGAAGGCGAGCGGGATCGACTTTGCCGCCTGCTCGAGCTTCAAGTGGCTGATGGGTGACTTCGGGCTCGGCTTCCTGTACGCGCGCGAGGAGGTGTGGGACAAGGTCACGCGTCCCGTGGTGAGCTACTACCAGGCGGCGTCGGCAGAGCCAAACTATCCGCCACATCTTCCAGTCGGAGCGTACGAGCCCGTGACATACGAGTTCAGCCGCAACGCCGCCGGCTTGTTCGAGATGGGGTCGCTGACGGGGAGCGCCGAGGTCGGCGTCGCACTGCTCGCCAGTTCGCTGGTCTACGTGCAGGCCCTCGGGCCCGCGAACATCCAGGCGCACCGCCTGCCGCTCATCGCCCGGCTGCAGCAGGAGATGCCCCGGCTGGGTTTCGCTGCGGTCACGCCGGCAGGCGCAACCAGTGGCATCGTGACGTTCGCACGCAAGGGACTGCTGGAGAGCGACGTCCCCAAGCGACTCGCCGAGGCCAGGATAAACGTGCGCGTCGCCGCCAACTGGATGCGCATCTCCCCATCGGTCTACAACGACATGGCCGACATCGAGCGGCTGCTGGAGGCGTTGTCGTGACCCTCCCGCTCGCCCAGCATGCACCCTGCCTCGCACGGGCGGCGTGCCGCCGCACGCAGGCCGTTCCGTCCTCGAATCTTCGCGGCCCATGCCGGCCCGCGCACCACGAGAGTTGAACCGATGATCCCCTGCTCGCGCTTCCTTCTCGCCGTCGTGACCGGTCTAGCCTGCGCGGCGTCGGCCCGAGCGTCGGGGCAGCGTCCATCGTCGACGACGGTACCGACACCGGCGCTCACCGTCGGCACCATCGACACCCTCTGGTCGCCCACGCTCAAGGAGCGGCGCCCGTACCTGGTGTACACCCCGCCGGCGTACGGCGCGCCGACGCGGGTCCCGCGCGCGTATCCGGTGCTCTACCTGCTCGACGGTGATGTGCACTTCCACTCCGTCACCGGCGTGCTCCAGATGCTGTCGACCGGAGTGGGCGGGACGTATGCCATCCCCGAGATGATCGTCATCGCGATCCCCGTCGCCAATCGCCGGCGCGACCTCACGCCGACGCGCGTCACCAAGGACCCGTACGGCAATCCGCTCCCCCCGGGGTGGGACATCACCGGCGGGAATCCGAACTTCCTGCAGTTCCTCAAGTCCGAACTCATCCCGCACGTCGATTCGGCGTATCGCACCGCCCCCTATCGGCTCTTCGTGGGGCATTCGTTAGGTGGACTGGCGGTCCTCAACGCCCTCTACACGATCCCCGAGACCTTCAACGCCTACGTGGCGATCGACCCGACTCTCTGGTTCGACGACCGGCTCATGGTACGGATGGCGCGCGACTTCTTCGGGAAGCCGGCACCGCCGGCACGTACCCTCTTCATCGCGCAGGCGAACAACATCACCCCGTACGATTCGGGGACGGTTCTCAACGTCAACAACATCCTGGCGCTCAACAGCATCATCAAGGACGCCAACACGTCGGGGATTCGATACGGCTACAAGTACTATGACGGCGAGGATCATGGATCGATCCCGCTCATCGCCGGCTACGATGCGCTGCGTTTCATCTTTGAGGGGTACGCGGCGCACTACCCGAAGGCGCTGGTGCAGCCGGGGTACCTGACGCAGCACTTCGATCACCTGTCGGACGTGCTGGGCTATCGTGCCCTTCCGCCGGCGGGGCTGGCGGAGTTCGTGGGCCAGATGGCGGCCTTTGCTCCGCCGCCGCCTCCCGGGGCTGCCCCCGACCCGTTCGCCCGCATGATGGGGACGTGGGTGCGCGACTCGGCGAACGGCCCCGCCGATGCCGGCGCGCCCAACGGTGAGACGCTCATCCTCATGCCGACCAGCGATGGCTTCCGCGTGGTGGAGCGCGCCGGAGGGCCGGCAGGAGCCAAGCTCGTCGACCTCGCGTGCCGCAGGATCGACGAACCGCTCGCCACCTTTGCGGCTGGCGAGAGCGGGCGCTGCTACGCGCAGGTCGCCGGGGACAGTGTGAGCTACGCGATCTTCGCCCCTCTGAACGGGAAGATCGTGGCGATCGAGCGCGGAGTCGTGGTGACGTCACCAACAGGCCAGTCGCTGCGTGACGAATTCACGAAGCGCGTGCCGAAGGGGGTACCGCAGCACCGGCGGCACATCTATGCCCGACTGTACTAGCAGAGAAGTGGATCTCCCGCGACGTCAGTTCACCTTGGCGCAGATGGCGACGACGGAGACGGTGATCGGCGAGGTAGACCCGAGGTAGAACTCCGGTGAGGCCAGCCCGAGCTGCACGACCCACTCACGATCGGAGAAGCCGAAGGCGGCATTCGGGTAGCTGCCAAGAACCAACCACGGGAAGAGCGTCATGCGAATGCTCCCCGGGATGTACGCTCCGTAGCCTGGCGTCTGATCCAGCACGCCCCCGCCGATCGCCACCTTCCCGACAGGACAGGTGGCGACGAAGAACTGCGCGCCAGAGCCGGCGCCCGCAGCCAAGTTCGGAAAGTAGCGAGTCACCACGCGCTCGAGGGAGCCGAGGGCGCCGGAGGCGGCCAGCGAACCGGGAGGGCCCGGGACGCCTTGCAGCCCCTGAGGACCGGCGGGCCCGGCCGGTCCGGGCTTGCCATCGGGCCCGGCCGGCCCTTGCGACCCCGTTGCACCTGCCGGGCCCACCGCACCGGGAGGGCCCGCGGGCCCTTGCGCCCCCGCCGGACCCGGTACCCCGGTACTCGGCCCCGGGGGCCCCTGTGGTCCCGCCGGACCCTGGGCCCCCGCAGGGCCGACTGCGCTCCACTGGACCAGGAGATGGTCGGCCGAGCGGCAGGTCGCTGGCGCACCCTCCCTCCCTATCAGGTAGATGGTGCCCGACCTCGGTACCACACAGGCCAGCACCACGCCTGACGGTTGCTGCGCGGCGACCGCACGCGCGCTCGACATCGTTAGGCATCCGACCAGCAGGGCACGGGCAAAGACGCCCATCCGTCTCCTCCGGTGGTGTCCGGCCGCGCAATCTGTTGTTCGAGTCATCGAGATATCCCCGGTGGTTGGACCGTGCAGGTGTCGGTGGCGGGTGGGTGATACGTCGTCACGTGGCTGCACCCTCTTCACGTGATGCGCGACCGAATCCGGAAACGCGGGTCGGCGTGACGAGCTGCCGACGATGCATCGCGGGTTTTTCCGGTTCCGGAGGACGGTGGCGTTGAGGTGAGTGACGGCTGCGTTGGCCGCCGACCCCTCACTTCATCGACTACTCGTCTCATGCGCCTCTCCCTTGTGCGGTCGCTCGTCTTCGCCCTGCTGGCCGGTGCGCCAGTTGCGGCACCTCTTGCCGCGCACGCGCAGGGCGGCGTGAACAGTTGGCCGATCGCCGAACAAGAGGCCGCCGTGAAGACGCCGCTCGCCGTGGACCGCCTGGCGCAGCTGGAACGGGCCTTCACCGCGTTGGCGGCGCTCGCGAAGCGCGACCCGTCGTTCTGCACCTGGCTCGCGAATACGGGCGATGCCACCTCCATCGCCCAGGAGGTCGCCACGCTCAACGCGCACAAGGGCGTACGGGCCGCGCTCGCGGGAGCGTCCATGGCACCGCGCGACTTCGTGGAAGTCTCCCTGGCGCTGGCCATGGCGGGGATGGCGCACGAAGCGCGCGCCAGCGGCATGCGACCGCCGCCACCCCAGCCACCGCCCGCGAACGTCGCCTTCTACGCCGCCAACCAGCAACGGGTTGACCGGGTGCTGGCACTGGACCCGTGCTGAGACCTGGCGAATGACCAACCATCAAATGCGAGTGGACGGCTGATGAACTGGACGATTGAACCGATGCGGGTCCGAGCCGCCAACAACGCACGTCGTTGTCGCACGCGTGCCGCCCAACCGTTGCGGACGGGCTCGCGGCTGGCACTGCTCGCGTGCATCACGAGCGCAGTCCTCGTTGGATGCGGGGGGAGTGGTGGAGGTGATTCACCGGGGGTGACCCCGCCACCGACCAACACCAACGGCCCTCCGTCCACCGCGGTGTCGGCACTCGAGGACGCGGCGGCGCGCCTCGCCCCTACCCTTGGGAACTGCTCGAGTCGCGTGACCACCGACCTGGCGACGCTGCGCTCGGTGATGTCTCCCTACCTCAACGCGACGCGCGCCGACGTCGATCGCGTACGAACCGCGCTCACGACCTGCACCGACGTGGGCGTGGAAGCCGACCGAGACGCACTCGGCCTCGCGCTGGACGTCGCCATCGACGTGCTGGCCGCCGCGGGACGCTGAACGTGTTTTCGATCCCGACGCCGCGGTGCACCTGGCGGCACTACCTGGAGGAGCTGATGCCTCGTTCACGCATTGTGATGGGCGCCTTGGCGATGGCGCCACTGCTCATGGGGCAGCCCCTGGAGGGGCAGCAGGCGACCCCGCCATTGCTTGCCTGCTACGTACCGCGCTCAGGCACGCTGTACCTCGTTGGACAGAATGGAGCACCAGGCACATGCCGCGCCGCTGACCATGTGCTGGTGCAGTGGAGCGCCGTCGGTCCCACGGGGCCGCAAGGGCCCGCCGGTCCACAGGGCCCGCCCGGAACCGGCAGCTCCCTCGCAGGGAGTGCGACGCTCGGCAACGTGGAGACCGTGGTGGCGAACGTGTCGTTCACCTTCACCCAGCCCGGCACGCAGACGTTCGTGACCGCGACGTGCCCGGTTGGCAAGATCGCGATCAGCGGCGGATTGCTGCGCGACGACTCGTTCGGCGGCTACTCGCCCGGCGGCGGCGCGCCGTGGGTGCACGAAATCGGGAGCTATCCCAACAAGGCGTTCGGATATTCCGATCGAGAGTGGGTGGTGCACGTGAGCGCCGAGTCGGTGGGGACGTTTCGCGCACGCATGGTGGTCACGTGCGCCAGGATCAACTGATTGCGACTGCACGAGGAACAGCGAGGATGCCGCGGCATGCTCGGGCAGTGGGATGCATCGCACTCATGGCGCTGGGCGGCTTTGCATCGCGAGCCGTGAAGGCGCAGCAGTCGTCCCCTCCGATCTTCGCCTGCGTCGTCCCGCGTTCGGGGACGATTTACCTGGCGGTCCTAAGCGGCCAGTCGGCCACCTGCCGCAGCGCCGATCATACGCTGGTGCAGTGGAACACTGTTGGACCAGCGGGGGCGCCGGGAGCATCCGGTCCGCAAGGAGCGACCGGGCCACAGGGGCCGCCAGGTCCCGCGGGCCCTACAACCGGTGTGCCGGGACCGGCAGGGCCCCAGGGGCCCAGCGGCCCCAAGGGCGATGCCGGTCCGCCTGGGGCAAGCGGCGTGGCGGGCGTGGCCGGTCCTGCCGGGCCGCCAGGAGCAACGGGATCCACCGGACCGATTGGACCGGCGGGCCCGCCTGCGTCGCTCAGCGGCTCGACCGCGCTCTCGGCGTTCGAGATCGTCACCGCGTCGTACTCGGTGTCGGGAACGACGGGGACGAAGTCACAGTTCACGGTCCGGTGTCCGGCGGGAAAGGTCGCGATCGCTGGCGGCTTGTCCAATTGGTATGGGGAGCGAAGCGGTTTCGTCCCGAATCCACCGGGGACCGCCGGCGGCTGGTTCGTCACCTTTCCATCGGCCTTCGTGCTGAGCAGCTACAACAGCTCCGCCTTTGGAGGGAAGTCGGCCGAGTGGGTACTGGAGATCATCTGGCCCCTCGATCACCCGGCAGCGGTGACGATCGACCTGTCCGCCTCCTGCGTGAAGGTGAACTGAGGCACCGCCGCCGCCGCCGCTCAGTCGCGCAACCAGCTGCCTAACAAGGCGCGCGCCTTGACCCAGTCCGAGCGCACGGTGCGCGAGGTGACCCCCACCGCCTCTGCTGTTTCATCCTCGGTGAGGCCGCCAAAGAAACGACACTCCACCACGCGCCGCAGTCGCGGGTCCAGCGCCTCCAGCCGGTCGAGCGCGTCGTCGAGCGCGACCGCCTGCTCGGCCTGGTCGTCGGTCGCGGCCAGCTCGTCCTCGAGCGTGACACGACGATGCGCGCCGCCGCGCTTGTCGGCCAGGTGCGCGCGCGCCCGGTCCACGATGATCTGCCGCATTGCCGTGGCCGCGACAGCAAAGAAGTGGCCGCGCGTTTGCACATCGATCCCCGCGCCCTGGAAGAGCTTGAGGTAGGCCTCGTGCACGAGCGAGGTGGCGCCGATGGTCTGGTCATGCCCTTGCACCCGGCGGCTGGCGATACGATGAAGCTCCCCGTACACCAGCGGGAGCAGCCGTTCGAGGGAATCCGACTTCCCCTCGCGGACCTGCAACAGCAGGTCAGTGATCTGGTGCGAACTGCCGTCGGACATGCCGGACCCGGGATTGGGGAACGAACGGGCTTTCCCCAATCTGTAGGCCCCGCCGGATGTCGGCAACGAAGCGCCGCCTCCGGTCGTCAGATCGGCCGACGCGTTCGAGTGCGCGCGTCGTCACGCGCCCAGGTGGTGACAGAGGTCACGGCGTGATCCGCACCAGCTCCACGCGACGGTTTCGGGCTCGCCCCTCTACGGTGTCGTTCGTGTCGAGCGGGCGCCCTTCGCCGAAGCCATCGGTGCGCAGGCGCCCGTCCTGCACGGCGTGCTTTGTCACCAGCGCCCGCTTCACGGCCGCGGCGCGCCGCCGGGACAGCGCCAGGTTGTAGGCATCGCCAGCGATGTTGTCGGTGTGGCCGTCCACACGTAGCGTCCAGTCGGGGTGCCGAGCCAGCACCGCCGCGATGGTGTGCAGCGTCGGCGTGGACTCCTCGCGCAACGTGTCGCTGTTGAAGCCGAAGAAGACCTGGTAGACCTCCACCTTGCCGATGGTGAGCAGCGCCTGCTCCATGCGCGCAAGCTCCTCGCTCCCCGCTTCACCCGCCGGCGGTGGGGCGGTTCCCGGACTCGCGCCACCGGAAGCCGATGTGCCGCCCTCGCACCGCGTGGAGATCTTTACCACGCGCAACACGTCGCGGTCATCGCCAGCCTTGACCTTGCCGAGCAGGGGATTGGACAGGTCGGCGTCGCCCTGCGTGATCGCGCCGATACCGAAGCGGAAGCGCAGCGTGATGGGGTTGGCTGGGTCGTCCAGGAAGAACAGTTCGGTGCTGTCGCCGAAGAAGTTCCCGGCGACACGTATCGCCGGGAGGTCGACCGGACGGTCATCCACGATCACCGGGACCACGACCGGGCTGCCGGCAACCCGATGCAGCGTGGCGACCATCGCGTTGTCGTACACGTTGGGATGCTCGTTCCGGTCCAGGACGGCCTGGCCGCTGAAGGGGATGAAGATCCCCACGTCGGCCCGTCCCCGGAGCATGAGCGAGCGCAGTACGGCGCTCGACGTACCGAGTGCCGTGGTGCCGGGGACCAGCTCTGGCGTGAATGCGCTGTACTGCTGCAGGTACAGCGAGGCGGTGTCGAGGTCGGCACGCGCGATGGTGCGGCGCACGTTCACGCGTTGCAGCCGCGGGGCAGCGTCGAGCATCTCCATCACCATCCCCTCCGAAGAGTAGGTGAGGCGAACGTCACGGGCGGTCACCGCGCGCACGGTCTTGATCGACTCGTAGTCGCCATTGGCCTGGCTGATGGCCGTCGTGATGGTGAGTCCCGCGCAGAGCGGGATGTGGGGGAGCGCGCCGCGGGGCGTCGAACCACCCTGCGCGTGGACTGAACCAACGGCGAGCGACACACCGAGCGTTGCGCACCCAGTGCCGCGCACCAGCGCTGCGACGACGGTGAGCGCGGGACGCGAGGCGCCGGCCACGACCGGCAGGGGACGAGGGAGGACGTTGCGCACGGGACCGGTCCGTGAGAGAGAGACGAGCTGCCTGACTCCCTCGACACGTGGCGGCATCGCAGAAGCGGAAATCGGGCCCCTCCGGCACCACTCGCGGTCGCGCTCCCGTCTGCGCTTCCGCTTTGACTCCACCCGCGCCGTATCGTCTGCTGGGGGCCTCACCCAGTTCCTTTCACGGCGCGGAGCCTGCTCCTGACGTCCAGCGACGCACGACCCCATCGAGAACCAAACGACTGGACGCCTGAGCGCTGGGAGCGCGTGGCGCCGATACTCGAGCGCGTCGTCGAGCTTCCCGCGGGGGAGCGGGCCGCCTACCTCGACGCCGCGTGCAAAGGAGACCTGGCACTGCGAGCCGACGTCGAAGGACTGCTGACCGTCGCGACCGGCGAGCCGTTGTGGATCGACGAGGTGGCCTTCGAACGTTTCGACGCCCTCCTCCATGACGTGCAGAGAGCGGCCGATGCGCCTGACGACGATGCCATCGGGCGCCAGATCGGCCCCTTCCGCCTGCTGAGCGAGATCGGTCGCGGTGGCATGGGGGTGGTGTACCGGGCCGAGCGGTCGGACGCGCAGTTCCGGCAGCAGGTGGCGCTCAAGCTGATCAAGCGGGGGATGGACACCGACTTCGTGGTGCGCCGATTCCGCGCCGAGCGCCAGATCCTTGCCTCGCTCGCCCATCCCAACATCGCGCGCTTGCTCGATGGTGGGACCACCGACGACGGGCGCCCGTACTTCGTGATGGAGTACATCGAGGGCGAACCCATCGACCGTTACGCCCGGACGCACGCGTTGCCGCTGACGGCGCGCCTGGAGCTGTTCCTGCAGGTGTGCGACGCCGTGGGCTACGCGCACCAGCAGCTCGTGGTGCATCGCGATCTCAAGCCGCTCAACATCCTGGTCACGCCCGGCGACGTCCCCAAGCTCCTCGACTTCGGCATCGCCCGCATCCTGCAGGACGAGGGCGAGGGCGCCACCGGCACCGGCGTGCGGGCCCTTACGCCGGCGTACGCGAGCCCCGGAACAACTGGAAGGCAGTGACGTCTACTCGTTAGGTGTGATCCTGTATGAGTTGCTCACCGGCTCCCTGCCGCATGCCGTGCGAAGTCGCTCGCCCGACGACATGGCGCAGTCCATTCGCACCACGGAGCCGCCGCGCCCCAGTACCGTCGCGGCCGCGAGTGCCGGACGGATGCAGCGCGACTTGCGCGGCGACCTGGACAACATCGTCCTCATGGCGCTCCGCAAGGAGCCGCAGCGGCGCTACTCCTCGGTTGAACAACTGGCCGCCGACATCCGCCGGCACCTGGCCGGCCTCCCGGTCATCGCGCGCACCGACACGTTCCGGTATCGCGCCAGCAAGTTCGTGCAGCGCAACTCCGCAGCGGTCGCGATCTCCCTGATCGCCGCTCTGCTCCTGGTAACGGGGACGGCGGCGGTGGCCTGGCAAGCGCGCGTGGCCACACAAAACGCCGAGCGCGCCAATCGTCGCTTCGGGCAGCTGCGCACCCTGGCCCGATCGGTGCTCTTTGACTATCACGACGCGGTCGTCGACCTCCCCGGGTCGACCCCGGTGCGCGAACGCCTGGTCAAGGACGGTCTCGAGTACCTCGACAAACTCTCGGCAGAAGCGAGCGACGATCCGTCGTTGCAGCAGGAACTGGCAGCGGCGTACGAACGCATGGGGGACGTGCAGGGCGGAACGCTGGTGGCAAGCCTGGGGAACACCAGTGGCGCGATCGCGAGCTACCGCAAGGCGTTGTCGATCCTCGAACCCCTGCTGCGCCTCGACTCGACCCGCCTCGATACGCGCGGGGCGATCGCGCGCGTCTCACGCGACCTCGGGATGCTGCTGTGGGAGACGGGTGACCCGCAGCAGGCGCTGGCGCGCACGCGGCAATCGCTGCGCATGCTGGAGTCCGTGGCCAGGGCGAATCCCGCCCAGCAGGACCTGCGCCTCCGGCTCCACCAGAGTCACGACTACCTCGGCATGATCCTGGCCGGTGTTGGTGACAACAGCGGGGCCCGGCGCGAGTACCTGGCGGCGCTGGCCGCCATCGACTCCATGCCCCCCAACGAACGCGACGGGACGCCAGCGCGGCGTGGCTACTCGATTACGACCGAGCACCTGGGGATGCTCTTGCTCGACATGGCCGAACTCCCCGCCGCGCTGGACAATGTGCGTCGCTCCCTGGCGCTCCGCCGGGAGTTGGCCGCCGAGCAGCCGCTCAACGCCGACCTGCAACGCGCCGTCACCGTGGCGCTCTACAACCAGGGGACCAACCTCTGGAAGCGCGCATCGCTCATCGAGGCGCACGCCAAGATTGCGCAGACGGTTGCGCGCTCGGGCGTCGAGGACGACGCGGCGGTCATGCTGCGGGAGACGGTGTCCCTCATGGAGCGAACGACCGTCGACTCCACCGACGCCGTCATCCGCAGCTTCTTCGCCGAAACCTACAGCGGACTCGCGTCGGGCTATGTGGATCTCGTGCGCCGACGCGTCGGAAACGCGGCGGCCGCATGCCGACAGGCTCCCCCCCTCTTCCAGCGGGCGGTCGCCCTGTGGGGCGACATGGTGGCCAAGGGCACGGCCAGCGCCACCGACTCGGCGAAGCTCGCGGCAACCGTCGGCGCCCAGTCCGCTGCGTTAGGCGTGTGCCGGTCGGCCCGCTGAGCGGCGCGCCACCGACGCGGCGGCCGGAGGCGCGCTCTCCACCAGGTCGATGTCTCCCCGGTTTTCCATTTGGCCTGCGGGAATCCGTGCACCAGGGTGCGGGCGCAGACACCGCGAATCGTGGCACCGCACGGGCCGTCGGCACCAGTGCACGCCACGGCTCGTCCTCCCGCCGCCTCCCCTGGAGCCACCATGCGTTCGTTGCACCTCGTGCTGCAGCTGGCGATTGCCCTCTCCCTCCTGGCGTGCACGACCATCGACGCTCCCCTGGCCGCGGTCACGCGCGACGCCGTCGACGCCCCCACTCGTGGCGATGTTTCACACCTGGCCGACCTGAAGAACCAGGGCGAGGCTGGGGGTGGCGAGGACGGTGTCGAGGCGATACGGTCTCCGAATGGCTCTCGCCCCATGGACCGTCGAAGGCCTCGTTGGCCAGTCCGACCGCCACCTCTGCTCAGACGCCGACGGCACCCGACTCAGTGCACGGATGCACGTCGACGCCGTGCCGTCTTTCCTCGCACTCAAGGACGCGGCTGCCACGCGGGGCTTTGACTTCACGATTCTCAGTGCCTTCCGCCCCTTCGACCGCCAGCTTTCGATATGGAACCGCAAGGTGTCGGGCGAACTGGCCGTGCTGGACTCGTGGGGCGCGCCGCTCGACGTCGCGACGCTCTCGCCTCGCGAACTGGCCTTCGCCATCCTGCGCTGGTCGGCGCTCCCCGGCGCCTCACGTCACCACTGGGGGACCGACATCGACATCTATGATGCCGCACGGACCCCCGAGGGGTACGAGGTTCAGCTGCTCCCCGCCGAAGTGGAACGCGGCGGGATGCACGCCCCGCTGCACGAGTGGCTCGACACGCGCATCGCGACTGGCACGGCCTTCGGTTTCTATCGACCTTATGACGTCGATCGCGGCGGGGTGGCGCCGGAGCGGTGGCACCTGAGCTACGCCCCCATCGCCACAACATTCGCCAGTCTCCTCACCCCCGAACTGCTGCGTGCGACCATCGCCAGCGCGGAGATGCTCCTCAAGGACGTCGTGCTCGAACACCTGGACGAGATCTACGAACGCTTCGTGACCAACGTGAGCCCACCGCCTCAACCGACGGTCGCGTGACGGCACTGCGACCGCGTTCGGCATGGGGGACGATCCCGTGGGCGCCGGCGACGTACGGGCGGTCGGTGCTCGGCCTCCCGCTCGAGGTCTGGCGCCCCACGGGGCGCTGCGAGCTCCTGGTCTTCGCGTCGATCCATGGGGAGGAGCCTGAGACGACGTACGCGCTGTCGCGTGCGCTGCGGCAGCTGGCGGAGCCGTTGGCGCATGCGGCCGTGGTCCTCGCGGCCAATCCCGACGGGCTGGTACGCGGGACGCGCTGCAACGCGCGCGGGGTCGACCTCAACCGCAACTTCCCGTCGTCCAACTGGCAGGCGATGCCGGTGACCTGCCGCTCGACGATCGAGGATCCGAGCGACGTGGTGCTCTCCACGGGGGCGCACGCGGGGTCGGAGCCGGAGGTGCAGGCGCTCATCGCCCTCATCGGTGAGCTGCAGCCGGCGAGTGTCGTCGCGCTGCATGCCCCGCTCGCCTGCATCGACGATGCCAATGGCAGTGCGTTAGGCGCTCGCCTCGCTGCGCGCACGGGGATGCCCTTCGTGCGCGATGTGGGGTATCCCACGCCGGGATCGTTCGGCTCGTGGGGGGCGGAGCATGGCGTCCCGGTGATCACCTATGAATTCCCCCTTGCCGCCACGGAGGTGCTGATGCGCGACCACGTCCCGGTGCTCGTGGAGCTCCTGACCGGAACCCTCCCGTGACGCTCAACTACATCTGGCTCGGCTTCTTCCTCATCGCGCTCCTGGTGGGGCTCACGAAGCTCATCGTCCTGGGCGACACGATGGTCTTCACGACCATGGTGCAGGCCACCTTCGACTCGGCGAAGACCGGCTTCGAGATTTCGTTGGGGCTGACGGGGGTGCTGACGCTCTGGCTGGGGTTGATGAAGGTGGGGGAGAAGGGCGGTGCGATCGACATCATGGCGACCGTGGTGCGTCCCTTCTTCCGTCGCCTCTTTCCCGAGGTGCCGGCCGATCACCCGGCCATCGGGTCGATCATCATGAACTTCGCCGCCAACATGCTGGGGCTCGACAACGCGGCGACGCCGCTCGGGCTCAAGGCGATGAACGAACTGCAGGAGCTGAACCCCGAGAAGGACACGGCGACGAACGCACAGATCATGTTCCTCGTGCTCAACACCTCGGGGCTCACGGTGATCCCGATCAGCATCATGGTGTACCGGGCGCAGCTGGGGGCGGCGAACCCGTCGGACGTGTTCATCCCGATCCTCATCACGACGTACTTCGCGACACTGGTGGCGCTCATCTCGACGGCGTTGGTGCAGCGCATCAACCTGTTCGACAAGGTGATCCTCGCCTATCTCGTGGGCGTCACGGGGCTCATCGCCGCGGTGACCTGGTACTTCGCCGGGATCCCGCAGGAGCAGGTGCAAGCGATCTCCAACGTGGTGGCCAACGTCATCCTGTACGGCGTGATCTCGTCGTTCCTGATCATGTCGCTCGTGCGCAAGGTCAACGCATACGAGGCCTTCGTCGAAGGGGGGAAGGAAGGGTTCCAGGTCGCGATCCGGATCATCCCGTACCTCATCGCGATCCTCGTGGCTATCGGCGTCTTTCGTGCTTCGGGGACGCTCGACCTCATGGTGCAGGGGTTGAGCAGCCTGCTCGAGGCGCTGGGCTTCCGCAGCGATCTCGTGCCGGCGCTGCCGACGGCGCTCATGAAGCCGCTCAGCGGGAGCGGGGCGCGCGGGATGATGGTCGATGCGATGAAGACCTACGGCGCCGACTCGTTTGTCGGGCGCCTGGCGTCGACCTTCCAGGGGGCGACCGACACCACCTTCTACATCCTCGCGCTGTACTTCGGGGCGGTCGGAGTGCGCAAGACGCGCAATGCGGTGGCGCTCGGGCTGCTCGCCGACCTCGCCGGCGTGGTGGCGGCGATCTTCGTGGCATACATCTTCTGGGGCTAGGCCCCGATCGGGTCATACGTGACGGCACCTAACGACAGCGACAACGGCCACATCCTCACCGACATCGCCCCCGACGCCATCCGGCGGATCCACCTGGTGGGCGTCGCCGGGACCGGGATGGGGGCCTTTGCCGGGATGCTCAAGGCGGCGGGCTACACCGTCACCGGGAGCGACGAGAATGTCTACCCACCCATGAGCGACATGCTGCGCGAGTGGGGGATCGAGGTCTACACGCCGTATGCGCCGGAGAACCTCGACCGCGCACGCCCCGACCTGGTGATCATCGGGAACGTCATTCGCCGGGTGAACCCCGAAGCGACGGCGGTCCGCAGCCGCGGACTGCCACAGATGTCGTTCCCGGCGGCCTTCGGTGCCCTCGTCGCCGCGACGCGCCACAGCGTCGTCATCGCCGGGACGCACGGCAAGACGACCACCTCGGCGCTCATGGGGCACGTGCTCGCCGAGGCGGGGCTCGATCCGACCTTCCTGGTGGGCGGGGTGACGCTCAACTACGGCGGCAACTATCGGCTGGGGAAGGGGGCGCACGTCGTCGTCGAGGGAGACGAGTACGACACGGCGTACTGGGACAAGGGGCCCAAGTTCCTGCACTACCGCGCGCGCACCGCGCTGCTGACGAGCGTGGAGTTCGACCATGCCGACATCTACCGCGACATGGCGCACTACGAGTCCGCCTTCGAGAAGCTCGGGCACACGCTTCCCGCGGATGGCTGGTTGGGCGTGGCGGCGTCGTACCCGCGGGCGGTGGAACTGGCGCGCACCAGCACGACGGCACGCGTCGAGACCTATGCGTGGGAGCGCGAGGCCGACTATCGCGGGCACGACGCGCGCTTCAGCGAGGCGGGGACACGCTTCACCATCGACGGGCCGGGAGGAGAGACGGTCACGCTCGACCTCCCAATGACCGGCTACCACAACCTGGAGAACGCGACCGGCGTGTATGCCGCCGCGCGCTCGTTAGGGTTGTCGCCCGAGGCGATCGCGCGTGGGTTCGCGACGTTCAAGGGAGTCAAGCGCCGCCAGGAGCCGCGCGGCGAGGTGGACGGGGTGCTGGTCATCGATGACTTCGCGCACCACCCCACGGCGGTGCGCGAAACGATCCTCGCGCTGCGGCAGCGCTACCCGACGCGGCGCCTGTGGGCGGTCTTCGAGCCGCGCTCCAACACCTCGCGCCGCAACATCCACCAGCTGGAGTACTCCGAGGCCTTCGACCAGGCGAACGTGGTGTCGATCCGCCTCCCCGAGCCGCACGACAAGGTCCCCATCGACCAGCAACTCGACGTGCCGGCGATCGCGCGGGCCATCGCCGCTCGCGGAATCGAGGCGCACGCCGACGCCGATCCCGATGTGCTCATGCACCAGGTGGCGCAGGGGGCGCGCGCGGGTGATGTCGTGCTGGTGATGAGCAATGGCGCGTTTGGTGGTTTCATTCCGAAGCTGCTGGATGCGCTGAAGGGGCGCTAGGGCAACCGCATCATCACCAATCGTTATGACTCGCATGTCTCTCCTTCGCCTGCTCGTTCCCGCGCTCTCGGTGGCGTGTGCGGCGACGGCACGTGCGCAGCAGTCCGCGCCCACCGCGCTCAACTGGAATCCCCTGGATTCGGCGCACATCGCGTCACTGAGAAGCGGCGGGCATACGGTCGCCATGCCGAACGTGGTACTCTGGGCGCCGCGCGACTCCATCTCGCTGGACTCGCTGCGCGCGGTCGCCCGCCGCGTCGATGCGGGGATCGCGGCGCTGCGTGAGATGATCGGTGGCCCGTGGCCGTGGCAGCGCATCGGGACTCGCGCCATCGACTACTACCTGGTCCCCACGCGTGTGATCTCGCACGCCTCGGGGAAGGGCGCCGTCTTCATCAGCATCTGGCGCGTGCACCAGGGGGTCGCCCCGCTCCTGCACGAAGGGCTGCACGAGTTGCTGGAGCCACTCCCCCCGTTCATGCCGTGGGAGTACACCGATTCGCCGACACAGCGCCGAGTGACGGACGAGCAGCCGCTCTGGTTCCTCGAGGGATTTCCCGATCACCTGGCGCAGCTGGGTGCAGCCAAGGCGGGGATCGTCGAGGGCGACATCTTTGGCGTTGGCGCGAGCGATCGCGTCGACCGCGCGTGTGCCGATCGGCTCAAGGCTTCGCCGCATCGACAGGCCATCACCGAGGCGGTGGGGCGACCGGGACGTATGCAGATGCTGTTCACGACCCAGCGCACCGAGGTCGCCCCGATCTTCTATCCGTGCAGTCGATCGTTGGTGCGCCATCTGGTCGGCGTGACCGGATTGGCGTCGGCGGTGGCGCTCATGCCGGCCATCCAGCGCGGCGACTTTCCAGCGGCGGTCGAACGCGCCGCGGGGCGACCGCTCGAGAAGCTGCGCGCGGAGTGGCTGGCGGCGCTGGGGCTCGGCGAGGGCGGTGGAACTCCGCGGTCGCTGCCGGCGCCCGAACAGACGTCCCGCCCTGGTGCGCGCTGAGCGCGCCCGCCGAGCAGGCGACACCAACCCAAGTCACGAGCCCCGCATGCCATCGAAAGCCAAGCCGTCAGATGCACGCCACTCGCTCCCCGCCATCAGCGCCCCGGCCACGCGCGCGCTGACCGGCGCCGGCTATCGCTGCCTCGAGCAGTTGGCCGCGATCAGTGAGGGCGAACTGCTCGCGCTGCACGGCGTGGGGCCCAAGGCGATCCGCATCCTGCGCGAAGCGCTGGCGGCGCAGGGGATGACGTTCGCGTCCGCTCGGCCGTCGAAGGCACTGACGACCAGGAAGCCCGCCGCAGCGCCTACGCGTGCGAAAGGAGCCACCCGCCGGGGAAGGTCCGCTAGGCCACGCTGAGGATCGCGCAGGCGAGGCCGCGCTCAGACAGCGACGCGAGGACGACGCGGGCGAGCGTCGGTTTGACGGGTGCGCTCCCACGGGGCATGTTCTGCGCGATCCTCACGTCACATCCCGCGCCACATCCCGCGTCGCCCCGACCGCTCGCCGCCCATGCCTCGACACACCTGCCGACTGTCGTACGCTGCCCCCGTCGCGTTGATCGCGCTCTCCGCGACGCTCGCGCCGTCCCTAACCGCCCAGCCCGCGCCTAACGCGCGCATCCAGGCGGTGATGAATCGCCCCGAGTTCGCCCACGCGCACTGGGGGATGGAGTTCTACGACATCGCCAGCGGCAAGGTCGTCATGTCGCACAACGGCGACCGTCTCTTCGTCCCCGGTTCCACCACCAAGGTGGTGACGATGGCGACGGCGATGCAGACGTTGGGCCCCGACCATCGCTTCCATACGAAGGTCTATCGCACGGGTCCCATCCGGAACGGGATCGTGCAGGGCGACCTGGTGCTCGTCGCCAGCGGCGACCCCAACATCTCCAACCGGGTGCGCGACGGCGGCTACGCCTTCATCGACCAGGACCACTCGTACGGCGGGCAGCCGCTCGCCGCGGATCCGCTCACCACGCTGCGGCAGATGGCGCAGCAGGTGGCGTCGAAGGGGATCAAAGGGCTCACCGGGCAGGTGATCGTCGATGCGTCGCTCTTTCGCGAGGCGGGGCGCGAGCTCGGGACGCGCATCGCCCTCTCGCCGATGGTGGTGAACGACAACGTCATTGATATCGTCGTGGTGCCGGGACGCCGTGCGGGTGAGCCGGTCACGGTCACCGTGTCGCCCAAGACGTCGCTGCTCACCGTGCAGGCGTATCTCACGACGTCCGACTCGGGGACCGCCCCTGCGGTACGCATGGTCGAGGACAGCACCAACAAGGACCGACGCTTCCTCGTCGCCATGGGGACGGTCCCGGTGGGGCCGGCGTCGAACTCGCGCTGGGCCGTCCCGCAGCCTTCGCGCTTTGGCGAGATCACCTTCGCCGAGGTGCTCAACGATGCCGGCGTGGCCGCCATCCCGCGCCTGGCTTCGCGCCAGGTCGACGCGGCGGCGCTCGCCGCTCGTTATGCAGACTCGTTGCTGGTCGCCGAGCACGTCTCGTTGCCGCTGAACAAGGAGGCGGTCGTCCTCCTCAAGACGTCGCAGAACCTGCACGCCAGCAACTTCCCCCTCCTGCTCGGTGCGCTCAAGGGGAACGGCACGCGCAACGGCTTCGACATCGCCCGCGAGTGGCTGACGAGCGAAGGGCTCGACCTCAACGGCGCCGTGCAGGGCGATGGGGCCGGCGGCGATGCGTACTTCTCGCCGCGCTTCATGTCGCGCCTGCTGGCCAAGGTCTGGACCAAGCCGTGGGCGCAGGACTTCAAGATGGCGATGCCCACGCTGGGCAAGGACGGAACGCTGGCGCAGATCCAGGTCAACTCGCCGGGGGCCGGCAAGGTCTTCGCCAAGACGGGGACCTTCGGCTCGTTCGATCCGCTCAACCGCCGCCAGCTGATCCACGGCAAGGGACTGGCCGGCTTCTTCACGACGAAGAGCGGGCGCGAGATCGCCTTCGCGATCTACGTCAACAACGTCTCGGTCGCGTCGGGTGACCCGGCGGTCGTGGCGGGACAGGCGTTAGGCGAGGTGGCGTCGATCGCGTGGGAGTCGGTGAAGTAGTACCGCTGCTCGGTTCAAGTTCACGCGGGGCGACACGACGAGTGTCGCCCCGTGTGCGTCTAGGGGTTGTGCCATGCCTCGCGGCGCACCAGCCGCCCGCTCCCCGCATTCCCCACGACCTTTCCATCGGCCACCACCACCTCCCCGCGTCTCAGCACCGTCACCGGCCACCCCGTCACGCTCCACCCTTCATACGGGGAGTAGTCCGACTTGCCGTAGTCGTTGGCCGCCAGCACCGGCGCCGTACGCTTGGGGTCCCAGATGGCGATGTCGGCGTCGGCACCGGCGCGAATCACCCCCTTCTTGCCGTACAACCCGAAGATCTTCGCCGCGTTGGTCGACGTGGTCTCGACGAAGCGCGTGAGCGAGAGCTTCCGCTTGCCGACCCCTTCGGAGAAGTACATCGGGAGCATGAACTGCAGGTCGCTCGCACCGGGCCGCACGCGCGCGATGCTGAGTGCGGGGTCCATCTTTTGTTCGCGCGTCCACGGTGCGTGGTCGGTGGCCAGGACGTCGATGCGGCCGTCTATGAGGGCGCGGAACATCGCGTCGACGTCGGCGCGTGGGCGCAGCGGCGGCTGTCCGACGTACAGGCGATGGTCGGGGCCGCGCAGCTTCGATTCGTCGAGGTGGATGAAGAGCGGTCGCGTTTCGATGTACAGCGGGAGGCCGGCGGCGCGCGCCGGGCGACAGGCGTCGAGCGCCCGCGACGCCGACATGTGCACGAGGTACATCGGCGCCCCCGTGTCCTCGCATAACGAGGCCGCCTGTTGCGTCGCGGCCACTTCGGCGATCAGCGGGCGCGACTCGATGTAGTGCTCGAGCCCCGTCTTCCCCTCCGCGGTCAGGCGACGCACCGCCGCGTTGAGCAGCGCGCCGTCCTCGCAGTGCACCATCGTGACCACGCCAAGTGCGCGCGCGGCCTCCAGCGTCTTGATGACCTGCTCCATCTGCGCGCCGAAGTCGGGGCGCACCATGTAGAACTTGATGCTCGGCTGGCCGCGCTCGACGAGCGACGGGAGCGCGTTGATCAACGCGTCGTTTGGGGGCCATACGGACGAGTGCAGGATGACGTCGGCGATGGCCTCCGCCTGCACCGTCGCGCCCATCCGGTCGAGCGCAGCGACGATGGTCTCGTCGCGCCGCGGCGTCGAGAAGGTCCCGACGGTCGTGATCCCGCCCGCCAGCGCGGCCTGCGTGCCGCTCGTGAGGTCGTCGGCAAAGGACGGGTGCAGGTGCGTGTGCGGATCGATCCCGCCGGGCATGAGCAGCATCCCGTTCGCCTCGATCACCCGCGCGCCGGCCCCCGGCGTCAAGTTGCGTCCCACCTCAGTGATCTGCTCGCCGACGATGCGCACGTCGGCGGTGACCACGCCGTCGGCGTTGACGACGCGGCCGCCGCGGATGAGCAGTTCGCCGGCGCCAGATCGGCGACCACCGCCAGGAACAATGGCGTGGGCCGCGCGCGGGATCCCCACCGCCGATGCCACCCCGGCCGCGGCGAGGGTGCGAACCAGGGCGCGGCGCGAGATGTCAGCGGTCACGGGATGTTGTGCTGGAGGTGGGGACGTCCCCGCCGGTCACAGCGGGAGCCAGTAGCTGACCTTCACGAGGAACGTGTTGTCGGTCGGCGCCTTGAGCAATGCCCGCCAGTCGCGCGACATGACGAAATCCCCGGCCACCACGTCGCTCCGTTGCCGGCGCTGCCAGACCAGGAAGATCGTCGACCCCGGCCGGTACTCCCAGCGAACGACGGCGTTCCCGATGAGCGAGCGCACGTTGAAGTCCTGCTCGTCGATCGTGTGCTCGGGCGTGCCGTTGCCGTCGAAGTCGAAGTAGCGCACGGCGTTGGCGTCGACACACGTCGCTCCGCCCTGACAGCGCACCGCCTCCCCGCTCCCGACCGCCGTTCCCTCGCCAAATCGATTGAAGTCGAACGACGAGGGCGAGAGGAGCTGCTTGTAGTTGGAGTAATCGCCCGACGAGACCAGCGGTTGGGCGAAGAACTGGAAGGAGAGCGTCGGAGAGAAGGCCGCGTTGATGCGCGTGGGGAGCGCCAGCTCGCGGCGCGCGACCTCGCCAAAGAAGTAGCGAGAGCCAAAGGTGGGGGCGAATCCCGCGGCGTCCATCGTCGAGACGTACTGCGCCCCGATCGACGCGTGTGTGTAGCGCGGCTCGATCTCGATCTCGAGGCGCGACGACGGACGCACGTTGATCTCCAGCGAGGTCTGGAACTCATTGCCGCCGTTGAGCGCCGATCGCTTGAGGTAGATGCTGGGCTCCAGCGCGAGGCGCGCACGCTGATCGCTCTGGAGCGACAGGCGCAGGTCGCCCCAGCGCGGCTGCAGCATCAACGGCCCACCGCGCGTCCCCGTGCGGTCCATCGTCTCCGGATGCCACTGCGTGTTGGCGTCGAGCCGCCAGAAGTTGTTGAACTCGACGTTGGCGTTCACCCCCACCGACCCGGCCACGTGCGCATTTCCCCACGCAGCGGTCGAGAACGAGCCGGCGACCGCATCGTGGCTCCAATTATGGAAAGTCGACAATGAGACGTTGTACGAGCGGAGCAACGTCCCCGGGGTGATCTCGCGGTACTGCACGCGCGCCCCGCCGTCGAGTACCTCCTGGCGCGTACTGAACCCTGCGTCGTTGATCTCGAATCCCGGTGAGACCTCGGCGGCCCACACCGAGCCGGTCCAGTGCTGCCCGCGTCGTTTCTCCACCGTCATGCGCCAGTCGTATCCCGACATGGCGCGCGCCGAGGAGTCCACGCCGTTGCCGCGAGAGTCGGGGCGCTGGAAGAAGTGGTTGCTGGCCCGTTGCAGCCGGATCATCGCCGTGGAATCGCCCCGCACGTGGCTCCCGGCCCAGTAGCCGAAGAATGCCCAGGTGCGATTGCTCCACTGGTGTTCCCAGTCGATCCCGCCGTTGAACGCGGAGGTCGTGAGGAAGTCGAACGAACCGTCGCCCGGCAGGTTGCGGCGGAGCGACGACCCGATGACGCCGATGGTGGAGGCGCCGCCGTTGAAGTCCTGCCGTGCACGCAGCACGCCGTACTCCGCGCGCGGCTCGACCATGAACGGTCGCTCGGGATCGGACTCGCCAAGGTAGGCGCGCCCGTCGGCCTGTTGTGTGACCGCCGCCAGCGCCCCTAACGAGAGCCCGCGCTGCGTGCGCCCGGTGAGCTTGGCGGCGCCGAGGATGTTGGCCGAGGCGGGGACATCGGCGAAGAGCGTCCCTTCGGGAGCCGAGCCGCGCGGCGAGCGTCCCAGGCGGCGCGAGTAGTACAGCCGGTTGCGGCCACCCGAGAGCGAGAAGTCGAAGATCTTGGCGTCTTCAACGAAGAACGGGCGCCGCTCCTCGAAGAACTGCTCGAAGGCGGAGAGGTTGATGACCGCGGGGTCGGCCTCCACCTGGCCGAAATCGGGGTTGATCGTCGCGTCGAGGGTGAACTGTCCCCCCAATCCCACGCGCACGTCGGTCCCCACGCGCGACCCGCCATCGCGTCCCGTGCGGAACGGATTCCCGGCCTCCGCCGTCCCGCGAAAGACGGAGCCTAACGCGTACGGGCGCAGCTCCAGGCGCCGGGCGCTGCGCGCCTTGACCCCCTCCAGCCGGCCGAACTGCGACACGAGCCCGCGCTGCGTGCGCGAGACCAGGGCGAAATGCGTTTCTTCGTTCGTCTTGAGGCGACGGCGCACGAAGTTGATCCCCCACGCCTGTTCGCCATCGCTGGCGCGAAAGCGCAGCTGCGACAGTGGAATGCGCAGCTCGGCCGTCCAGCCGAGCGAGTCGATGGCGACCGCGGAACTCCAGACGCCGTCCCACGTGCGATCGCGCTCGTTGTCGTCGAAGACGTACTCATCGCGTTGCACGTTGGCCGCGCTCACGCGGAAGACAAAGCCGGTGCGTCGGTCGAGGTTGGAGTCGAAGGCGACCTCGAAGTAGTCGGCTTGTGCATCCTGGTCGCGGCGCACCACCTGCCGGGCAATCGACGCGGGGTCGCGGTCGTACATGCGTGCGGCAATCCAGACCGACGATTCGTCCATCAGGAGCCGCACTTCGGTCCGTTCCTCGGCCGGAGCCCCCTCGACCGGGACGCGCTGTACGAAGCCGCTCGCCGCCGGTGCCGCGCTCCATGCCGCCTCGTCGAGTCGGCCGTCGAGGTTGATCGCGCTCGCACGCGGCGCGACGCGCAGGGTCGGGCGCATGGGCGCGCGCGCCGCGGCGGGCGTCTCCACGGGCGTTCCCTCCTGCGCCGTGGCGGCGGAGGGGAGCGTAACCAGCAGCGCGACGGTCGCAGCAGGCGCGACGAGCGCGCGCAGCGCGTTGCGCGCTGTACGGACGGCGAAGGGAACTCGGAGCACGAACCGTGTGAACGGATGGGGGCGTGCGGCGCGACAAGCGCGCCCAGCCACTGAATACGCACCGCGACGCCCCGGCGTTCGGCCGGTCGCGGGACCTTCGAAGCCTCGCCGACGCCCGGCTTCCGACTGGCGAATCGGGCGTTGGTGAGGTAACCAATAGCGACCTTTCCCTCGAGGACCGAGATGACCCTCAGTCGAACGCCCGCTCGCGCGATCGCCGTCGCCGCGACCGTCCTGCTCCTCCCCCTGACGACCGAAGCGCAGCAGGCGCAGCCAGCCCCACAGCAGCGGATGACCTTCTTCATCACGAGTGCGGGACCGGGGAACGGCGCCGACCTGGGCGGGCTCGAGGGAGCCGACCGGTTCTGCCAGGGGCTGGCGCAGACCGCAGGGGGCGGTGACCTCACCTGGCACGCCTATCTCAGCGTCCCGGCCATGGACGGAAAGGCCGCCATCAACGCGCGCGACCGCATCGGAAAGGGGCCGTGGCACAATGTCGCCGGGACGCTCATCGCGCGCACGGTAGGGGAACTGCACAACAGCGCCGCCAACCTCACCAAGGAAACGATCCTCACCGAGAAGGGGGCCAAGGTCAACGGGCGCGGCGATACCCCCAACATGCACGACATCCTCACCGGCTCCACCCCGGACGGGACCGCCTATCCGGCGGGGAGCGACTCATCGTGCAACGCGTGGACGAGCCACGGCGAAGGCAGCGCACGTGTAGGGCACCACGACCGGCAGGGGGGCGGGGAATTCCCGACGTCGTGGAACTCGGCGCACCCGTCGCGCGGCTGCAGCCAGGACAACCTCAAGGCGACGGGCGGGAACGGGTTCTTCTTCTGCTTTGCGGTGACCTGAGCGGCGAACACAATGCCTAACGTGACGTTCGTCGTGATCCGTGCGGCGGTGCTCGGCGTATCGTGGGCGACCGCCGCCGCCGCCCAGGGGGCCACGCGCGGGCTCCCCAAGCCGGAGGTCGAGCATCGCGAACCGTTCACCGCCATCTCCGGGCTGCGCGAGCTCTCGAACGGGCGGGTCATCGTCGCCGATGGCCGCGACAAGACGTTGCAGCTGATCGACCTCGTGCGGGGCACGGCGACTCCCGTCGGGCGCGCTGGCGCAGGGCCCGGCGAGTGGGGGACACCCACGACGCTGTATCCCCTCCCGGGCGACAGCACGCTCATGCCCGACTGGAGCAACGCCCGCCTTCTGCTCATCGGCCCCGACGGCAAGCCCGCCGGCACCCGGCCGCTCGCCGGCGAAGGGATGCTCTTCGCCGCGGATCTCATCGGAATCGACGGATCGGGTCGCATGCTGCTGCGGCAGTCGAGGCGACCGGCCAGGCCCACCGACCCCAGCGTGGGGATGGCGGAGTTGCTCGTCCACGATAGGCGGAGCGCTCGCACCGACACCATTGGCACCCTCGCCGAACCCCAGGGGGAAATGACGGCGGCGCGACTCCTGCCGGGCGGGATGGTGCAGTGGTCGACCAACCTCCCGCTTGCCGCGCGCGACCTGGCGGCCATTGCGCCAGACGGGCGCGTGGCCATCGTACGCGCGGCGCCATATCGGGTCGAGTGGATCGCGCCTAACGGCACGCGCATCACGGGACCGGTGGCCCAGGGGCCGGCCATCCGCGTGACCGACGACGAGAAGGCGGCCTTCGCCAAGTCCCAGCTGCGTCCCGGTGGGATCATCGTGGCCGGTCCGTCGGGGGCGCCCCCCGCCGCCAAGGGCGCCGCGTCGCCACGGGCGCGCACGCCGAAGCTGTCGAAGGCCGACATCGAGCGCATGCTCACTCCCGACCAGACGTGGCCCGAGGTCAAGCCACCCTTCCTCGACAAGGCGGCGGGCGTTGCTCCTGACGGTCGGCTCTGGGTGCTGCGCACCCGTGCACACGACGATCCCGTCCCCACCTACGATGTCTTCGACGGCGCCGGTCGGGTGGTGGAACGCGTCGCACTCCCGCCGGCCACACGACTCATCGGCTTCGGCAAGGGAACGCTCTATCTCGCCCGCACCGACGACGACGAACTCGTCTGGCTGCAGCGCGTGCGTCGGTAGCCGAGCATGCTGGCGCTCGATCCCGCCAACCCCGTCGTCGCTCTCTGTGCCGCCGGCATGCAGCTCGAGGGAGAGCCGGACAAGGCGCGCCCCCTTTTTGAACAGGCGTGGGCCACCCGGTCCAACGACCTCGAGGCGAGCATCGCCGCCCATTACCTCGCACGCCACCAGGAGAGCGCGGCCGATCGCCTCCATTGGAATGCGATCGCGCTGCGCCACGCCGACGCGCTCCCGGTTGGTGAGGCGCGTGACCTGCTCCCCTCGCTCTGCCTCAATCTCGCCGACTCGCTGTTGGCGATCGGGCGCGCGGACGAGGCCCGCGCCATCGCACACCGCGGGCGTGCGACGCTCGACGCCTTGGCGCCGGACGGCTACTCGGCGTTCCTGCGCCTTGGCTTCGAGCGCCTGCACGAGCGTCTTGGCGCGACGTCGTCCTCGGGTCGAGGGTCCCTGCGGCCGCTTCGACGCTGGCCATTCGTTGCGCCCGACGCCTTCCTCGGTCAGCTTCCCCGGGGGGGAGGCTTCAGGTGCACGCACGGAGGAACCCATGGACGACGTTTCGCGACGGGGCTTCATCGAAACCGCTGGCGCCAGTGCTGCGATGGCGGCCTTCGCCTCGCTCTCGCCGGCAACCGCCAGCGCGGCGACGCCGGCCACGCACGGTCAACGCTCGACACTGGCCAACGGCGCGGTCCACCTCTCGGGCGACGGTCTCGCCCTCACCCCGCGCGAATACGCCACCCTCCTCCAGGACCTCACCGCCACGCGTGACGTGGCCGAAGACACCTACCTCCTTGGCGGGGAGGTCGAGGCCTTCGAGCAACGGTGGGCCCGGCTCCTGGGCAAGGAGACCGCGGTCTTCATGCCCTCCGGGACGCTCGCCAACCAGCTGGCGGTGCGCGCCCTCGCCGGCAACAAGCGTCGCGTGATCGTCCCCGACATGAGCCACATGTACAACGACACCGGCGACGCCTGCCAGACGCTCTCCGGGCTCACACTCCTCCCGCTCGCCCCGCTCAAGGCGACCTACACGCGCGCCGACGTCGAGGCGGTCGTCAAGCGCACGGCGAGCGGGCGCGTCGCCACCGACGTCGGCGCGCTGGTGATCGAGAGCCCCATTCGCCGCCTGTCGGGGGAGATGTTCGACTGGGACGAGGCCCAACGGGTCACCGCCTTCGCCCGCGAGCACGGCATCGGCACGCATCTCGACGGCGCCCGACTCTTCATCGCCTCGGCCTACACAGGGATAGCGCCCGCGGAGTACGCGAAGCACTTCGACACCGTGTACGTGTCGCTGTGGAAGTACTTCAACTGCGGCATCGGGGCCGTGCTGGCCGGGCCGCGGCGTGTGCTCGACGGCATGTTTCACGTACGCCGCATGTTTGGCGGCAACCTCGCCGTGGGGTGGCCGGCCGCGCGGGTGGCCGGGCACTTCATGGAGGGCTTCGAGGGGCGCCTGAAGAGTGCGGTGCAGGTCTCGGAGAACTTCTACAAGGAGATCGCCCGTCACCCGCGCGTGCGCGTGGAGCGCATCCCGAACGGGACCAACCTGACGCGCCTCCACATCACGGGGGGCGACCTGGAGGTCGCGGCCACCCGCCTGGCGCAGCGGGGGATCTTGCTGCCGAGGGGGACACCAGACGGGACGCTGACGTTAGGCGTCAACGAGTCCTGGAACCGCACGACCGGCACGCTGCTCGCCGCTGCCTTCACGCAGGCCCTCGCCTGAGCGGCCGGGGGCGCGTGCACCGGCGGAGCCGCAGGGTCGAGTCGTTCGCACATCGCGTGTGCCTGGCCGTCGGCGCGATCGCGCTGCTGGCCGCCGTTGCCCCCGTCGCACGTGCCCAGGGGCGCGTCGTCGTCGATACCGTGCGAGCGCGCACCCTGCTCGGCAACCGCGTCGGTGATCCCGCCACGCGGGAGGTCTACACCTACCTCCCGCCCAGCTACGACCGCGACCGCACGCGCCACTTCCCCGTGCTCTATCTCCTGCACGGGATGACGTCGCATCCACGCGAGTGGCTCGATGGCTCCTACCAAGGATTTGACCTGCGCCGCACGATGGACTCGCTGGCGCGCACCGGCAGCGAGTTCCTCGTCGTGATGCCGCACGCCGACAACAGCTACGGCGGCACCTTCTATGTGAATTCGGTCGCCTTCGGCCGCTGGGACGACTTCATCGGCCGAGAGCTCGTGGGGTACATCGACGGGCGCTATCGTACCATGCGCGACCGGCGGCATCGTGGGATCGCGGGACAGTCCATGGGGGGATTCGGCGCGCTGTCGATCGTACAGTCGCACTCGGCGACCTTTGCCAACGTCTACGCCATGAGCCCGTGCTGCCTGACGTTGGCGGCCGACCTCGCTCCCGCGAGCCCACTGTGGCTAGCGGCGTCGCGCCTCGCGCCGGCGACACCGCCGCGCACCACGGGCGAGCGCATCGTGCGCGCGATGGCCATCGCCTTCGCCCCGTCCTTCCGCCGCGGCGCGCCGCTCGTCCTCCCCTACATGCCACGTGCTGGCACCACTCGCGAGGTGCGCGCGGTGCGGCGCACGTGGGGGCGCTTTCTTCCGGTCGATCGCCTGGCGCGCGACCCCGTCCCCGTGCGGGCGCTCTGCGGGATCGTCATCGATTACGGCACGTCAGACCAGGTGGCGAGCGTTCCGGTCGGGGTCCGCGCCTATTCCGCGGCGCTGCAGCGCGCCGGCATCGCGCATACCGTCGAGGCCTACGACGGCGGGCACGTCGACAAGGCGCGCGACCGGTTCGAGCGGCACCTGCTCCCGTACTTCGCCCGCGTCTTCGCCAATAGCGCGACGCGCCCGGGGTGCTGACCCCCGTGCCCGGGCGCGCGCTCCCGGCGCGAGCCTAACGCGGGAGCGGTCGCCCGCGCAGCACCACCTGGCGGATGCGCGTCGTGTTGCGGATATCGGCGAGCGGATTCCCCTCGAGCAGGACGATGTCCGCCACGCGACCCGCGGCAATCACTCCGTGCGTCCGCTCGCGGCGCATGGCGCGGGCGGGGACGGTGGTCGCCGTGGCCAGCGCCGCCGCCGGCGTGAGTCCGGCCTCCACCAGCAGTTGCAGCTCGCGGTGAATGTAGGGGAGCGGGACGCTGTCCGGTCCCACGAAGCCGTCCGTCCCGGCGAGGATCGGGATCCCCGCGGCCTGCGCGCGCACGGCGAGTGCGGCCCCCCACTTCGCCACCTCGGGCTTGACCCCGTCGCGCGCAAAGACCCACAGCGTCGGCTCGAGATACGTCCCGTGCGCCTTCATCGCGGTGAGCACGGCGAGCAGTTCGGGGCCGTCGGCGCGGACCTTGGCGTACGGCCCTTCGATGCGCTTCCACGAATCCTCGGGGCGCACCTCGGGTGCCCCCTGCCACGAGAGGTACGGTGCGTGCGTGAGCACATCGACGCCGGCCCCGGACAGCTGCAACGGCCGCGCGGGGAACGTCGTCCCGTGCGCCACCACGCGCATCCCCTGCTTGTGCGCCTCGGCGGTGAACGCCGCCACGATCGTGCTGTCGAGCATCGCGTACAGCTTGAGCACCTCGGCCCCTGAACCGCGTGCCGCCGCGACCGCCAGCGCCACGTCGGTCTCGCTGGAGATCGCCTGCGCCCACGGCGCCTTGCCGGGCGCGTAGCCGAGCGAGGCGCCGATGAAGCGCGGGTCGGTGAAGAAGTTGGGCCCCGCCATCACCGAGGCGTAGGCGATCTCGGGGGCGATGATCTCCTTCGACATCGCCGCACGCGCGTACTCTCCCGCCGTGCGGTTGTCGCCGGCCATGGCCTGCACCATCGTGACGCCGCCGCGCGCGCCGCGTTCGAGGGCGCGCGCCATCCCTGGCGTGAGATGTACGTGATGGTCGACGAGGCCGGGAATCGCGAAGAGGCCGCGCCCCGGGACCCGTTCGTCGATGCTGTCGGGGAGCGTCGCGCTCGCCGGCTGTACGGCGACGATGCTGTCATCGCGTATGACGATGTTCTGCATCGGCGTCACGCGGCGCGCGTCGACGTCGATGACGCTGATGGAGTCGATGACGACAGTGCGGGGGCGCGGGGCCGGGCGTGGGGCGCCTTGCGCGTGCAGCGGCGATGCAGGCCACCCGAGCGAGGCGCCTCCGAGCAGGACGAGCGACGCCGCGCGGATGACGATGTGGCGAGAGGAGGAGTGGTGCGGCATTGCGGCGCGTGGTCAGGCGAGATGAGAGGCGAGCGTTTTCGGGAATTGGCTCGCCGGGGTGGGGGGACGCAAGGCGGAGCGACGAAGCAGGACCGATCGGGCTCGCCTTGCGCCCTTGCTCACCGTGTCAGCGATGCCCCTCCCGCCACTCCATCAGCACCTCCTCCACCTCATCCGACGCGTCCCCCGCCTCCATCGCCGCCCCAGCCGCCAGCAGCAACCGGGCGATCTCGGCGTGCTCGCCGCCCGCCGGCCCATGCAATGACCCGTGGCAGCACCAGCCGAGCGGCGTCCCCCCGTGATGCGCGTCGCGCGTGGTGAGCAGCGCCCGGCCCGCGGGATAGCCGAGAATGGCGGCCACGCTCGCCACCGATCCCTGCCACGCCGCGCAGTGCAGCGCCGTCCCGGCATCGTGCCCGGGCATCGCCGGGTCGAACCCCAGCTCCAGCATGAGCGCCACCGCGGCGGCATCGCCGTTCCACGCCGCATCGGTCACTGCACGATGGTCGTTAGGCGCGAGCGAGGCCACGAGCCCCGGTTCGTCGCGCAGCAGGGCGCGCGCCCGCTCGGCGTCGCCGCGACGGCAGGCAAACCGCAGCCGCTGTACCGGCGTCGCGAACGGGAGCATCGCCGCCAGCGTGTCGTCGTGCCCGAACTGCGCCGCGACATCCATCGGCGACCGACTGCTCCCAATCGTCCAGAAGTAGATGTGATAGCTGCTCGGTGGCATCTCGGCGTAGCGCCCGCGCCCCGTCTGTTCGTCGAGCAGCGCTGGGTCGCGTCGCAGCATCGCCACCACATCGTCCGTGCGTCCCAGCGCCGAGGCGAGCATGATATCGGCCGAGGCGCCGCGCTCCACGAGGTACTGCGCCAGGTCGTAGCGCCCCGCGCCTCGCGACCGGTCGAGCATCCACTCGGCGGCGGTGGCGCGATGATCGACGTCGCGCGCGTCGAGGTCGGCCCCGGCGTCGAGCAGGAGGTCGATCACCCGTCGCGAGCGGGCGAAGTGCAGCGGCGTCTGTCCATCGCCGCCACGCTCGCGCACGCGAGACGCATCGGCGGCAAGCAGCGACGCCAGAAGCTCCGGCTTGTCGAGGTGCGCGGCCGCACAGGCATCGGCAACAGCGCCAGCTGCAAGCAACCGCTCGGCGGCCACCCCCGTTGCCACGTGCAAGGGATGGAAGCCCCCCGCCCACCACTCGCTGCGTTTGTTGGGATCGGCACCCACCTCCAGCAGCACCTCAACCATCGCCGCGTCACCGGCGCATGCCACGAGCGCTGGCGCATTGAAGGGGAAGAACGGCGCGTTGATGAACGGGCGGAACTCGGCGTGCTGCGTCAGGAGACGCCGGAGAGCCGCCGCGTCGCGACGCTGCATGGCGTCGTGCACCTGTTCGTGCGGCGCACGCGCGGCCGCGATGCGATCCTCGATGTGACGCTTGAGCGCTCCCCAATCGTGAAAGCCGTACTCGCGCGCCAGGACGAACTGCGCGTCGGCGAGCACGATGCGGGCTTTGTCGGGGAGGGCGGCGCGCACGCGCGCCGTTGCCTCGGGGTCGCCGCCGGCAAAGACACGCAACAGCTCCTTGGCCAGGGTCTTCTGCTGCGCGAGATCTGCGCGCGCGGGGAGCGTGCGACGGAACGGTGAAGCCATGGGACGCCTCCTTCGATATGGCCGGCGTCCGCACCATCGGCCCGAAGAGGGCGCATGGAATCATGCCACCACAGGGGAGGGCGCTGCCCTTTCCGCGGACCGGAGGCGTCCCCTACGCCGAGGCGGAATATCGGCGTGCGATGGCGGCACGGCAAGCGACACCGGTGGGTGGCGCACCGCTCGACAGCACCCTGTCACGCCATCAGTTTGAGCTGGTCGAGCCATCCGCGTTTTCCCTCATCGCCGCGAATCATGATCCGCCCGGTCTACTGCATCGCTGCCCTGCTCCTGATGGTCGCGCCTGTCCGCGCCTCGGGGCAGTACCGCCTCCCTTCGGACGAACGCGTGAAGGCGATCCTCGCCGAGCAGGTCGGACCCAAGCATGCGGCTGGCGTGGTCATCGGGCTCATGGAAGCCGACGGCTCGACACGGATCCTGAGTGCAGGCAAGGCCGACAACGGCGCACTCGTGCTCGACGGCCACTCGGTCTTCGAGATCGGTTCCATCACCAAGACCTTCACCAACGCCATCCTCGCCGACATGGTGCGCAAGGGCGAGGTGAGCCTCGATGACCCGGTGCAGAAGTACCTCCCCAGCACCGTCAAGATCCCGACGCGCAACGGCAAGGAGATCACGCTGCTCGACCTGGCCACCGCGTCGTCGGGTCTCCCGGGCATGCCGAGCAACTTCAAGCCGAAGGACCCGACCAATCCGTACGCCGACTACACCGTCGCGCAGATGTACGAGTTCCTGAGCGGCTACACGCTGACACGCGACATCGGCGCGCGGTACGAGTACTCCAACCTGGGCATGGGGCTGCTCGGGCATGCGCTCGCCCTCAAGGCCGGCAAGTCGTACGACGCGCTCGTCGAGGAACGCGTGCTCAAGCCGCTCGGCATGAAGGACACGAAGATCGAACTCACCCCCGACCTGAAGCGTCGGCTCGCACTGGGGCACAACCCCGCCGGCACCGTCGTGGCAAACTGGGACTTGCCGACGCTTGCCGGGGCGGGGGCGCTGCGCTCCACCGTGACCGACATGCTCAAGTACCTGGCCGCCAATCTCGACAGCACCAGCAAGCCGTTAGGCACGACGCTCGCCTTCACCCACACGTCGCGCCGCCCCACCACCAGCCCGACGCTGACCATGGGGCTGGGGTGGCACATCCTCAAGTCGCCGGGCGGGAGCGTGGTCTGGCACAACGGTGGGACGGGCGGCTATCGCACCTTCATGGGCTTCGACCTGGCCAAGCGCGTCGGCGTCGTGGTGCTCTCCAACTCCGCCATCTCCGTGGACGACATCGGCCTGCACGTGGTCGACTCGCTCGTCCCCCTCACCAAGCCGCCGGTCGAGCGCAAGGAAGTGGCGATCGACGCCGCGCTGCTGTCGCGCTACGAGGGGACCTACCAGCTCACCCCGCAGCTGCAGCTGATGGTGACCGTCGAGAACGGATCACTGATGATCGCCGCCACCGGACAGAACAAGCTCCGTGGGCGACCGTACGGCGAGAAGGACTTCTTCGTCCCCGAGGCGCAGGCCGAGTTCAGCTTCGTGCTGGGCGACGACGGCAAGGCAACGCAGCTGATCTTCCGCCAGCCTGGCGGACAGATGGTGGCGAAGAAGGTGCAATAGGTCGCGGGGCGCCGGGGACGAGTCCCGCTCGTCCCGGCGATGCAGTGCATCTTCCCCGATGTGGTTGCATCCTCCGGGCCTGATGAGGAGATGAAGATGAGGAAGCTGCATCCACGACCGCATGCGTTCCCCTGGCGTGTGATGGTCGCCCTGACATTCGCGACGCTGGCGGCGTGCGCCGAGCCTAACGGTGTCGCCGCGCCCCCGCTCGTGGTGACCGCGACCGCCGACCGCGAGACCATGGCGGCGCGTGGGCTCACCGTCCTGGAACTCTCCGCGCGCAACGATGGGACGCGTGCCGTCACGCTCAGCGGGTGCCCCGCAGCGCCAGCGTATTACCTCGACGAGGAGCTCGGTGCCTGGTTCGAGGTGGCGTCGGTCGGCGTCGTCTGTCCGGCCAACCAGGTGATCGTGCGCGTCACGGTCGCGCCGGGCGCGGCGGTGCGCCGGACGTTCACCGTCGCGAAACCCGGACGGTACCGCTTCCGTTTGTTGGTCGACGCCCCTGACGACGGGGCGACGCTGACGCTGACGTCGAACGCGGTGGACGTCCGGTAGCTCTCTCGCGCCGCCTGACGAATCATGCAGATCGAGTACTACGCGACCGGCGAGCTCTCGCCGTCGCTCCGCGCGGAGATCCTCGCCGTGTGCGAATCGGCGTACGAGGAGCCCATGGCCCCGTATCTCACGGACATCGGTCCGGGCGTGCACGCGGTGGGGCGAATCGATGGCCGACTCGCGACGCACGCGATGTTGGTCACACGCATGCTGCAGCTGACGGGGCGCCGTGCGTTGCGCACCGCCTACGTTGAGCTGGTCGCCACGGAGCCGTCGCTGCAGGGGCGCGGCTACGCCTCGGCGCTCCTGCGCGACCTGGTGACTCAGCTGGGCGACTACGATCTGGCGGCGCTGTCGCCCTCCGACGAGGGGTTCTACGCCCGGCTCGGGTGGGAGCTGTGGCGAGGCCCGCTCTCGGTGCGAACCGATCGCGGCCTGGAAGCGTCGCCCGACGATGAAGCGGTGATGATTCTGCGGTTAGCGCGCACGCCCCCCGACCTGGATCTCCACGCACCGCTTTCGGTCGAGTGGCGTCCCGGCGAGGTCTGGTAGCTGGGTGAGCGCCGGGGTCAGCTCTCGCGGCGGCGTCGCTCCCCCTAGGTTTCAGCGGGTCGCACCACGACTCGTCCCACCCGCATGCCCCCGGATCGGCTCCCACACCACCTCCCCCGGCAGCTCCTCGCACTCGGCGCCCTCCTCATCGGCGCCGCGTGCGCCCCCGTGCACGTCGCTGAACTCCCGCCGGCCAACGGCGAGACCGTCGTGCTCCTGCACGGCCTCGCACGCACCTCGTCGTCCATGCGCCGCATGGAGCGTTCGCTGGAGCAGGCCGGGTACCACGTCTGCAACATCGAGTACCCGTCGCGCGCGCACTCGGTCGCCGAGCTGGCCCGCGACCATGTGGCGCCGCGCATCGCCGAGTGTGCGCCGGCGAACAGGGGGGAGATCCACTTCGTCACGCACAGCCTGGGAGGCATCATCGTGCGGCAGCTGGCGGCGAACCAGGCGGTGCGCGAGATCGGGCGCGTGGTGATGCTCGGCCCGCCGAGTCGCGGCAGCGAGGTGGTCGACGCCATGGGTGACTGGCGGCTCTTCCGTTGGATCAACGGCCCGGCCGGAACTGAGTTGGGGACCGCGCCTAACGCCACCCCGCAGCGGCTCGGCCCCCCGGCCTTTCCCGTCGGTGTGATCGCCGGGACGCGGTCGGTCAACTGGATCCTCTCCCTCATCATCCCCGGCGACGACGATGGGAAGGTCTCGGTGAAGAACGCGCGGCTCGACGGGATGCGCGACTTCGCGGTGGTGAAGGCGGCGCACCCGTTCCTCATGAACGATCGCGACGCCATCACGCTCACGCTGCGCTTCCTGGCGCGCGGGTGCTTCACCTGCGATGCGCCTGCCGGTCCAAGTCGCAGGGCCATTCCGGGGGAGACTCCATCGACCCCTCCTTGACGGCGGCCGCCGGAAGGTCGTTCTTCGTGCGTCCTTTCCGGAGTACTTCCCGTGCGCATTCGACTCGGCGGAACGCTCGCTTTCGCGGCCCTCTTCACCCACGCCAGCCTCGCTGAGGCGCAGGGCGGCCACCCGCAGTCCACCAGCGCGCGCTACGCCCGCGCCGACGCCTTCCTCCCCTGGAACGCGCAGGCGCTGGTCTCGGGGAATACGGTCGACCCGCACTGGCTCGAGGGCGACCGCTTCTGGTTCCGCGCGGCCCGCGGGAATGGCGGCGAGTTCCTCGTCGTCGATCCGGCCCGTGGGACGCGCAACGTCGCCTTCGACCATGCGCGGCTCGCCGCGGCGCTGTCGGTGGCGGCCGACACCGCCTACACGGGTGAGAAGCTCCCCTTCACGGACTTCGAGTTCCTCCGCAACGGACAGTCGATCCGGTTCAACGTCGCCGACTCGGCCCGCTTCACCTGCGACATCGTGGCCTACACGTGCGCAGCGAAGGAGAAGGCGGTCGCGCCGGCCAAGGACGAGATCCGCTCGCCGGATGGGAAGTGGGCCGCCTTCTCGCGCAGCGAGAACCTCTGGGTCCGCAACGTCGCCACGGGGGAGGAAGTGCAGCTCTCCACCGATGGCGAGGCCAACTGGGGCTATGCCGTCGTCCCCGAGGGATGCTGCCAGGAAATCACCAATCGCCGGTCACGCCGAAAGGTCTGGCCCGTCCTGCGCTGGTCCCCTGACTCCAAGCGCATCGCCACGCACCGCTACGACGAGCGCAAGGTCGAACTCCTCCACCTCGTCGAGACCGTTCCCGGCGCGCGTCCAAAACTCCACAGCTACCACTACGCCCTCCCCGGCGATTCGATCATTCCCACCTGGGAACCCTACGTCTTCGACGTCGAGGCGAAGCGCGGCATCAAGCTCGACATCGCCCCCATCCCGGGCTTCTTCACCACCGCCGATTCGGCCTTCCACGACGTGCAGTGGACGCGTGACGGGAACACGCTCTTCGTCACCGCCCGATCACGCGACTTCAAGAAGTACGACGTCTATGAGAGCGACCCCGTCAGCGGCAAGTCGCGCCTCGTCTTCACCGAGTCGGGGCCCACGTATCGCGAGCTCAACCAGTTCGGCGGTCCCCCCAATTGGCGCCCGCTCAAGAACGGCAAGGAGCTGCTCTGGTGGTCCGAGCGTGATGGATGGGGACACCTCTATCGCATCGACGTCGCCACGGGGAAGGTCATCGCACAGGTCACCAGCGGCCCATGGCTCGTGCTCGACCTCCTCTCGGTCGACGAGACGCTGGGGACGGTGCACTTCGCCGGCGTGGGGCGCGAGCCGGGGATCGACCCGTACTACAAGCACCTGTACAAGGTCGCCCTCGACGGGAGCGGGCTCACGCGCCTGAGCATGGAGCAGGCCGATCACCAGCTGTGGGATACGCCGTCGGGGAAGTACTTCATCGACCTCTACTCGCGGCGCGACCTCGCCCCCACCGCCGTAGTGCGTGCGGCTGACGGGCGCGTCGTCCAGACCATCGACAAGGGAGACATCTCGCGCCTGGAGGCCATTGGGTGGAAGCCCCCCGTCGCCTTCAGCGCCAAGGGGCGCGATGGCGTCACCGACGTCCACGGCTACCTCTACTTCCCCACCGACTACGACTCCACCAAGCAGTATCCCGTCGTCGACTACATCTATCCGGGGCCACAGGTCGGCGCGGTCTTCACCCGATCGTTTGTCGCCAGCGCCCCCGGTGCCCCGCAGTCGCTGGCGGAGCTGGGCTTCATCGTCTTCACCGTCGACGCCTTCGGGTCACCCGTGCGTTCCAAGGCGTTCCACGACGCCTACTACGGCAACATGACCGACAACGGGATCCCCGACCACATCACGGCGCTCAAGCAGCTCGCCGTGCGCCACCGGTCGATGGACCTCGATCGCGTCGGGATCTACGGTCACTCCGGGGGCGGCTTCTCGGGGACCGATGCCATCCTGCGCTACCCCGACTTCTACAAGGTCGCCGTCTCCGGCGCCGGCAACCACGACCAGCGCGGGTATCACTTTCCGTGGGGGGAGAAGTATCACGGCCTCGTGGTCAAGAACCCCGCCGGCGGGAGCAACTACGACTCGCAGGCCAACCAGAACCTCGCCGCCAACCTCAAGGGGAAGCTCCTGCTCACCTACGGCACGCTCGACGACAACGTGCACCCGGACATGACGCTCGCCGTGATCGACGCGCTCATCCGGGCCAACAAGAAGTTCGACGTCTTCGTCTATCCCAACCGCAACCACGGCTACGCCGGGGAGGCGTACGCGATCCAGCAGACGCTGGACTACTTCGTGCGACACTTGCGGCACGAGGAGCCGCCGGCCGACTACGTATTCCGGCTGCCGCGTTAGGTGCCGGCGGCGCCGACCGGCATCAGCCCGTCAGCGGGAAGATGCGCTGCAGGTCGGCGCTCAACAGCCCCTGCTCATAGTCGCTGAGCGCCCGCACCTCGTCACCCAGATCATCCGCGTTCACCAGCACGAGTTCGGGGCGCCACTCGCCCTCTTCGTAGGGCATCGCAAGGAAGTGTCGCACTGAGGGGTTGTCGAGCGCCGCATCGTTGAGCACCAGCACGGCGTCCGTGCCGGGCTGCCAGCCGGCGATGTTGTGCACCGCGCCGCGCACCTCCCACGGACCTCGGAACTGAAACAGCGCAGGGATCACCTTCATCGCGTCCGCGATCACTCGTTCGGAGACGCGTCCGGCGACGCCGCCAATCGTGTCCGTGGGGACCGACATCATGTGGGAGATGTCCACCGCACGCGCCTGATCGAGCGCGTCGAATCCATGGCTCGGCGTGAAGTCGTCGCGATCCACCAGGGGTCGCCACCAACTCGACTTCACCTTGCGCAGACTGGCCAGCACGGCCAGTCCATGCTCCGTGGCGTACTCGGCGCGCGACAGGCATACGCACAGGTGCTTGCCCCCGGAGGCTTCCCCGGGGAGCACCATCTCGTGCAGGAAGACCATGCCGGCCGAAGGTGTTGTCACGGTATCTCTGCGCGTGCTGGCTCAGCGCTTCTTCGTGAAGACGATCGCCTTGGCCGCCTCAGAGGCGTAGCCACGCGCGACGATCGTGAAGCCACCGAGCACCGACGGGTCGATGGCATAGATGTTCGTGGCGCGCGGGGGCTCACGCGATTCGACGGCACCGTAGCGGTAGTTGCCGACCACGCCCTGCATGTCGACGTCGCCGAGCGAGGTGAGCGCCTTGGCGATTCCGGCGCGGCTCAGGTCGCCCGACGTTGCGGCGGCTTCAAGGACGGTATGCAGCGTCTTCGCGAACGCCCACCCCGCGACGAAGTAGAAGTCACCGACCTGCTCGGGGGTGTACTTGCGCTGCGCGTTCAGGATCTCCTGGACGGCGGGATTCGTCGCCGTGTCGGCGGGCGTCGCCATGTCGGTCGACGTCCAGAGGTGCTCCTTGGCATAGGCGGCGATGGGAGATTTGCCGAGCACCTGGTGCCACGTGGGCGACGTGGAAATCCATCGCGCGTTGAAGCCTAGTTGCGCCGCGGTTCCCATGATCTTGGCCGTCTCGGTGGGGAGCGACGTGAGGGCCACCGCGGCGCAGTTGGCATTCTTGAGCTGCGTGACCTGCGCGACGAAGTCCTGGTCGCCGGGGCGGAACTTGGCCGCCGAGGCGACCGTCGTGCCTAACGCCTTGGTCGCGATCGCCGCTCCCTCGTCGCCCGCCTGGCCGTAGCCGGTGGCCATCGACATCGTGCAGATCGGCTTGCCCTGCCCCCCGGCCCTGTTCCACCAATAGTCGATGCCGTTCGCGACTTGCACCTGGTACGGCGACATCGTCGGGATGAGGTGCGGCTCGCGCACCCACTCGGCGTCGAAGGTCGTCGGGATGGCGAGGATGTTGTCCTCGGCCATCAGCGGGAGCGTCACGTTGACGTGATCGGTGCCGAGAATCATCGCGAACGCCGCGATCTGGTCCTTGATCTTGTTGTACTTCTGGACCGAAGTGGACGGGTTGGCGTAGGTCACGTCCTCGGAGATGACCTTCACCTTGTACTTCCCGCCGATTCCGCCCTTGGCATTGAGCTCGGCGAAGTAGGCCTCCTCGCCCGCCAGAATGGGCTTGCCGATGAGGGCGACGGCGTCGGACAGCGGGACAAGGTTGCCGACGGTGATGGTGTCGTTGGCGACGCCGGGAGTCGGCGCGCTGGCGGCGGCTTCGCCCCCCTTCTCACCGCCACCGCAGGCAGCGCCTAACGCGAGTGAGAGGGCGACGACGGTGCGGCGCGTGCGACGGACGAGTTGGATCGAACGCATCGGGATCCTCCGGGTGCTGGAGACGAGAGAGAGGGGACGCAGCGTCAGTAGGAGAAGGGCCACGCCTTGAAGTAGAGCTTGAGGCGCAACCAGATGCCGGAGAGGCCGCGCGGTTCGAACAGGAGAAAGGCGATGATCAGGGCGCCGAAGATCATCTGGTTGACCGTGGCGATCGTGATTCCTCCCCCGCTCGCCGGCCCGGTGGCGAGCGAGAGCGCCGGCGCGAGCATCTCGACGAGGCGAGGCACGGCGGTGAGGAAGAGGGCGCCGAGGATCGAGCCGTGAATCGTCGCCATCCCGCCGACGACGATCATCGCGATGTACTGGATGGAGAGCGGAAGCCCGAAGTCGAGCGGCGACACATAACGAGCGTATGCCGCATACAGCGCTCCCGCCACCGCGGCGTACGCACTCGAGACCACGAAGGCGCCAACTTTGTACTTCACCAGGCTCACCCCGATCACCTCGGCAGCCACGTCGCGGTCGCGGATGGCCTGCATCGCGCGCCCGGGGCGCGTACGCACGATGTTCTTGGCCAGGAGGGCGAGGACGGCGACCGTTCCCCAGATCAGGTAGAAGAAGCCGTGGTTGCGTGACAGTGGCGCGTCGAGCCCGGGAATCGACAGGCGTGCGAAGTCGAGGCCGAGGAACGAGACACGCGCGCGAACGGAGACTCCCGTGAGGCCGCCGGTGACAGAGGTCCAGTTCTCGAACACGTGCTGCCCGAGGACGACGAGGGCGAGCGAGACGATGACCAGATAGTTGCCACGCAGCCGCAACGCGAAGGGGCCGGCGACGCCGCCGATGAAGCCGCCGATGATCCCCGCCCCGATGAGCCAGAGCGGGAAGGGGAGGTCGAAGCGCGCGGTGAGCCACGCCGCCGAGTAGGCCCCGGTGCCAAGGAAGAAGGCGTGGCCGAGCGAGACCTGCCCGGTGTAGCCGCTCAGGAGATTGAGCCCGATCGCGCCGATCGACGTGATGCCGCCCATGATCAGCACCGACGTCCAGAAATCGTCGAGGGCGAACGGGGCGGCGATCATGACGGCGAAGAGCGCGGCGAGCGCGACGCGCGCGAGCCGGCTCGGGAAGATGCGCGCGTCGTCCGCATAACGACGCGTGAGATCCTGGCTGGCGCCCGACGCACCGAGAAGACGCTCGAAGACGGTGGCGCTCATACGCGGCGGATCTCCGGCGTCCCGGCGATGCCGTACGGGCGCACGAGGAGGACGAGGAGCATCACGGCGTACGGGGCGACGACGTGCACGTTGTTGCCGAGCCATGGCGCGTTCGGCGTGAGGTACGCCGCGGCCAGGACCTCGGTGAGGCCGATGATGATCCCGCCGGCGACGGCGCCGTTCGGCGAATCGAGCCCGCCGAGGATCATCGCGGGGAAGGCCCGCAGGGCGATGGCACCGATGGTGAGGTCGACCCCCTTCGAGCCGGAGGCGAGCAGGATGCCGGCGAGCGCGGCGATCGCGCCGGCAATCGCCCACGCGACGCCGTAGACCGCGCCGGCGCCAATGCCGTTGGCGAGCGCCGCCTCGGGGTCGGCGGCGGTGGCGCGCATCGCGACGCCGCGCACGGAGAAGGTGAAGAAGGCCCACAGCGCCACGAGGACGCTGCCGGCGGCGCCGATCGTCCAGAGGTCGGCGACCTTCACGGCGATCGCGCCTAACGCCACGGTATCGATCCCCCACGGGTCGCCGAGCACGACCGGGTCGTAACCCCAGAAGGCGCCGCCGAACTGCTCGAGCAGGATGAGCAGCCCGAGGGAGACCATCGTCACCGAGAAGACGGGTTTGCCGACGAGCGGGCGCAGGACGAGGCGCTCGACGACGGCACCGAGCAGCGCCATCGCGACCATCGCGCCCATGATGGCGACGGGGAAGGGGAGCCCCAGCGTCATGCGCAGCGTTGCGGCCACGTACGCGCCGAGCATGACGAAGCCGCCCTGCGCGAAGTTCACCACCCCCGTTGCCTTGTAGATGGTGACGAATCCGACGCTCACGAGGGCGTAGACCGATCCTAACGAGACGCCGGCGACGAGGTACCGGAAGAAGTCGTTCACCGGTACATCCCCTCGATGAGGTCCGAGAACTGCGCGGCGATGGCGCGGCGCTTCACCTTCTGCGTCGCGGTGAGCTCCCCTTCCTCGTGATCGAGCTCCTTGGGGAGGAGGGCGAAGCGCTTGACCTGCTCGACCTGCGCGAGCGTCCCGTTCACCTCCTGCACCCAGGCGTCGATGAGCTTGACCACCTCGGGGCGGGCCGAGAGGTCGGCGTAGGTCGTGAAGGCGATGCGATGGCGCGTCGCCCAATCGCCGACGGTGTCAAGCTCGATCCCGATGAGGGCGACGAGGTACTTCCGCTTGTCGCCGATGACGATCGCCTCGCGCACCCACGGCGAGACCTTGAGCGCGTTCTCGATCCACGACGGCGAGACGTTCTTCCCGCCGGCGGTGATGAGGATGTCCTTCTTCCGGTCGGTGATCGTGAGGAAACCGTCGGCATCGAGCGTCCCGACGTCGCCGGTGTGCAGCCATCCCTCCGCGTCGATCGCCTCGCGGGTCGCCGCCTCGTTCTTGAAGTAGCCGGCAAAGGTGCCGGGCCCTCGCGTGAGGATCTCGCCGTCGTCGGCGATGCGGATCTCTGAGCCGGCATACGAGCGACCAACCTTCCCGATGCGCACGTCGTCAGGCGCCGTGAAGGTGGCGATGGCGGTGTTCTCCGTCATGCCGTATCCCTCGCAGATCTTCACACCGATCGCCCAGAAGAACTCAAGGACCGTGGGCGCGATCGGCGCAGCGCCGCTCCCGGCGAGCTTCACGCGCGACAGGCCGAAATGATGGCGCAGCGGGCGATAGAGGAGGAGCCACCCGAGGGCGTACGTCAGGCGATCGAGCGGGGTGAGCGGCGTGCGCGACAGGACCTTGCGGGCGATGCGCCTGCCATGGGCGAGCCAGATGTCGTAGTTCTTCCGCTTGAGCCACGACGCGTCGCGCATCTTGATGTCGATGGACGCGAGGATCTTCTCCCACACGCGCGGGACGCCGATGAAGCGATGCGGCTGCACGTCGCGCAGGTCCTGCGCGAGCGACTCGCCGCCGCCGCCGAAGTTCACCGTGACGCCGCAACGGAGCGGGAGGATCGTCGAGAGCAGGCGCTCGAGGATGTGGCAGAGCGGGAGATAGGAGAGGATCTCCTCGCCTTCCTGCCAGCCGAGCACCGAGGTGAAGGCCTCGCCCGAGGCCTCGAGGTTCGAGTGGCGCAACATCGCCCCCTTGGGCGGCCCTGTCGTCCCCGAGGTGTACACGAGGATCGCGACGGCGTTCGGGTCGACCTGCGCCACCCACTCGCGCAGCTCGTCGACCGTCGCGCCGGCGCCGAGCTGCTCGAAGTCGGCGATCGAGAGGAGGCGCGGGTCGCTGCCTAACGCGCGCACGCCGCGCGGCTCCATGACGACCACGTGGCGCAGTGCGGGGAGCTGGTCGCGCACCTGCACGATCTTGTCGAGCTGCTCCTCGTCCTCCACCACGCACACCACCGACTCCGAATGCGCCAGCACGTACTCCACCTCGGCCGACGGGCTGGTGGAGTAGACGCCGACGACGACCGCGCCGATCGCCTGCAGCGCCATGTCGCCCACCACCCACTCCGGGCGATTGTCGGCGAGGATGGCGACCCGGTCGCCGCGCGCCACACCTAACGCATGGAAGGCCCGCGCCTGGCGCGCCACCCACTGGGCGTAGTCGCGCCAGCTGTACTCGCGCCAGATCCCCAGGTCCTTGTGGCGCAGCGCGATGCGGTCGGGGTGGGCCGCGGCGCGCTGGAGGAGCGTCGCCGGCGAGCACGCGGGGAGCGCGCCGCTCGTCCGCACGCCGTCCGGTGCAACGGCCGTCGCCGTCATGCCGTCGCTCCGAGGTAGGCCTGGATCACCGCGTCGTCGCTCCGCACCGCGTCCGGCGTCCCGACGCTCAGGACCTTGCCGAAGTCGAGGGCGAGCACGCGGTCGGCGAGGTCCATCACGAGGCGCATGTCGTGCTCGACGAGGATGATCGCGATCCCGAGCTCGTTGCGGATTTCGAGCGTGTAGCGCGCCATGTCCTCGCTCTCCTCCTGGTTCATCCCGGCGACCGGTTCATCGAGGAGCAGGAGTGTGGGCTCCATGGCGAGGGCGCGCGCCACCTCGACGCGCTTGCGCACGCCGTAGGGGAGCGAGGCGACGTGCGAGAAGCGGTACGACTCGAGCTCCATGATCTCCAGGATGTCCTCGCATCGCGCGCGGTGCGTCATCTCTTCGTGTTTGGCGCGCCCGAGCCACAAGGCGGCCGACAGGTAGTCGGTCCGCATCAGGTGATGCCGGCCGAGCATGACGTTGTCGAGGACCGTGAGGTCGTGAAAGAGCGCCAGGTTCTGGAAGGTGCGCGCGATCCCGCGCCGGGCGATCGTCACGGGCGAGCGCCGGTCGATGCGTTCCCCCTGGAAGCGGATCTCCCCCTTGGTGGGACGATAGACGCCGCTCAGGCAGTTGAAGATCGACGTCTTGCCGGCCCCGTTAGGCCCGATGATGGCGAACAGCTCGCGCGGCAGCACGTGGAAGGAGACGTCGCTGAGCGCCGTCACGCCGCCGAAGGCGAGGGTGACGTGGTCGAACTGCACCATCGGCGCATCGTTGGCGTCGCTCACGCGCTCCACCGCTTCTTGCGCCGGTACGTCTTCACGTCGCGATACGAGCGGCGCCCCGCCTCGCCGGCGCCGAGGTAGAACTCGCGGATGTCCTGGTCCTCGCGCAGGTCGGCTGAGGTCCCCTCCTTCACGATCTTCCCGTTCTCGAGGACGTAGGCGTACGAGGCGAGCGACAGCGCGAGCTCGGCGTTCTGCTCGACGAGCAGGACCGAGGTCCCGGCGGCGTGCACCTGACGGACAATGTCACCGATCTGCCTGACGACGAGTGGGGCGAGGCCGAGCGAGGGCTCATCGAGGAGGAGGAGGCGTGGGGCGGTCATGAGGGCGCGCCCCAGCGCGCACATCTGCTGCTCGCCGCCAGAGAGGTAACCGGCGAGCGCCTTGCGGCGCTGCGCGAGGACCGGAAAGCGCGCGAGCATCTCCTCGCGGCGCGCCTTGCGGGTGGCGGCGTCGCCGACCGTGAAGGCGCCGGCGGTGAGGTTGTCCTCGACCGAGAGCTCCTCGAAGATGCGGCGCCCTTCCATTACTTGGGCGAGGCCCCGCCTCACGATCTCCGGGGCCGTGCGCGTGTGGATCTCGGCCCCGTCGAACGCGACGCTCCCCTTGGTGATGTCGCCGCGATGCACATCGAGCAGCCCGCTCACCGCGCGGAGCAGCGTCGTCTTCCCGGCGCCATTGGCGCCGAGGAGCGCGACGACCGCTCCCGCCGGGACGGTGAGCGAGATCCCGCGCAGCACGAGGATGACGTCGGAGTAGACGACCTCGAGGTTGCGCACTTCGAGCAGGGGCGTTGGGGCCGTCATGCGCCGCGGGGGGCTCGCGTCGGGTTCTGCTCAGGCGAGGGAAGGCTGCATCGCGCGGGCGAACTTACCGGGCCCTACAGGCGGGGGATAGGGGTTTCCCGCCCGCCTGGGCGGGGAGTATCAGACGGTCGTTGACACCGCGACTCAGGACGACTCGACGCGCTGGATCCGGGAGGACGTGCCACGCGCCTCGGGCCACCGCGCGACCATCACCGCCACGAGCAGGGTCACCCCCAACCCCACGAACGGCGCGAACGTCCCCATCCGCACCTCATGCACCCGGTCCACGCTCGGCGTCCACACCCCCGGTGTGTCCTTCGCCCCGATCGTCCACGACGCGACGTTCACTGCCGCGTGCAGGCCGATGGGGAACGATAGGCCGCCCGTCCGCACCGCGGCCACTCCGAAGAGGATCGCGCTCGGGATCACGCCGAACAGCACGCTCGACCACGACCAACCGAAGAGCAGGTGTCCTGCGCCGAACGCAATCGCCGTGACCCCTTGGGCTGGCCACTCGCCGATCGATGGGATGAGCGTGCGCAACGCGTAGGCGCGGAACCCAAGCTCCTCCATGCACGAGAGCGCGAGGAACGACGCGACCGTCAACGCCCACGCCCCGACGCTCGGCGCGGCCAGCGGCGTTAGGTGGATGGGACCGAGTAGCACCGAGGAGAGGAAGACCGTCGCCGCGTACACCGCGACACCCAGGAGCACACCCGCCAGCAGTCGTGCGGCCGTTCCCGAGTCGGCCGCGAGTCCGATCTCCGAGCGCGAGCGGCGATCGCGACGGAGCATCCACAGCGTGAGCGCGAGGACGCCGCTCGCCGAGAGCGTCCCCCACACGAGGTCCGCGAACGGGCGTGGGACCATCCCCTTCGGCACCGATGCAACGAAGAGGATGAGGACGTAGGCCGCGAGGAAGACCGCGACGCGTCGTAGCGCCCCGGCAGTGTTACGCATGTTTCCGGTCGCTCACGGCAAGGCTCGAATCGGTCGTGGCGGACATGACGGGAAAGGTGGAGTTCCGCCGAGCGCCGAAGCCGCGGGGACGCTGCTCCCGCGAGGCCACCGCCGTCAGCTCGTGATCGCGTCGCCCTGCGGGTCGTCCAGGAAGGTTCGGGGGCCGGCGGCGAACGTGGTCCGATCGGTGACGAGCACGACCACCGCGACGGCGAGCCACAACACGCTCACGATGCACTTGGTGATTTGGGTAGCGCTCAGCGCCTCCGCCGACGCGTTCGCCGCCGCATGGAACAGCACCCCGATGAGGATCGACCGGCCGTTCCGGTAATAGAGCCAGTTGGCGAGAATCGCGGCCGGGACGGCGCTGACGAAGAAGTTCGCCAGGAAGAGTGGCTCGCCGATCGTGGCCAACTCGTGCTGGTAGGTTCCGGGGAGCAGCACCAGCGGCACGTGCCACAGCGACCACAGCACGCCGAACAGCACCGCGGACGACAAGCCGCCCAGCTTGGCCCGCAGGCTGTCCACCCCGTAGCCGCGCCAGGAGATCTCCTCGATGATCGGAGCGAGGATCATGGCGAGGACGATCATCACGACGAGGTTGGCGTCGCGCGACACCTGGAGCTGATCGGCACTTTCGCCGAACAGCAACGAAACCAGAATCCCGAGATACATCAGCCCGACGGGTATCGCGACCGCGACGCCGAGGTACGCCGGGCGGATGCGCCGGGGATCGAAGCGCCGGCGGAAATCGGCCTTGAGCGTCTTGTTCCCGGAGAACAGGATCACGGCCAGACTCACCACCAACGGACCGAGCAGGCCGACGTAGCCGAAGGGAGAGATCGTTCCCTGGCGGCTTGGGTCCCTCGCCTGGTAGGCGCCGATGAGCCAAGGCACCCAGGTGGCGACGAAGGTGGCGACGAAGAAGAGTACCGGTCGGTACTGATACGGTCCTGCCACGCGGGCCTCCCTATCCTTGGAGTGTTGACCTCCCGTTACCAACTCCTCGCGACGTACGGCCCCCCGAAACACGAGGTTTCGGAGGGCCGCAGCCTATGTCCGATCTCATTGCGGCGCCGCCGAATTCTGCGACAACAGCGCAGGCGCGGGGCGGCAAGTCGTCCTTCACGGGCAACGAGATCCTGACCTCCGCAATTCAGACCGCGAGCTGCATCGATGCATCGCCGGGTGCTGTGACCGCAGGGTGGCGACTCGGTCTCGGCGTCACGGAAGGAGACCATCATTCCGGATAGCGGCGCCGTGCGTGATCACGTCGGCGTGGCTAGGGGCCGCTCCATGGCGCGGCTGCCGGCCAGGGTTGAAGCATCAGGGGCGGCGCGCAGCCAGTCAGCTGCATGTTGTTGTTAGACAAATGTCTGACACCAAGGCAAAGGATATCTGCCTTCGGGCCTACCGCTTCTTCCCCCCAACGCCGGGCACCGCCGCGACTTGCTTCATCCACGCCGCGATTTGGCGTTCGTCGATGTCGTCCACTGACGTAATCTCCACACCCCGCGTGGATTTGCCCATCGCGACCGGCGTCACGGGCGGTACCGGCCGGAGCGCTGCACCGTTCACGAACATGAGCTTGACATGGTCGACGAATCCGCCGCAACTGAAGCACCAGCCGTCGCCGACGCCATAGTACGACATGCCCCATTTCACGGATCGCTGCAGGCCGGGAAGCGTCTTGGCCGCGAGGGCATCGACTCGTTCCGCGATGCCGCGCTGCGGCTGCGGCAGACTGGCGATGTATGCGAAGACCGGCTTGTCGCCGGCCGCGGCCTTCGCCGGGCTCGCCTTGCCGGTCACCATGGATTCCGGCAGCCTCACGGCAGCCTTGCCTTCCGCAGCCGTCCGCTTGGCAGGCTTCCCGCCTGCGGGCTTGGAAGTCTTGTCAGTCTTTCGCGCGGTCATGGTGGACATCTCATCTTCGGATGTGTGTCGGCATAGCACCGATTCCGGCAGCGGGCGATCAAGTCAAATGCGCACGGAGCGCGCTTCCGGGCACGCCCGACGGCAGCATGCATCGTTAGGGGACGGCCGGAGGGTCGTGTGCCCGGACCTCGAAGGAGAAGATGGTGACGGGGGCCGCCTGCCCACCGAGCGCCTGATAGAAGGCGACGGCGTGGTCATCCTCTACATCCGCCGGCACGAAGGCGACGGGCACGCCGGCGGCGGCGGCGTCTCGGCAGAGGGTCTCGACCAGGAGCCGCCCAACCCCGCGGCGCTGGTATGCCGGCTGCACGGCCAGGTCGTAGATGAACAGCTCCTGCGCCTCGCTGCGAGTCATCGGGAGCACGTGCGCGGTGATCCCGCCAATCGGGCGAGCGTCCTAGAGCGCCGCCATAGCCCAGAAGTCGGCGCGGCCAAGTAGCGCCGAGACATACGCCTCGGTGAGCTCGCCGACGCCTTCGTCGAAGACTTCCGCCATCAACCGGAACGTCGCTTGCGCGAGGACGACATCGGCCGCGCCGAGCCGTTTCACCACGACACGTGCCTCGGTTCTCATCGTTCCCTCAATGTCGGCGTCGGCCACGTACCGCTCGCGTTCTGCTGCAGGGCCCTTCCACAAGTTGCGGCCAGCGATCACAGCGAGCAATAGGCCGCGCTCCTTGAAGGCCCTGTCAGCAGCAACGAAAGGTTAGGTTACCGATTCGTGCGAGAGCGCCGGTAGATCGGCGAGCGCCGTCGCCGATGCCACGTCGCGATGCAGCACACGGAAAGGACATGACCGCGATCAGAAGAACGTACGGGCCAGAAACCCCGCGAAGCCCTGCCACCAACCCGCGTGCCCCTGACCGGGTAGCACCACGGCCGTGATCGTGATTGCGATGTACGACAGCAAGGGAACTGGCGATCGCTTGCGGACGACATCCACGATCAACCAGATCACGGGGAGGCCGAGGAACATCAGTCCGAGGATCGGGCCGGCCACATGGGGCGGGAAGTTTCCGAAGGCCAGTCGGCCGAGCCCGGGGCCGAGCATCACGAGCGCGATTCCGGTGAAGAAGCGCAGGTGCCATGCCGGCCGCTTCCTGTAGACGATGCCGAGCGTGTACAGGATCGCAATGAACACGAGTTCGGGGATCCCGTTCCGGCTCAAGGCGGCGACGGCATCCGCCTCAGTCAGGTGGTTCACGAGCGTGTTCCGCTGGTACTGCGCCCGAGCCATGAGGAAGAACGAGAGCAGGAGCAGCGGGATCACGACGTAGGACGCCTGTCCCACCGTGCGGTGTAACCGGTACTGCTTCGCGCGGATGAGGAAGGCCTGCGTGATGAGCATGCAAATCCATACCAGCGCGATGACGGCATGGAAGTGATGCGGCCAGCCGAATCCCTCGAAGGTCGGAAACTTGGAGAAGTAACTCGGAAAGAAGCCGAACAGCGTGATAGTGAGGATGGCGACGAAGAGGAACCCGACGTTCCGCTGCAACCGTGTTTCGATGGCCATGCGATCGACATCCTGTCCACGCTCGGAGGGCGCGGGTGTGAGCAGACGGTGCCGGGAGTCCTGTTGGGCCACGCGAACGAAGCCGAACGACGGCGCATCATCGACGCCGCGTGGGTGCACGCGACCAGATCGGTTCTCGATGTTTGCGCAGCCGGTTCTGCTCCCGAAACGTGCGACCGTCACCCGCTCCACACGCTACCGTTGGGCGCGACACCGTCAAGTACTCGCAGGCGTGTCGGTGAAGGCATCAGAGGCGCAGGCTGACGACGAGCGGCACGCCACCAGCCGTGCCGACGTCACCGCCCATGCCACGATGCGCGGGGTCGTCAGGCGCTATCTCGTAGCGTATACGAGTCCGAACGCGCCGGACCTCCGCGAGTCCGGTCGCTGAACGTGCAAGGCAACCTAACGAAGCTGTAGGATAAGTCCGACCTCGGCTGCCATGCCTGTTTTCCCCCATCGAGAAACCATTGCCAGGACGCCGATCGTCGATCCTGGGGCAAATGTGAAGGCCAAATTCTCCACAACGAACGGGGCGGATGCGAAGGTCGACTTATCCTACATCCTCAACGTTAAGCATCAGCTGCGGTCGAACGAAATAGAGCGAGCGGAGCGAGCGCACAAGAGATCGGCCGTCTGCTGCATGCGCTGTTGGGCAGCCGCGCACCCGGCGCACTACGAACCCCCGCCTCGAGCAGTCGGGTCACCAACCTCGAACGATGCACTCGCGAGCGTCACCCAGCAGTCGCGCCGGGTATGGCGGACACAGCGACTCGCCGTGGTGGTGATCCGATAGCGCGCGGGAATCGGCGCGAGCCAGCGGACGCCGAGCGCACGCTCCGCGCGGACACCAGCGATCACGTCGGTCAAGGTGGCGGAATCCCCTGGGGACACGCGCAGTTCGGTGTACATCAGCAAACACGCCCGCGTCTGGAGGCCGCCGATGGCCGGCCGCCAGCGTACGCCATCCGCGTACTCCAGTCGAAGCGCGACCCCGCCGCAGGTTGTCTCGAGTGTAAGCGTGTCGGAGAATGGATTGCGGAGCACGACACGCACCGCGAGTTGTACCGAGTCGACACCAAGCGCTAGCGCGTGGATCTCGGGGCGGAACGGGGCCAACGGCGGAGTGAGCGCAGTCGTCGGTGCGTGCGCGTGACAGGCGGCGACGCTCACAAGAAACGTCGCGATGGCGAGTGGACGAGAAGAACTCATCGCGAACCCCCTTGGGTCTGCCCAACGTGTATTCTGCAGTCTCCAATAGCCCCACGCGCTACTGCAGCGCACGCGCTATCCGACCGCATCAATCACCATACCACATGCGGGCCGCACGGGCCAGATTCGCCGAAGCCCTTGTCCGCCATGACCTTGAGGGCCATGCACATCGCGCTGCAATACCGAATAGAGCAGCAAGAACCGCGCGTAACCACAATGGACGCCGGAGGGCGCTAGGCCCCGCGACTCACCTTGGACGCTGCCGTTACGGCCGGTGCCCCAGCAGCGCATTCCCGCTCTGCGGATGATCGAACATGTCCTTCGGACTATGCCCCGGCCCATCCGCAATCACCAGCCGCCAGTTGAACGCCCACTTTCGCTGATACGCCAGGTCCATCGCTTCATTGAACCAGCGAATGTTGCGCGAGTAGCGGTGCACCCCCTGCCGGTTGGCCTCGCCCTGCGGCAGCTGCGCCATCTCGCGGTCGCCGGTGCCGATGTAGATGGTTATCGGAAGCGCCAGATACCGGCGTATGCGATCATCGTTGCTCAACTCGTCAGGCAGCCCGCCGAAGCCCAGCCCGAACGCCATGTCGCGCGTCGGGAACAACGTCGACCCCGACGCCATCGCGATGAGCCGCTCCGCGTCGGTGTCGATGAAGGCCGCCATGCGTGAGACAAACTGCCCGCCAGCGGAGAAGCCGGCGAGCAGGTACGGCAGCGTGGCGCTCCCTTCGCGATCGCGGATGTAGCGCACGAGCGTGGGAATGAACGCGTACGTGCGTTCCTCAGGCGCGGCGAACGAACTGTCGGCCCGGTACACGCCGCCAAACTGGTAGCGCCACTCGGGAAAGCGCTTCAGGTCGAAGAGCGGAACCACCACGATCCGGTTGTGACGGTCGGCCATCCCTACGGCGTTGTCGCGATAGGCCTCCGCCGCACGCGACGCCCCATGCAGGAGCAAGACGAACCCGTCTCCCGCATAGGTCGCCGGCTTGTAGGCAAAGAGCTTGAGGACCGTGCCGTTGATCTCGGCCTCCACGACGCTCTTGCCGGCAGGGAATAACGGTCGCGCTCCCCTGCGCCTGCACCTGCCGGCCCCCGAATGCGAGGGCCAGCAGGGGAACCGAGACAAACGTGAGTGCCGTTCGGCGCAGTCGGCGCGTGCTGATCATCGTCGCCGTCGCCTTACCTGGTTGCCTTCGCCAGCGCCTTGATCGCCGCCGACATCGCACGCACGCGATCGGCGTCCTTCGCCCCCGCGACGTCCTTGTCGACCTGTCGGGCCAGCGCATTCAGCGCATCGCGACGCCCCTTGCCGTCCTTCTGCTCGGCGGCGTCGATCGCGCGGGCAATCTCCGAGGTACGCTCCGCAGCCAACCCCTTGCCACGCACCAACTGGTCCAGGTATGACCGCACCACCGGGAAGGCGGCGGGCCACTCGATGCGCGGCTGGCTCTGCGGGTTGTACTGCGTGAAGCGCACGAGCTTGGCCGCCTCGATTTCGTTCTTCGACAGCTGGTCGCTGGGCTCCAACTCGAGAATGTCGAAGCCGCGATCCATCTCCGACGAGTAGATCATCCCGTTCCAGTAGTAAGCCCCCCACGAGCCGCCGATGGTGCCGCGGTTGCCACGGCCGCCCGCCGGTGCCGGCGTCACCGGAACGTCGACCCCCGGCGGGTTGTCGATCGCCCCGCGGTCAAAGAAGGCCAGCTCCTTCGGGTTGCTGGGGTCGCTGAACTCCATCACGCTTACGCCCCCCTGGTACCAGCCCTGCACCATGATGTCGCGCCCCGGCACCGGAATCAGCCCGCCGTTGTGCGACACGCAGTTCTCCTCCGCCGCCTGCGCCGTGGGAATCTTGAAGTAGGCGTGCTGCGTGTACTTCTTCTTGCCGTCGATGGTGAGGATGGTGTTGCCGCCCATCTCCATCATCGAGTTGGCCTGGCACATCGGCGACGTGCCGCCGCCCCACTCGTCGGTGAAGACGACCTTCTTGCCGTCGTTGCTGAAGACGGCCGTGTGCCAGAGCGAGAAGTTCGTGTCGGCGCGCGCGTCGAGTCGCACCGGCTTTTCCGGATTGGACACGTCGACCAGCAACCCGTAGCTCCCGCAGGCCCCGGCCAGCAGCTTGGCCGCCGGATACGCGGTGACGTCGTGGCAGTTGCGCGGTCCCGTGGGAGCCGGTGGCGGCGTGGTGGGTGCGCCGGCGGCGGCCGGACGCCCACGCTGCGGACGCCCCGCGGCGCGCGGCGCCGCGTCGAGCCCGGTGAAGATGCGGGCCCCTGTCACCACCTCAGCCTTCTCCGGCGCGCGCAGGTCGACCTTGATCACGTCCAGGCGAAAGAGCGAGTTGCTCTCGTCGGCCGGATCGTCCCCTTCTTTGCAGCCGGCGACCTCGGTCGCGGGGCGCGCCCCCTGACTCCCGGAGACATAGATGTAGAGGATGTTTTTGTCCTTGGAGTGAGGCAGCAGCGTGTGCGTGTGCGACCCCTTGCACGTCTGCACGTTCTTTACCAATCGCGGGTGCGCCGGGTCGGCCACGTCGTAGATGCGCACGCCCGCCATGTGATCCTTGGGATCGCTCACCCCGCCCTTGGCGCAGTCGTTGCGATTGCCGCCCCCTTCCGCGGAGATGAAGAGCAGGTTGCCGTAAATCGACGGATCACCCTGTGACGTGATGCACTGCACCGAGGAGACCAGCGTCGGCTTGCCCGGGTTGCTCACGTCCCAGATGGTGAAGCCGGCAAAGTTCCCCTGGTAGACGTACTTGTCGCCGAAGGCCAGGTCGGAGTTGACGAAGGTGAGCCCGCGCGTCGAGTCGAACCCCGCCGGCTTGGGCGTGTTGGAGACGAGGCGCATGTGCTTCGCCGCCACCCCGGCATCGGTCTTGCCCGGCTTGAGGTTGTTACGCGGGTCGGTCTTGCTCGGGTAGGTCTGTGCCGACGCGAGCGTGGGAAGGGCAGTGAGGACGAGCGACGGGAGGAGGAGCGTCGCGGCCAGCGCGAGCGCCCGTCGAGCGTTAGGCATCGGGCAGGACTCCGGGTAGTGGAGGAGGGGACAGCGGAGGAGCTACTTCTCTGGCAGTTGGGCAAGCAGTTGCCGCATCGCCCCGATCTCGGCGGTCTGCACCGTCACGACGTCGTTGGCGAAGACGTTCACGTCCACCTCCTGGCCGGCGCGCGGCGTCGCGAAGAGCTCCTTCACCATCTGCAGCGCCCCTTCGTGATGCTGGATCATGAAGGTGAGGAACAGTCGGTCGAAGGCGGTGCCCGTGGCGGCGTCGAGCTCAGCGAGCTGTTCGGTCGTGAGCATCCCCGCCATCGTCATCGTGCGCCACGACGACGTATCGGGAGCCATCTGGTCGTTGGAGCGCAGCCACTCCTGCATGATGCGGATCTCGGCCACCTGCGACTGGTCGATCTTGATCGCGAGTCGTTGAACGCGCGGGTTGGCCTTGTGCGACTCCGCCATGCGCGACATGTAGATCGCCTGTGCGTGGTGGGCGATCATCCCCTGCATGAACTCCACGTCTGCCACCGTGTAGGGGGCGCCGGCGGGGACGGTGATGTGGCCGCTGTGCCCGCTATGCTGGGCGTGGGCGGTGGAGGGAGAGGCGCCGAGCACGGCGCTGGCGACGACGGCGGCCGCGACGAGGGAGCGACGGAACGTGAGCACGGCGTGATGGAGGCCGGACGTGGGGAGCGGGCGTGGGCGTTGGCGTGGGCGCATGGATGAATACGCTATCCGGGGGGGAGGCGTTGTGCCATCTCGTACGTGGTGCGATCATGCTCCCCCTCTCCCAAACGGGCGTGACGCGTTGTCCTCGATCCTTGTCGGACTCTCAATCGCCACCGTGTTCGGGCTGTCGGTCGTGCCGCAGTCCGCGCCAGCCCAGCCGGCCACCACGCGCGCGCCCCGTGCCGTCGCCCGGCGGCAGGCGCCAGGGCGCACGATCCGCGAGGCGCGCGTCACACCTAACGACAACCGCCGTCCAGCGGGGACACTCCGGCGCGACACGCTGCGCCTGTCGCTGGTGGCGCGAGCCGGGCAGTGGCACCCCGACGCTGAGGACGCTCCCGGCGTGTCGATCCCGGCCTTCGCCGAGGAAGGGCGCGCGCCGAGCGTCCCGGGGCCGCTGGTCCGTGTCCCGGTGGGGACGACCGTGCTGTTGACGATGCGCAACGCGCTCGGCGGCGACTCGCTGCGCGTGCAGGGGCTGCACCAGCGCCCCATCGCCACCGCCGCCGATTCGGCCACCATCACCCTCGCCCCCGGCGAGTTGCGTGAGCTGCGCTTTCGGCTCGAGACGCCGGGGACGTTCTACTACTGGGGGACGACGACGCGCCGGGTGCTCGCCTTCCGTACCGGACTCGATGCCCAGCTCACCGGGGCCATCGTCGTCGACCCGCGCGGCGCCGTGCCTAACGACGGCATCTTCGTCCTCGGCATGTGGACCGACACCGTCGCCGGCTCGTTCGTCCCGCGGCATCGGGTGCCGGGGGTGGTCGACGGACGTTCGTGGCCCAACAGCGAGCGCCTCACTGCCACCGTGGGCGACTCGGTGCGGTGGCGCTTGATCAACGCGTCGGGCGACCTGCACCCCATGCACCTGCACGGTTTCTACTTCAAGGTGACGTCGCGCGGCGATGGGACCACCGACACCCACTTCACCGCCGACCGCGCGCAGAGCGCCGTGACCGAGGCGATGAACATGGGGGCGACGTACGCCATGACGTGGGTCCCAGAGCACGCCGGCAACTGGCTCTTTCACTGTCACATCCCCGAGCACTTCGGCCCGCGCGCCGCCCTCGGGCTCCCGCGCGACACGGCGGGGGCGCACGCCGCGCACGCCACGACCGCGTCGCACGCACAGTCAGGAATGAGCGGGCTGGTGCTGGGGGTGGCGGTGAAGCGGCGCGGCGACGCGCCGGCGATCGCCGCCGGCAACGACGCAGCGGCCGATGCCGGTCGTCGTTCGCTGCGGCTCCTCGTGCGGGAGAATGCGGGGAGCGCGCCTAACGCTCCGCTGTTCGGCTACGCCATCCACGAGGGAGGAACGGAGCCGGCCCCCGACTCCGGTCGCGTCGCCGCGCCTCCGTTGGTGGTCGTGCGCGGCCAGCCGGTACGCATCACCGTCGTCAATCGCCTGTCGGAGCCGACGGCGGTGCACTGGCACGGCATCGAGCTGGAGAGCTACTACGATGGCGTCCCCGGCTTCAGCGGGGCCGGGCGACGCGTGACACCGCTCATTGCGCCTGGCGACTCGTTCGTCGTGCGCTTCACCCCGCCGCGCGCCGGGACGTTCATCTACCACACGCATCACGACGAGGAGCGCCAGCAGTTGGCGGGACTCGCCGGCGCGCTGATCGTGCGCGAGCCCGACGTGCCGTTCGATGCGACGCGCGACCATCCCATCGTCATCACATCACCCGCCAGCCAGGACGAGGCGGCGCGGCGCGTCTACTTCAACGCCGCCGAGGCACCGGCGCCGATTACCGTGCGTGTCGGTGAGACCGCGAGACTGCGCCTCATCAACATGACGTTGCGACGCTCCGGAGTGCGCCTGCGCCTCAAGCGAGGCGACACGATCGTCCCCTGGCGATTGGTGGCCAAGGACGGGGCGGCGATTCCTGCGTCGCTCGTCGAGTCGCGTGCGTTCGCGCAGCTCCTCTCGATCGGCGAGACTGCGGACCTGGAAGTCACCGGCGACGAGCCGGGCGAGCTGCAACTCGAGATGCGCGTGGGGCCGTTGGCGGATGCGCGCGTGCTGGGGGTGCAGCGCCTTCGGGTGGTGGCGCGCTGACACGACAGCGCGCGATCGGACGTCGGGCGCCACGTTTGCCTCGGCAAGACCGCACCCCCAAACTCCCGCCACCATGCGACTCTCCGCCGCCCTCCTCACCTGCGCCCTCGCCCTCCCGGCGAACGCCGTCGCGCAGCAGTCGACCCCGCCGGACACCGCCGACCCCAATCTCTTCCTCGAGGAGATGACCGGCGCGCGCGCCATGGCGTGGGTCAAGCAGGAAAACGAGAAGACCGCCGCGGTCCTGGAGAAGGACCCGCGCTACGCCTCGATCCTCAAGGCCGCGGTCACGATGGCGAGCGCGAAGGACCGGCTCCCCTACGTCGAGTTCCTGGGGGGACAGCTCTACAACTTCTGGCGCGACGAGACGCACGTGCGCGGGATCTGGCGGCGCACGACGCTCGCCTCCTACCGCACGGCCTCGCCGCAATGGACGACCGTGCTCGACCTCGACGCGCTCGCCACGGCGGAGAAGGCGAACTGGGTCTGGCACGGCGCCGACTGTGTGCAGCCCGGCGAGGATCGTTGCCTGATCTCGCTCTCCGACGGAGGCGAGGACGCGGTGACGGTCCGCGAGTTCGACCTCAAGTCGCGCAGCTTCGTCCCGAACGGCTTCACCCTCCCGCGCGCCAAACTGCGTGTTGCCTGGGCGGGTCGCGACACGATCCTCTTCGCCCGTGAGATGCAGGCGGGGGAGCTCACGACGTCGGGGTATCCCTTCATCGTCAGGCGCCTCGCGCGTGGGCAGTCGCTCGAGCAGGCGGTCGAGATCTATCGTGGGAGCGCCAGTGACGGCGGCTACGGCGTTACCCCCTTCACCCTCGTCGACGCCAGGGGGCGCCGCACCTCGTTCATCGATCGTCCGCTCTCGACCTTTGAGGCCGAGCACTATCTGGTGAGAGGGGCTGACGTCGTGAAGCTCGCGATCCCCCTCAAGGCGAGCATCGTCGAGGTGATCGACGGGTCGGCGATCGTCCGTCTCTCCACGGAGTGGACGACCGGGACCGCGACGATCCCGAGCGGCGCCGTCGCGGCCTTCGACCTCGCCGTCGCGGCGAAGACGCCGTCCGCACTCGCGCCAACGCTCGTCTACGCCCCGGGTCCCCGCGAGGCGGTGGAAGGGGTCACGGCCACGCGACGCCGACTCCTCATCGACGTCATGCAGAACGTGCGGGGGCGCGTCCTCGCCTTCACCCGCGGCGCAGGGGGACAGTGGACACACACCTCGGTCGCGCTCCCCGACAACGTCTCGACGCGCACCATGGGGACCGACGCCGGCGGCGAGCGGGCGCTGATCAGCGTCACGGGCTACCTGACGCCGAGCAGCATCTGGCTCGCCGATGCCGCAACGGCGACCGCGCGAACGCTCAAGTCGCTCGCCCCCCGCTTCGACGCGTCGAAGAGTGTCGTCGAGCAGCGTGAGGCAACGTCGAAGGACGGGACGAAGATCCCGTACTTCATGGTGCACCCGAAGGGGATGGCGCTGGACGGGAACAACCCGACGATCATCTACGCCTACGGCGGCTTCGAAGCCTCGATGACGCCGGCCTACAACGAGGATGCCGGCAAGCTCTGGGTGGAGCAGGGCGGGGTCTTCGTCGTCGCCAACATCCGCGGCGGCGGCGAGTTTGGCCCGGCGTGGCACGATGCGGGGCTCAAGACCAAGCGCCAGGTGATCTACGACGACTTCCAGGCGGTGGCCGAGGAGTTGATCGCGCGCAAGGTGACGTCACCGCGCCGTCTGGGAATCCAGGGCGGCTCCAACGGCGGATTGCTGATGGGCGTCCAGCTCACACAGCGCCCCGATCTCTGGAACGCGGTCGACATCCAGGTCCCGCTCCTCGACATGCTGCGCTTCGAGCAGATCCAGGCCGGGGCGTCGTGGGTGGGGGAGTACGGGAGCGTCTCGGTCCCCGAGGAGCGCGCCTTCCTGGCGAAGATCTCGCCGTATCACAACCTCAAGCCCGGCGTGAAGTACCCGACGCCGCTCATCTGGACGACGACCAAGGACGACCGCGTGGGGCCGCAACACGCGCGCAAGTTCGCGGCGAAGATGGCGGCGATGGGACTGCCGTACTTCTTCTACGAAGTGATCGAGGGGGGGCACGGCTCGGGGGCCAACATCGAGCAGCAGGCGCACACGACGGCGCTCGAGTACACGTACTTCGCGCGTCAGTTGATGGATCAGGAGCGCCGCTTCGTGCCGTGATGCGGCGGCGGGCCACCTCGGACGTCGAGATGGCCCGCCGCTGGACCCTGCCCTACACCGAGATTGGCGTGGAGACGCCGAGCTTGAAGCCATCCGGGTCGTTGAACTGGAACATGCGCGCCCCCCAGTAACGATCTTCCGGCTCACTCAGGAGCGCCCATCCGTCGCCTTGATCCGCGCCGCGGCCGCGTCGACATCGGCCGGGGTCGCGACGTTGATCTGCAGGTAGAAGCCCTGCCCCTTGATCCGGTCCCATCCGAGCTTGCCATCATCCTGGTTGAGCACGATGCGGCAGTCACCCGCGACGATCACGGCGGCGACGACCTTGCCTTCGTGCTCGAAGGTCCCTTCCACGCCGAATCCGACGGCGTCGCGGTACCAGCTTATCGATGCGCCGACGTCGCGGCAGGTGAGCGAGCAGCCCAGGTTGGTCGCATTCATCACGGCGGGCGAAATGGTCATGGCGTATTCGGACGGAGGGGAAAGGACGGGAGTGCCCGGAAGGGCGATCCGAGCGGCGGGATCTTACGATGAGGGTTCAGGCGACGCCAGTCACGGGTGAGTGACCCGGTCGTGGCGCGCACCGCGACGGTCGACGCGGTGCGGCATCCCTGCCATGGGCCACGACCATAAGCCGCGCGCGCAATCCCGTTCAATCCACACCACGCGCGTGGGGCTACGCTTCGATCAGACGCAACGTGCGCGCCGGTGCTCGACCGTCGCGGCACCTTCTCCATCCTCGCTTCATGCGCATGCGCACCCCGCTCGCCTTGTCGCTGCTGGCGCTGCTCGCCTCGTCCGCTGCGATCGCACAGTCGCCGGCGACCTCCAACGGCTTCACCGTCGAGAAGCTCGCCGACGGCGTCTACGCAACCATCCGGCGCGAGCCCCCCAGCCTCTTCTTCGAACCCAACAACCTCTTCATCATCGGCGAGCGCGACGTCATCGTGGTCGACGCGCAGTTCTCGCTCGCCTCCACGCGCGCCACCCTCGCCGCGCTGCGCCGCCTGACCAACAAGCCGGTGCGCTACGTGATCAACACGCACCCGCACGACGACCACATCACCGGGAACCAGGTCTATCGCGACGCCTTCCCTGGTGTGGAGTTCATCGCGCACCGCGCCACGCGCGACACGATGGTCCATGCAGGGGCGGCCAAGCGCGCCGACTTCGTCCAGTCGCTCCCCGGCACGATCGGTTTCTTCCGGCGCCTGCTCGCCAGCGGCAAGGGGCCGGCGGGCGCCCCCATCACCGACGAGGAACGCGCCGGCTTCGCCTCCGACTCCCTGCTCGGCACGCGCTACCTGGCCGACGCGGCGCAGCTCGTGACCGTTCCCGCCACCATCATCGTCGACGACCGGTTCGAGCTGCGGCAAGGGGCGCGCGTCATCGAGCTCTTGCACCTGGGGGGCGGACACAGCGCCGGCGATCTCGTGGTGCATCTCCCTAACGAGCGCATCGTCGCCTCCGGCGACCTGGTGGTGCTTCCGGTCCCGCTGGTCGGCTCGACCTCGCACCCCGCCGCCTTCGCTGAGGCGGTGACGAAACTGCGCGCCCTGCGCGCGACGACGATCGTCCCCGGGCACGGCCCCATCCTGCACGACGACGCGAAGCTCGCCGACATCGAGGCGATGCTGCGCGACATCGTGGCACAGGTGGCTCGTGCCGTCGCGCGCGGCGACACGCTCGCCGCCGTGCGTCGTGCGGTCGACCTTACCGCGCATCGCGACCGCTTCGCTGGCACCTCGGCGCTGCAGCGCTTTGCCTTCGCCAACTACGTCACCGATCCCGCCGTCGCCGCTGCCTTCGCCGACGCGCAACGGCCCGGACCTGCGGGCGAGGCGCTCTCCGCGGTGCAACGGACCCTCGGCGCGCACACATCGTCCGACTACCGCGCGAGTTCGCCGCGCGCCTCGCGCCAGGCGCGTTCGACCGCCGGTGCGATGAAGAACGCGTCGAAGGCGCGCCCGACTGCCTCGTCGCCCTGCGCGAATCGCTCCCTGAACGCGGCAAGATCCACCGCCCGCCGTGTCGCCTCGAGGTCGAGCCCCTTGGCCACGGCGTCGCGCGCCTGCGCGCGGGTCGACTCCAGGAGCTCGACCAGCAGGTCGAGGTAGCGCCAGTCGCGCTGGATGGCCCCGTGCCCCGGGACGATCACCGCTGCGGGCAGCGCACGCAGCGCGCCGAGCGTCGCGACCCAGTCGCCCAGGAACGAGCCGAACGCGTACGGGGCCGGGTGCACCAGCAGGTCGCCGGTCACGAGCACGCGCTCGTTAGGGAGCCAGACGGAGAGGTCGCCGCGCGTGTTGCCACGACCGAGGTAGCGCACGACGATGGTGCGCGCGCCACGATGCAGGACGAGCGAGTCGGCTATGGTGACGGTCGGACGCACGGGACGGATCTCGGCAAAGGCGGGGAGCGCCCAGCGAAACGCGTCGATCTGGCGCGTGAGGCGATCGCGGTCGGCGGGCGTGAGTGGCTGGCCGCTGCGCCGCTTGCCCGACGAAAGCGCCTGCTCGAGTCCACGAATCGCTCCGTCGATGGCCTCTCCCTTCGACTTCTCCAGGTCCGCGATCTCACCCGTCTCGAGGTCGATCGCCGTGTTGGTGTGCGCGACGAACTCCACGCCGGGATACGCCTCGGCGTACGCCTGGTTGCCGAACCAGTGGTCGCCATGCCAGTGCGTCGTGATGACGTAGCGCACCGGCTTGCGGGTCAGCGTGCGCAACTCGGCGATGACTCGGCGCGCGGTGGCCGGCGTCCACTGCGCGTCGACCACCACCACGTCCGTTTCGTTGATGATCGCGACCGCGGTCCCGTCGACGTTGGCGGCGTCGCCGAGCGGGTTGTCGAAGACGAAGGCGTGCACGCCGGGGGCCACTTCGGTGCGCACGAAGCCGGGGCCGGTGTAGGCAGGGCGCGGCGCCGCGCCCTGGACGGGAGGCTGGGCGCGCACGCCGGCGAGCGGACAGAGCGTGGCCGCCAGCGCGAGGGCAACTCGGGAGAGGGTAGGCATGCCGAACCGTACGGGTCGTTCGTTGGCGAACGATAGGACGTTGTTGCGCGTCGCCCCCGCGCGGTGCGAGCGAACCCATCGATCGCGCCGAGTGTCAGAACTTCGGGGGATGCACCCCCGTAGTCTGCGACACCCCCCGGTGGAGTGAAGCACGTGACGGCGCCTGCCCCCGCGACACCAGACCGACGCGTCCCCCGCGCCCGATACGGCGTCTCCCACCGGCTCGGCGAGGTCGAGTATCTCGACGTGCGCTTTGCCGGGCACCGCTTCGCCCCGCACAGCCATCCCGTCTTCGCGTTAGGCGCCGTGCGCGTGGGCGCGTGCACCATCTGGCACCGCGGCGTCGCGCACACCGCGCGCCCCGGCGACCTGGTGCTCTTCAACCCCGACGAGCCGCACTCGGCCGATCAGGTGGGGGGCGAGACGTGGGACTACTGCGCCGTTTACGTCTCGCGTGCGAGCCTCGAGTCGTGGCTCCCCGCGCACGGCGCGGGCGTGCGCCTGGGCGGCGTGGTGGGGCATGCCCCGGTCCTCGCCGCCGAGCTGACGAGCATCTGCCACCGACTGGGTGACGATCCGGAAAGTGCGCGAGTCGAGACGCGCTTCGCGCGCTTCGTACGAGCCATCTTCGCGGAGTTTGGCGACAGCACGCCCCACGATGAATACGCGGGCGAGTCCGACACCGTCTGGGCGGTGCGCGAATACCTCGACGCCTGCTACGCGCGCCCCATCCGTCTCGAGGAGCTTGCGGCGATCGCGGGTACGAGCACTTTCGCGCTCATCCGCAGCTTCTCGCGTGCCTTCGGCATGCCGCCGTATCGCTATCTCACCAACCTGCGCATTGCGCGCGCACAGGAGCTGTTGCGCCTGGGGCGCCCAATCAGCGATACCGCCTTCTCCACCGGCTTCAGCGACCAGGCGCACTTCACGCGCTTCTTCCGGCGCATCGTGGGGGTGCCGCCCGGCGTCTGGGCGCGGGGGGGGGTGGCGACGCGCCGCCCTTCGTTCCGGCTCGAGCGCCGCGCGATGGCCGCACGCCGGCGCTCCTGTGTTCCGAGGCTGCCGATGGGCTTCCGCGCCATGGCTGATCTTCCGCAACGGTACTAGGGGCAGGTTGGCCGTGCGGCCTGCCCTCGCCTGCCAGGCTTGGTCGATCCGGTGTCCGGCGGTGCCCGCCAGCGCAGCCAGCACAGCCAACCCCGAAGGAACTGCAGAATCGCGCCAGCGCCCGAGCGCCCGGGGCCACCGACTCTCGCGCCGTGGAGGCACGCTCGCCGCGCGCGGTGGCTCGGCCGCGCTCGCGTCCCCCGTCCGCATCGCAGGGTGCTCGGCGGTCGGTGCTCGGCGACGCCCCAGACGGACCCCCCCCCCCCGCCACCCCCCCCCCCACCGCCCGCCCCCCCCGCCCCCCCCCCCCCCCCCCCCCCCCCCCCCCCCCCCCCCCCCCCCCCACCCCCCCCCCCCCCCCCCCGCCCCCCCCCCCCCCGCCAAGGCGCCCTGAGCGCGCGCCTCGGCCGTCGCCACCGCGCCCGGCCAGCCTCCTCAAGGCCTTGGAGATCGTCGAGGTGACCAGCGTGGTGAGTCGCGGAGGGTCGCATCCCGGAACGAGGGGAAGAGGTGGCAAGAAGTCCGCATCGAGGCGCGGCCAGCGATCGCGCGGGACGTGTTCCGCCCCCGGCCGGAATCGTCGGCGTGGGGCCTGGGCCCGACGTGGTGGCCAAGAGGGCGCAACCCGCCGCTGGCCAGGCGGGCCGGGAGACGGCCGAACCGCGGTGGCGCGGCGCGGACCAGCGCGTGGCGCCCAACGGAGACGCTGGCGGCGCTGGAGCGACGCCGAGAGGTCCCGGGGGGGGGGGGGCCGGGGGGGGGGGCGCCGGGGCCCCCGGGGGCCCCGGCCGGGGGCCCCGGCCGCCCCGGGGGGGGCCCCCCGCCCTCTCCGGGGCCGGGGGGGCGGCCCCGGCCGCGGACCCCCGCGGCGCGGGGGCGCGGGGGGGGCCGGGGGCCCCGGGGCCCGCGCCGGGCCGCCCTCCCCCCCCCCGGCCGGCGCGGCCGCGGGCCGCGCAGACATCCCTGGCGAGGGACGTGATGCTTGCGACGCACCTCGTTCCCGACAGATTGAGGGTGGGACGTGGCACATTCCGTCCCGTGCTCGTCACCACTCACTCCGATCTGCCATGCGCCTCTCCGGTGCGCTGTTCCAGGTGATCGCGCTCGCGTTCGCCCTCTTCGCTGTGCCGCTCCGCGCTCAGGACGACGACCGGTCGTACATCAAGGCAAACTATACGAAGCAGATTCACGACATCGCCATGCGCGATGGCGTCAAGTTGCACACCATCGTCTACGTCCCCCGGGATGCCGCGCCGGGGCGGACCTACCCGATGATCATGCAGCGGACCTGCTACTCGATCGCACCGTATGGCGCCGACGAGTACCCGGCATCGCTGGGGCCCAATCGCTTCATGATGCGCGACAAGTACATCGTGGTCTACCAGGATGTGCGCGGCCGTTTCATGAGCGAAGGGAAGTGGATGAACGTCCGGCCGATCATCGACAACCCCAGCGGGCCGACGCAGGTCGATGAGGCCACCGATACGTATGACACGATCGAGTGGCTGCTGAAGAACGTGTCCCACAACAACGGGCGCATCGGACAGTGGGGGATCTCCTATCCCGGCTTCTTCACCACGGCGGGGATTCTCTCGCGCCACCCGGCGCTCAAGGCGGCCTCGCCGCAGGCGCCGGTCACCGACTTCTACTTCGAGGACTTCCACCACAACGGTGCGCTGACGCAGGGCTACTTCTACACCTATCCGGTCTTTGGCGTCGACCCGACAGCCCCCACGTCACAGGCGTGGTTCGGGCCCAGCATGATCACCGAGGGGCGCGCCAACGACTACGACTTCCAGTTGCGCCTGGGCGCCCTCAAGCACACCACCGAGAAGTACTACAAGGACAACTACTTCTGGCAGGAGCTCGTCGCGCACCCCAACTACGACGACCATTGGAAGGCGCGCGCCATCGCGCCGCACCTGAGCAAGGTGCAGACGGCGGTGATGACGGTGGGGGGATGGTACGACGCCGAGGACCTCTACGGACCGCTCACCGTCTACAAGACCATCGAGAAGAAGAATCCCGGGGTCTACAACACGCTCGTCATGGGCCCCTTCCAGCACGGCGGCTGGTCGGCGCAGGGGTCACCCACACCATGCACGGCGACCACTACTTCGGCGACTCGCTCGAGACCAAGTACCAGCGGGATGTCGAGACCCCGTTCTTCCAGCACTTCCTCAAGGGGGCCGGCGACGGCAAGACGGGGCTCCCCGAGGCCTACATGTTCGACACCGGGAAGAAGCAGTGGGAGCGCTTCGACCGGTGGCCCGCCACCAACGCGCAATGGAGTTCGCTCGCCCTGCGCGCCGGCGGAAAGCTGCAGCTCGATGGCAAGCCCGGCACGGGGAGCGACGCGTACGTCAGCGATCCCCACAAGCCGGTGCCGGGACGATGCGTGGGGACGAGCATCGAGGGGTTCACGATGTACCAGTACATGAGCGACGACCAGCGCTGCTTCAGCACGCGCCCCGACGTGCTCACCTACGAGACCGAGCCGCTCACCGAGGACGTCACCCTCGGCGGCGAGATTCGCATCAAGCTCAAGGTCGCCTCGACTGGCACGGATGCGGACTTCATCGTGAAGCTGGTCGATGTCTTCCCCGCGGATGCCCCCGATCATCCCCACATGCCGAACAAGAACATCCACATGGCCGGGTACCAGGCCATGGTGCGCAGCGAGATCATGCGCGGGCGCTGGCGCGACGGCTTCGACAAGCCCAAGCCGATGGCCCCAGGCGCCACGACGACCATCCCGCTGACGCTGCAGGACGTGCTCCACACCTTCAAGAAGGGGCACCGCATCATGGTCCAGGTGCAAAGCTCGATGTTCCCCGTCTTTGATCGGAACCCGCAGACCTACGTTCCCAACATCTTCAAGGCCGACGACAAGGACTTCCGCAAGGCGACGCAGACCGTCCATCGCAGCAGCAGCATCGAAGTGCAGGTGCTGAGGCCAGGCGTGGTGCCATGAGCGGACCGAAGGCACCGGCTGCTGGCGACGGGCAGGCGCGCGAGTCCATCGATGCGCTGGCGGCTCGGTTCCTCGCCGCGCTGCGCGCCGACGATGCCGCCGCCGCGAAGGCGATGCTCGAGGCCACGCCGGCGATTGCGCGGTACGGCATCCACACCGCCGCAGCGATTGGCGACCCGGCCGCGGTGCGGGCGCTCCTCGAGGCCGACCGCTCGCGCGCCAGGCAGCGCCTGCCGGGCGACGATGTGGAACCGCTGCTCTACGCGGTCCATGACGACCTCAAGCGCGCGCTGGGCGTAAGTGAGGAAGAGCAGCTGGCGACGGTGCGCGCGCTGCTCGATGCCGGGGCCGATGCCAACGCGTCGGCGCCGCTCCCTGATGTATCGGACTCCATCCCGGCGCTGTACTTCCCGTGTGTGCGGGGAAACGTGGCGGTCGCGCGCCTCCTGCTCGAGCACGGTGCCGACCCCACTGACGGCGAGAGCCTGTATCACGCGGCGCAGCACGATCACCGGGAATGCCTCGAGCTGCTCCTCGCCTTTGGCGCCGACGTGCACCGCGGCCCCGATGGGCACGGCAACACGCCACTGCACTTCCTCGCCGCGCACACGCCGGACAATCGCATCGCGCCCAAGGCGATGCGTGGCCTGGCGTGGTTGCTCGAGCACGGCGCGGATCCGAATGTGCCGAGCCATGCGGGACGTGCAGGCCAGCCCCAAGCCGGCGAAACGCCGTTGCATCGCGCCGCAGCCGTGGGGCATGGCGAGGCGGTGCTGCGCGCGCTCGTCGAACACGGCGCGCGAGTCGACCTCCGTCGTGACGATGGCGCGAGCGCCTACCAGCTCGCCGTTCGAGTCGGCAACACGGGCGGGGCAGCGTACCTCGCCTCCGTCGGTGCCGACACGACGCTGACCCCGGTCGATCGCTTGTTAGGCGCGTGCGCGTCCGGCGACGACGCGACGGCCCGCGCCGTGGTCGCCGGCAACCCCGGGATACTGGCGTCGTTAGGCCCGGGCGAACGCGACGCACTGGGGCTCGCGCTCGTACGTGGCGACGTCGACACGGTGCGTCTCATGGTCTCCCTCGGCTGGCCGCTCACGCAGGAGGGGGAGTGGGGAGGGACGCCGCTACACTGGGCCGCGTGGAACGGCTCAGTGGAGATGGTCCGCGTCCTCCTCGAGGCCGGCGCACCCGTGAACCAGCGCGATTCCCGGTATGGCAGCTCCCCCATCGCCTGGTGCGCGCACGGCTCGCGCTTCTGCGAACGCGGCAATGACGAGGACTATCCCGCGATCGTGCACCTGCTCGTTGACGCCGGCGCCACGCGCCCCGAGTCGTTCAACCAGTGGAGTGAATCGCCGGAGAGCATGGCGCGGGCGAGTGTCGTGGCGGCGCTCGAGGCGCGAGGGTTCGCGGGGTAGCGGCGACATCCTCGGCCGAAAAGGTCACCTGCCAGGCGGCGTTGCCGCACACCGGCGCTGGCCTCAGGCGTCCCGCTCCTCCTCCCGTGCCGCGACGAGCGACTCGTACAGCGCGCCGAGCGACTTCACCGTGGCGCGCACCTCGCGGTCGCTCAGTGCGCCGCTCCACCCGGCCACCTCCGCGTGGTCGCCGGGATCCCGTTGCTTCCACAGCCGCCGATGACGCGCGGTCAGGTGCAAACGTCGCACGCGCGCATCGGCAGGGTCCGGGCGGATCTCCACGAGTCCCTTTCGCACCAGCACCGCCGCGATCTGCTTGAGGTTCTGGTGACTCATCCCCAGGAGGGCGGCGAACTGCGTGAGCGTGGGTGGTTCCTCCTGCCCCTGCAGGACCTGCAGCAGCATGGCCTGCTGCGTCGTCAGCCCGCTTTCGGCCAGCAGCCGGTCCATGCGGGTGCGCACCTCGTGCGCGTTGGCCACCAGGAGCCGAAAGAGCAGGACGCGCTGCGCGTCGGGCGCGTCCGGGTCGGCTAGCCCGAGTTGGACATTCTGACGGATGCTGGACATATGTAATATATTACATTATTCTAGCGCAGCCGCTCGCCGTCCGCCAGCTCGCGCACCGATGATCGCGTTGTTCCCGCACTGCGGTTTTCTCTCCGAGACCACGCGCATGTTAGCCATCGCGCGGGCCTTGCGCGCGCGCGGCCAGCGGTGGCCATGGCTACGCACGGCGGACCCTACACGCGCGTGCTGGACGAGGCCGGAGAACCCTACACGCGCCTCGCGCCTGCGATGGATGACGCGCGCTGCCGCGCGTTCATCGAGGGTATCCGACGACTCGGACACCCGGCCACGCCGCTGCAGCCGGCCCACGAGCTGCGCGAGAGCGTGCGTGCCGAGGCGGACTTCCTCGCCGCGTGTGGCGCCGAGATGGTGGTCATCGGCTTCACGCTCAGCGCGTATCTCTCGTCGCGACTGGCGGGGATCCCGCTCGCGACATCACATGGTGGCTCGTTCGTCCCGCCGGTCTTCGAGCGCGGGCTTATGCCAGCACCGACGCAGTCGCCGGCGCCGCAGCTGGACTGGATCCCGGGCGTCATCCAGCGGTGGATGGTCAATGCGGCGCCGCCGCGCCTCACCAAGGCCACCGACTTCCTGAACCTGGTGGCCGACGAGCTCCGGGTCGAGCGTGTTCCCTCGCTCGCGGCAATGATGGTCGGCGACCTCACCCTGGTGACCGACGTGCCGGAGGTCCTGGGGATACCTGCCGCCGACCTCGAGGCCTGGTCGCCGAACGGACGTCCCGCGTATCGCCGCTCCACGCGCCTGCGATACGTGGGACCGATGCACGCACGGCTCACGGGCCCGATTCCGGCGCGGGTACGATCGTTCATGGACGGAGCGCGCCCCACCGCCTACGTCGCCCTCACCTCGAGCACCCCGGCGTTCGTGCGCCTGGCGGTCGCGGGCGTGCGTGCCGCAGGGCTTCGGGCGATCGTCGCTGCGACGGTGCACGGGCTGGAGGAACTCGAGGGCGACGATGTTGCCGTGGCTGACATCCTCCCAAGCCACGAGGTGATGCCGCACGTCGATGTCGCCGTGATCATGGGAGGGCAGGGGAGCGTGCAGACCGCGATGTGCGCGGGGACGCCGTTCGTCGCCTTTCCAATGCACCCGGAGCAGGAACTCAACGCCGCCCTTGGCGTGCGCCACGGGATGGCGATCGCACTCGGCGAACGGCAGACGACAGAGGCGACGCTCGGCGCCGCGCTGCAGCGCGTCTGTGGGGAGCCGTCGTTCCGAGTCGCCGCCCGCCACGTGCAATCGCTCTATACGGGCGTCGACGGTGCCTCGCGCGCCGCCGACGCGATCGTCGAATATCTCGCGTCGGGAGATCGCCCCGCCGCTGCCCGGCGCACCCAGACGACCATCACCACCACACCGGAGACCCCGTGACGGCGACCATGACTCCGCACCCCGTTGCGCAGGCCCGACCGACGGTTCCGGCGCGCGCGCGTGACCGATTCTACCTCGCGGCTGCACTCGTGATGCTGGTCGTGGTGTTCGCCGGCTTCGCGCCGACGTTCTTCCTGCGCGAGGCCTTCGGCGGGCCTGAACTCCCGTGGTGGCTGGTGGGGCACGGGGTCGGGCAGACCGCCTGGTTCGCGGCGTTGGCGGCACAGGCGGCGCTGGTCCACTCGCGTCGTGTGTCGTGGCACCGGTGGCTCGGCTGGGCAACCGTCGCGATCGCGGTCCTCACCATTGCCACCACGCCGGTCGTGATCCTGCGCTCCGTGCCTCGTGGCCTGGCGATCGGTCTCACGGCCATCGAGGTGAGCTTCGTCGTCATGGTCAATGTGCTTCGCCTGCCGTTCTTCACGGCCATGCTGGGTCTCGCGGTCTGGAAACGACGTCAGCGCGAGACGCATGCGCGTGCCTTGTTGCTGGCGAGCCTCAGCAACTTCACGCCGGCCTTCACCAGGCTGGGCAAGCAGCTTGGCGTGGGCCCCCTGACCGGCGCCGTGCTCCTGGTGGTCGTCTGTGCCGTGGCGATGGTGGTCCATGACCGTCGCGCGCTCGGGCGCGTGCACCCCGTCACGCGCGGCGGCATCGTCGCCCTGGCCCTGATGCTCGTGATCCCGATCGGGATCGTGATGGCGGGGGGGGCTACGCCGATCGTGGAGGCGCTGCGCTAGCGGGTACCTGCTCCCGCAGCAGCCAGCTCACCCCCATCATCGCCAGCTGCACCGCGGCGGCAAAGCCGTAGGCCGCGCGCAACCCCGCCATCCCGCCACCGGCGCGATCGGCGAGCGCGCTCAGCGTCGCCACCACCATGAGGTTGCCGATGGCGATCCCGATGTTGACCAGTGCGGAGGCCGAGCCGCGCTGACGCGCGTCGACTTCGTCGAGGACGATGGTGCGCAACGTCCCGCCGACGACGACGCCGACGCCGGCGCCGATGAGGAGGGTCGCCGTCATGAAGAGCCAGAGCTGCGACGAGAGCACGGCAATGAGCCCGGACCCCGCGGCCAGCAAGGCGAAGCCGATGCGCATGACCAGGCGCCCGCCCAGCTGGTGCTGCACGCGCCCGAATCCCGCGGAGGCGACCGACGAGGCGAGGACGAGCGGGAGGAGGAGGAGCCCGGCCTTCTTGCTCGGCGTACCTAACGCGGCCACCGCGACCGACGAGATGAAGATCACGCTCCCCATCCCGAAGCCGGCCCCCGTGCAGAGGATCCACGTCGTCCGCAGCTGGCGGGTGGCGAAGAGCGAGAGTGGGACGATGGGGACTGCCGCGCGCCGCTCGACGGCGATGAGCGTGGGGACGCCGATCACCGCGAGCGCGAGGAGCCCGGGCCACAGCGTCACCCCCAGCGCCATGTCGAGCGCGCGGTTGATGCCCAGCGTGAGGGCGGCGAGCATCACGGCAAGGACGGTGATCCCGGCGTAGTCGAAGGGTGGGAGCGTCTCGAACGCCCGCGCCGTGGGCAGCGCTCGCGCCCCCATCACGAAGACCACCACGGCGATGGGGAGGTTGAGGAGGAAGATCCACGGCCAGCTCGCCACCACCAGCAGGACCGAGGCGATGACGGGGCCGAAAAGGAAGGCCATCCCGAATGTCGCGCCGATGAGCCCCAGGACGCGCCCGCGCTGCTCGCTGGGAAAGAGGTCGCCCACCACCGCACTCGCCGTCGGCGTGATCCCGCCGGCGCTCAGCCCCTGGATGGCGCGCCCGACCAGGAGGACGCCAAAGCTCGGCGCCGTCGCGATGATCGCCGAGCCTAACGCGAAGCCGGCCACGTCGAGCAGGTAGATGGCCCGGCGGCCGAAGCGGTCGCTCAGCGCTGCCATCAGCGCCGTCGCCGTGAGCGAACCAAGGCTGAAGACGATGGTGACGAGGCCGATCTGCCGATTGTCGACGCCAAAGGCGGCGCGGAGGGCGGGAACGGCCGGGGCGACGACGGCGGCATCGAGGGCGGCCATGAAGACGCCGACAAAGAGGACCGTGAGGATCCGTTTGCGGGCGACGTCGTCGAGCGAGGCGGTTGTCGGGGAGGCGTCAGGGGCAACGGCGGTCATGCGCGAAACGTAGCGATCCCGGGCGGCGCTCGCGTCGGGAGAAACGATGGCGCCGCCCGGGGGCTCGTCGATCCCGAGGCGAGTGGGTGCTCTCGCTGCCGCCTGGCACGCGCGCCGGCGACGGCGGCGATGATGCGGTTGGCGCCCTCGCGCGTCTCCTCTTGCAGCCACGCCCGCACCGCGCCGAGACGCGGCTCGGTCCCACGCCAACGCTCGTCGCCCCGTGTCCCACCAGCCGCCCAGTCGTTTCGCCATCGCCGTCTGCGTCCTGCTGGCGCTGGTCGGATCGGTGGGCGCTGTCGGGAGTTGGGGGGCATACCTCACCGACAGCCGACTCGAGCGCTCCGGGCCGCGTGCCGTGGGCCTCGTCACCGACTCGCACGTGTCACGTGCGGCCGACGGTGAGACCGACTACATCGTCGAATACACCCTCGCCCTCCCATCGGGGCGGGAGGTCGCGTCGCAGCGCGGGGTGTCGCAGCGGCTCTGGTCGCAGCTGCGGCGCGGAGAGCGCGTCACCGTCGTCTACTCGGCGGAGCAGCCCGGGCGCAACTTCCCCCTTGGCGCCGGCGTCACCTCACTCGGCCTCACGATCTTTGGCTCCCTGCTCTCCGCGGCGGTCGCGGCTCTGGGGTACGCTGTGTTGTTCGGCGTCTGGCGCGAGCGCCGTCGTCCCTGACGAACCACGCGGGTGGTGCGCCATTGAATGGGCACCACCCGCATGCTTCGCTCCGCGCCTCCGCCGTGCGCCGGCTGGGCTCCGTCGACCCTCGGTGCGATGAAGCCTAACCAGTCACAGCGTGCGGAGCGCCGAGTACCTCGCGCTCGAGGCGCACATAGCTCGCCTCCATGCCCGTGGTCATCCCCGTCCCCAGGATCATGTCGCGCAATTCCTTGTTCGGATACGTGATCAGGAGGCTCATCAGCGTCCCGCCCTGCACGGGGGTGAGCGTCAACTCGTTGCGCGTGGCCGGGCCGTCGGTGCCGATCATCTGTTCGGTCGTCACCGCCCGGTATGGCGCCGCCGACTCCAGCAGCTCGCCCTCGAAGCCGAAGCGCTGCGAGCCAGCGGTGTTGGCCCACTCATAGCGATAGCGCTGGCCGACCTCGGTGGCCACCTCGCACACCGGCATCGTCCATCCGTCCGGACCGAGCAGCCAGCGCTGCATGAGCGCCGGCTCGTGATGCGCGCGCCACACCTGCGCCGCGCTCCCGCGAATGACGCGGCTCACGCGCACCTGCGTATCGCTGAGCAGCTGCGATTCGGTCCCGCGGCTTGCGGCGAACGACGCGAGGTCTGCCAGCACGGCGTCGATCTGCCCCATCGCCGACCGCATCCCCTCCATCATCCCCATCTGCACCAGCTGCTCCATCGCCTCGACGCTGGGGAAGGTTGTCACGCTCCGGAAGCGCGCCCCCGTGGGCGTCCCCTCGAAATGGAAGGTGATGCGCATCGTCGGCATCGCCGGGTTAGGGTCTCCTGCCGGATCGCCGAAGCCGTCCTCCACCTCGATGCGCCGTAGCGGCTCGATGGCGACGAAACGGAACCAGCCGTACGCGATCTCTCCGGCAGGCCCCGTCATGAAGTACTGCGAACGGCCACCCACGGCCATGTCGTGCCGCAGGAAGGTCGCCGGCCACTGCTCGGGCCCCCAGAAGCGCTCCAGCTGGCGCGGGTCGGCGTAGGCGTCCCACAACCGCTCCACCGACACCGGGAAGTCGGCGACGATGGTGAGCGTGAGGTCGTGCGGGTTCGAGGTGACCTCGGTGATCGGCATGGCTACTCCTTCGGTGGATGTGGTTCGGCGAGAATGGCGTCGAGCTGGCGCACGCGGGACACCCAGTGCTGTTCGAGTTGCGTGAGCAGCGCGCGCGCCTGGGCCAGTCGTTCGGGGTTGCCGCGCACGATGCGCTCGCGCCCCTGCGGGTGCTTGGTGACGAGACCGGCCTCCTCGAGCACGGCGACGTGCTTCTGCACCGCGGCGAACGACATGTCGTAGTGCGACGCGAGCGCCGTGACGCTCGCCGGCTCATCGGAGAGCAGGCGTGCCACGATGTCGCGCCTCGTGGCGTCGGCCAGGGCACGAAAGAGCCGATCGAGTTCGGCGTCGGGGAGGGAAGAACGTACAACCATGTGGTTGTACGTTATTGTGAGCGGGGCCGGCGCGCAAGAGGGGGAGGCGACACCGCACCCGTCGGGCGAACGCACGCGCGACCTTCCCCCCGGCGTCCGAGGCGCCCATCATGCGTCAGCCGATGATGCGCATCTCCCGAACGCTCTGCTCCGCCGCCGTCGCGTGGACGGTCTTCGCGTCGGGGTGTCGCACTCCAGACGCTCCGCCGACCATCGAGACGCCGTCAGCTGCAGTGCCCGGCGACGCCCCCGCCATCGCGCTCGCCCTGGGTCGCGGCATCAACCTCGGGAACATCCTCGAGGCGACGAACGAAGGCGCGTGGGGGCTCCGCCTCACCGACGATCTCGTCGCCATCTGGCGGCAGCTGGCGAAGCGCGATGCGATGAAAGCGCGCGGCTTCACGTGGGCGTACTGGCAGCTGGCGGCGGCATTCGGCATCTACCAGCTGGGCACGGAGTTGGCGGGGGGAGTTGCGGGATGCGCTGTTTCGCTAGGAAGAACGTGAGGCGCATCGACGTGATGTCGCGGTGCTGCACCCGACGGCTCGCGCTCACCCTGCTCTCGCTCAGCGTCGCTGCCTGTCGCCTTCGCGACTCAGGGCGCGTCGATTCGTTGGCGCTCCGGCAGGATGCAGCCGGTCCTCGGCTACGGGTCGCGATCATCGGGCGGACAAACGATCCGCGCATCTCGGCGGCACGTGAGGCGGTTGACTACTGGAATGCGGAGTTCTTGCGCCTCGGGCGGCGCTTTCGATTGGACGCACCGGTTGTCCGCACCGACTCGATTCCAGACGCACTCCTGCGCGCGGCCAGCGGCGAAGCGGTGCTCGGTGCCGGGCCGGCGACGTCGACGCTGCGGCGGACCCTGTCGGCAGTGCCCGCCGACATCGTCATCGCGCTGTCGCAGACCGATCTGATTTCCTTCGGTGTTCGTTGGCGCCCCGGCCAACTCGGCGCGGTGGGGATTCGGCGAGCGGACGTGTGGCCGCTCTCGCTGCCGAACACGGTGCGGAACGTGATCGCCCATGAACTCGGGCACGTCCTGGGACTCGAGCACAACGGCGACGCCACCACGCTCATGTGCGGCCGGCCAGCGTCCTGCCGCCCGGTGGACTTCGCGTCAGGTAACGCTAGGTTCTTTCCACTCACCGCCGAGGACGAGCGCCGGTTGACGAGGCGCTGGCCCTAGCCGAGCAGGACGCACGACCGCAGGCGGCGAATGGCTCGCGGCCCACATGGGATTCCGCCGACGCCAACTCCGCCACACCTTCGTCCGATCGCTCCCGAGCAACCGCGCGCCACGGTCACCGGCGCGCCGCCCTCTGCCTCTCACGGTCCCATGACCTCGCACGCTGGCTCTCCCTCCTCGTCCCCCACCGCTGACGCCGAAGAACTCGCCCTCTTCCGCCAGAGCGTCGCCGCCTTCGTGGAGGAGGCAATGGTCCCGAACGACCCCGCGTGGCGCAAGCAGCAGCATGTGGGTACTGACATCTGGCGCCGCGCTGGCGAACAGGGGCTCCTCTGCATCGACATCCCGACCGAGTACGGCGGGATGGGGGGGACCTTCTTCCACGAGGCGATCCTGCACGAGGAGTTGTCGCGTCGCGGGATCAGCGGCTTCGGCGCCGGGGTGCACAGCATCTGCGCGCACTATGTGCTGAACCATGGCACCGAGGCGCAGAAGCAGCGCTGGCTGCCGCGCCTGGCGAGTGGGGAGCTGATCGGTTCGATCGCGATGTCGGAAGCGGGAGCCGGGTCGGATCTGCAGTCGATCCAGACGCGCGCGGAGCGCGATGGCGACGACTACGTGATCAACGGGACCAAGCTCTTCATCACCAACGGCTACCTCACGTCGTTCATCGCGCTGGCGGTCAAGACCGACTCGTCGGAACGCGCGAAGGGGATCTCGATGCTGATGGTGGAGACGAAGGACCTCCCCGGGTATCGGGTGGGGCGCATCCTCGACAAGATGGGGCTCAAGGCGCAGGACACGGCGGAGCTGATCTTCGAGGATGTGCGCGTCCCGGCGTCGTGCTTGTTAGGCGAGGTGCCCGGGCGTGGCTTCTCCCAGATGATGTTTGACCTCCCCTACGAGCGAATGATCATCGCCGTGGCCGCGGTGGCGGCCATGGAAGGGGCGCTCGACGCCACGCGCCAGTACGTCAAGGAGCGCCAGGCGTTCGGCAAGGCGATCGGCGACTTCCAGCACTCGCGCTTCACCCTGGCCGAGGCAGCGACGATCGCCCGCGTGGCGCGTTCGTTCGTCGACGATTGCGTGGCCCGCGTGGCGTCCGGGACGCTCGACACGGCGACCGCGGCGATGGCCAAGTGGTGGACCACCGACATGCAGCAGAAGGTGCTCGACGACTGCGTGCAGCTGCACGGCGGCTACGGCTACATGAACGAATACCTCGTGTGCCGCATGTTTGCCGACGCGCGCGTGCAGCGCATCTATGGCGGCACCAACGAGATCATGAAGGAACTCATCGCGCGCACCCTGTAGGCCGTGAGCGAGCAGACGTGGGACCCGGAGATCGCGGCGCTGCGTGAACGGCAGCGCATGGCGCAGGAGATGGGCGGGGCGGAGAAGGTCGCGCTGCAGAAGGCGAAGGGGAAACTCACGGTCCGCGAGCGCATCGACGCCCTGCTCGACGCCGGGACGTTTCGCGAGATCGGGAGCATTTCCGGCGTCGCCAGCTACAACGACGACGGGACGCTGGCGCACTACACCCCGGCCAACTTCATCCTCGGACGTGGACGCATCGACGCGCGTCCGATCGTGGTGGCGGCGGACGACTTCACCATCCGCGGCGGCGCGGCCGAGGCGACGATCCACGAGAAGCAGGTGCAGGCGGAACAGATGGCCAACGAGCTGCGCCTCCCCATCGTGCGCCTCATCGACGGGACGGGCGGTGGCGGATCGGTCAAGACGCTCGAGACGAGCGGCTTCACCTACATCCCGGCGCTGCCGGGGTGGGACTGGTTGGTCGACAACCTGGCGACGGTCCCGGTGGTCTCGTTAGGGCTGGGGCCGGTGGCGGGGCTGGGGGCGGCGCGGCTGGTGTCGTCGCACTACTCGGTGCTGGTGAAGGGGATCGGGCAGATGTTCGCCGCCGGCCCGGCACTGGTCACCGCCGCGGGGCGCGCGGTGACCAAGGACGAGTTGGGTGGGGCGGAGGTGCATGCGCGCAGCGGCGCGGTCGACGACCTGGCCGACGACGAGGCGGGAGCGCTGGCGCTGGCGCGGCGCTTCCTGTCGTACCTGCCGTCGTCCGTCGACGCCGTGAGCGACCGCGTGACAGCGGACGACCCCGCCGATCGCAGCGAACGCTGGCTCGATGGCGCCATTCCGCGCGACCGGCGGCTGACCTACAAGATGCGTCCCATCCTCGAGGCCATCGTCGACCGCGACTCGCTCTTCGAGATCGGGCGCCGCTGGGGCGGTTCGATCATCACGGCCTTCGCTCGCCTCGATGGCTGGCCGGTGGCGGTGGTGGCCAGCGACGTCAGCGTCAGCGCTGGCGCCTGGACAGCCGAGGCAGCGCAAAAGCTCACCCGCTTTGTCGAGTTAGCCGAATCGTTTCACCTGCCGGTGGTGAACTTCGTGGACATCCCGGGGCTCATGATCGGCGTCGAGGCAGAGAAGGCGGGGACGTTGCGGCATGGCGGTCGCGCCCTCGCCACCGTGTACCAGGCGACCGTCCCGTGGTGCACGGTCATCGTCCGCAAGGCGTTCGGTGTTGCGGCCGGCGGGATGTCGAACCACACGCGCTTCAAGTACCGCTACGCCTGGCCGTCGGGGGACTGGGGGTCGCTCCCGATCGAGGGCGGGATCGAAGTGGCGTACAAGGCGCAACTCGACGCCGCCGACGATCGCGACGCGGCTCGGCGCGAGATCACGGAACGGCTCAACCGGGTGCGGTCGCCCTTCCGGACGGCAGAAAAGTTCGGCGTCGAGGAGATCATCGCGCCGAGCGAGACACGGGCCCTGTTGTGCGAGTTCGCCAACCTGGCGGCGCCGCTGCGGAAGGTAGGACGGGTGGGGTTCGGGTTCAGGCCGTAGGCCGAGGGGATCACCTCCGGGAGGGAGAGGTGTGTTGACTCCGTCCCCGGTGCCCTACATCGTCCCCAGCGGCGATCTTCGCCGCCCCTCCCTCACGAGAGCGCATGCTGCCCCTCCGCGCTGAATGGCCTCACGCAGACACACGGCGGCCGCACGTTAGGCACTCGCCCGACGTTGTGCGACGTCGAGCGACAGTGGCCACGCTGCTCGCCGTCCTCATGGCATGTGATGCGCCCGCGCCGGCGGTCGAGCCCACTCCGACCGCGCAGCCGAACGACCTGCGGGTGAGCGTCGGGACACGAGCAGGGAAAACGCTCATCGTGGCGCTCGAGGCACGTCAGGCGTTCTGGCGTCCGTCGGCGGACGACGGTCCCGCGCTCGAAGTGGCGACCTTTGCGGAGGCAGGAAAGGAACCGTCGGTTCCGGGGCCATTGCTTCGCGTCCCGGTCGGTGACTCGGTGTCGATCACCCTGGTCAACCGGCTACGCGATACGCTGCTCGTTGCCGGCCTGCGCGATCCGCGATCGCCCGACACCCTGGTCGTCGCACCTGGCGATACGGGACGCGCGCTGTTCCGGGGCGAGCGACCAGGGCTCTACGGATATTTCGGGAGCACGCGGCGAGGAGCCCAGTCCTGGAGCGGCGGACGCGGAGGACAGCTCAGTGGCGTCATCGTGGTGGACTCGGTGAATGCGCCACCGGATCGAATCTTCGCGATCACCGCCTGGGCCGGTGCGCCGCCAATCGACGGCGATTCCACCTTCCTGCTGGCGATGAACGGCAAGATGTGGCCGCACACGGAGCGGCTGCAGGTGGCCGTCGGGGACTCCGTGCATTGGCGCGTGATCAACTTCGCCGGGAGCCTGCACCCGATGCACCTGCACGGTGCGTACTTTCGCGTCGACGCGCGGGGCACGCGAACGGGGGACACGGCGTATACGACAGCACAGCAGCGTTTGGCAGTCACCGAGCTGCTGGGGCTGAAGGAGACGATGTCGATCACCTGGAGCCCGTTACGCGCCGGGCGGTGGCTCTTCCACTGCCACGACGCCTTCCACGTCGATCACGTGCAGGAACGGGAACTCCCCGTGGCGTCGCGGATGTGGGCGGCCAGCCTGCGCGGCGACACGACCCGGTTGGCAGCGGACGTGCATCCCGAGAATGCCGTGCACGGAATGTCGGGACTCGTCATGGGGATCGACGTGACAGGTCCCGCGCCCGAGCGTGCTTCGGTCAATCCTCGACGCATCGCGCTCACGGTGCAACAGCGCTCGCGCGTCTTTGGCGATACGGTCGGCATCGGCTTCGTGCTCGCGGCCCCAGGAGCTGTGGCCGCCGACTCGATCGAGATTCCCGGACCTCCACTTGTGCTCCAACGAGATGAAGCGGTCGCGATCACAGTTCACAACCGCCTGGCGATCCCGACATCGGTGCATTGGCACGGAATGGAGCTGGAGAGCTACTTCGATGGTGTCGGCGGATGGAGCGGCAGCGCCACTCACGTTGCCCCGGTGATCGCGCCGCGTGACTCGTTCGTGGCCCGATTCACCCCTCCGCGCTCGGGCACGTTCATTTACCACTCGCACTTCGGCGAGGTGCGGCAGCTGTCGCTCGGCCTCTTCGGCGCACTGGTGGTCCTGGACCCGGGAGAGCAGTGGGACGCGGAGCGTGATCGCGTGGTGCTGTTTGCCGTCGCGGGGGTGGGCGATTCGGCGCTGGTGGTGGCGCATCACTCCAAGCAGCCGCTGCGACCGGGCGTCACGTATCGCATGCGCTTCATCAACATCACACCGGCCGATGCCGTCGAAGTGGAGGCACTGCAAGGAGGCGCCGCGATGACGTGGCGTCGCGTCGCGAAGGACGGCGCGGACGTTCGTGCGCCGGCGCTTGGCCCGGCGCGGCTGCGGTTCGGGCCGGGAGAGACAATCGACGTGGAGGTCACGCCCAAGGCTGGAGCCGGACCGCTGACGTTCCGGAACAAGTCGTTCAACAACTTCGATGTGGTGATCCCCGTGCGGTGAAGGTCGTACCGGCGATCGCGATACGATCCTGACGTGCGCTCGTGCCCATCAGGTGAGCGGGGGTGCCGCGGCGGCACACACGCGTCGCGTCGCGGCGCAGCCGCGTCGTCGGGAACGCGCGCCACGCGATCGGCAGCAGCAACACGGATTCAGGGCCCACGAGACGCTGGCTCGTTGACCGGGACTCCCGCGTTCCTCCCGACCGCGACTCCCGCACACAATCGCGCCACCTCGTCCTCCAGCATTCCTTGCTCGACCGCCCCACGCCCCAAGCGCGCCCCGAGGTTCCACGACGTGTCCTCGACGCGCACCCAGCGCTTGCGCAGCGCCCGCGCCCCCGCGCACGCATGCGCCGACGGCGCTGCGCCTCGCAGGGCATGCACCACGGCCGGCGCCGCATCGCCGCTCAACCGCGTCAGGTACTCGTAGTCGATCCCGCGCGCATCAGGCGTCCGCGACAGGTTCCCGCGCGCAATGATCAACTCGGGATTGCCGATATTGAGCGCTCCCAGCGCCGCGAAACCGGACAGCACCGCGATCGCCGCAAACGGTCGCGCACGTCCGCGCAGCACGGTCAGCGCCAGGGCCACCGACACGACGGCGATCCACCCCATGAGCGCGGTGGCGTACAGTCGGTCGGTGGTGAGCCCGAAGTACCCCACATAGAGCCGCATGCGCAGCACCGCCGACGCGATGATGGCGGCGAGCAGCACGAGCAAGAGGAGCGACAGCTGCCGGTGTCGCCGTACGAGGCGCGCGTCGTCGATGGCGGCGCGCGTGCCGAGAATGAGCGGGAGCACCAGCGCCGACACGGCCACCAGCTCGAAGAAGCCCCGCCGCGCGTACTCGGCGACGGTGAGTCCCGTCGTGGCGAGGACGACGTCGGCGCCGCCGAAGAACCACCGCAGCTGCAACGACACGAAGAGGGCGAACAGCGCGATGACCGTGCCCAGCGAGGCGATCACCTCGGCGTGACCGAGACGCATGGGGAGGTGCGCCGGGAGGGTTGGGCGCGGGGAGAGGGCCAGTACGGCGCCACGTAGCCAGCCGGCAGAGAGCCAGGCGAAGACCCCGAAAAGAGCCAGATGCGGGACGATCTGCGCGACGTCGAGCGTCGGCAACCGAAAGAACGAGGCGAAGACGGGATCGGCGCGGGAGAGGAGCACAGTGAAGACGAAGGCGAGCGGCGCCGTGAGGAGCAACGCGCGCACAGCGGTCCACGAGGCGCCACCCCGCGCGGCGGGGAGGGTGAAGAGGTCGGCGTCGCGCGCCACGAGCGTGGGCGCGCCGACCAGCAGGTCGCGCACGGTGTAGGCGCCGGCGGCGATCACATCGCGCAGTCGCGCCGCCAGGATAGACGGGGCGGGGAGGCCGGCGGCCGACATGGCGAACATCGAGAGCGAAACGAGCGTCCCGAGCACGTTGGCCACGCGCAGCTCCTCCGCGTCGCGCCAGGAAAAGGCAATCGCGCAGGCGACGGCGAGGGCGAGCCAGCCGCGCTGTTCGCGGTTGGCGACGAGTCCGTCGTAGCGCGCGACGCTGACCGCCGCCACGGCGAGCGCGAGGACCCAGATGGTCCACCCCAATCCGCCCGGCGCCCCTCGGAGGGCGACGTCGGCCAGGATGCCGAGCGAGGCGCCCTCGACGAGGATGCGGCGCGGGGTGCGCGCACGCTCGCGCACTCCCTCGCCGGTTGCGGTAGCCGTGATGCCAGTGCCCATCGGAGCGTCGCCTCGGGTAAGGATTGCGAAGTACTTTACAACGCAAAGTTGACGAGCACAAGTCGGCAGGGAGAGTCGAGCGGCTTGACAACACATAAGGCTGGACTTATGAATAGCACATGTCCAACACTGCCGCGGCCGAGAACCGGATCTTCCACGCACTCGCGGACCCTAGTCGCCGGGCAATCTTCGAATCGCTGACGCGGGGCGAAGCGGCGGTGAAAGAACTCACGGCGAAATTCGACATCTCGCAGCCAGCGGTGTCGCAGCATCTCGCCACCTTGCGGGCCGCCGGCCTGGTGCGGGGGCGGAAGGCGGGGCGCTCGGTCTACTACCGGGTCGAGCCCGAGGGACTGAAGCCACTCACCGATTGGATCCAGCACTACCGCGCGTTCTGGACAGAGCGCATCGACCGACTCGAAGGACTTCTGGAGCGGATGGACCCATGACGCCACACGACAAGACGGCCCCGTCGCAGTCGGACTCGATCGCCTTCGACTTCGACCTGCCTCACCCGCCGGCAAAGGTCTGGCGCGCGCTCACCGACCCCGAGCTTCTGTCACAGTGGCTCCTCCCGACGATCGGGGTGGAACTCGCACCGGGGGCGACCTTTGCCTTCCATGCACCACCGCAGCCCGGATGGGACGGCGTCGTGCAGTGCCGGTTCGTCGAGATCGAAGCCGAGCGGAAGCTCCGCTACACGTGGGTCGTGGGGGAACTCGACACGGTGGTGACGTTCACGCTCACGCCCACGACCACCGGGACGCACCTGGAGCTGACGCAGTCGGGTTTCCGCGAGGACCAGAAGCGCAACTTCGGCGGCGCACGCTACGGCTGGAGAATGATGGGGGACAGGCTCGTCGAACTGCTCGGGAGGATCGCATGAACTGGAATGGCTGGATGCGCTCGGCGCACCGGTGGTTGTCACTCGCCTTCACCGGAGCGGTGGTCGTGAACCTCGTGGCGCTGTTCCAGAAGCGACAGGACTTCTGGATCGGCCTCCTGGCGCTCATCCCGTTGATCGTCCTGCTGGTGACGGGGCTCTACCTGTTCGCGCTCCCGTACGCGGCCCGGTGGCGGGGCGTACGGCGCGCGAGGGCGACACCGTAGCGCAGCGTCCTGCGCGGCCGCCGCTACCGCTTCCAGCGGACCACGGGCCCCACCTGCGCCGCCGCGATTTCTGCCGGCGTAAACGCGACGTCGATCCACTGCTGCTTCGAGTACACCTCGGTCATGTCGGCGAAGTGTGGCGAGGCGGTGTTGGTGGATTGCGAGTAGGTGACAATAAAGCGTCCGTGCGGCCCGCGCGGTCCCAACGTGACGGCGTGGATGTAGCTGTCGCCGGTGCGAATCTCGGTGATCCCCTTGCCGACCTCGAAGGCGCCGGGGGATACCATATGGTACGTGTAGCTGGCCCCCGAGACGGGGAGGCGGCGCCCGCCACGCGACGAGGCCTGCACCTCGCCCAGCGGCGCGTCGAGCGCGACCTGGCCGCCGGTGAAGCGCGCCACCGCGCGCGCCAGCGCCCGTCGCGTTTCGTCCGATGGCACGAGCCCTCGCGGAGTCCCGACGGGGTCGGCGGGGTCGAACGGGACGCGCCAGAACCGCGGCGCAAAGGCGAAGCCGGTCATGGGAACACGCTCGATGTTCCGCGCGAACTCCGCGAAGAGCGCGGAGCCGCGCGACTCCAGGCGGTCGGTGCGGTCCCATGCCCCCAAGACGCGACAGCCCTCGGTGAGATCGACGGCGGCCCCTCCCTCCAGGGTGACGCGCGGCGTCGCCCGGCAATCGGCGAGCAGGTCGTCGAGCACGAGTTCGGCGGTGAGGTTGCGCGAACTAAAGAAGCGCTGCTCCCACGCGGCCGGGGTGAGCGGTGCCCCTGACGGCGGGGTGAACCCCTGTGCGTACAGCGCCGCCACCCGCGAACGCTCGCCGCGCGCCGTGCGCTCGGGACCGATGACCTTGAGGAATCCCTCGAGCGCTCCCGCGGGAGATGGGGTCGAGAACCAGTGGGAGTCGTTGGAGTTGAGCGTCACGTCCCGGCGAATGGTCCACGGGCGCAGCTGTGCGGGGATGATCCCCGGCTGCGGGGCGCGGGGATCGCGGGTCCAGGCGCACTGCGGGTCCGATCCGTCGAGCACGGTGACGTCGGCCAGGTCCTCGTACTGCCGCGCGGCGCTGCGCACGGTGCAACGGGCCAGCTGCGCGTCGGTGACGTAGCCGGCGACGGAGATGTTGGCGAAGAAGACCTCGCCGTGCCGGTCGGCGGCCGTGATGTTCGACCACGGCGATCCGTGGTACTTGAAGAGCGCGTCGCGAATGCCATGGACCGACTTCGCGCGGGCAATGGCGAGGAAGGTGTCGGCCATGCGCACGTTCCCCCGTTCCGGATCGGCGAAGGCGTACGCGCGCTCCCGGGTCCACGGGAGGTTGGGAGTAACGATGATCGGGCCGTAGCGCGTTTCCCAGATCGTGTGCGTGCGCACGTCGGAGCTCGTGGGGATGCGGACGGTGACGGCGCGCATGGCCACCGTCGAGTCTCCCACGCGATAGCGCGTGGGGTCCGACGGGTCGAGGGTGAGTTCGTAGATGGTGCTGCGCTTGTCGGTGGTGTGCGTATCGGACCAGCCGATGGACTCGGAGAAACCGATCATCGGCACGGGGACGCCGTAGAGGGTGGAGCCGAAGAGGTCGAGGCGTCCCGGGACCGTCAGGTGCATGGCATAGAGGCGCTCGGTGCCTCGCCAGGGGAAGTGCGGATTGGAGAAGGTGAAGCCCCCGCCGTTCGGGCCGAGCAGCGCGCGCCCGGCACCGAGGGCGTTGGAGCCCCCCGTGGGACCGCCGCGCTGGGCCAGGGCGAGGAAGATGTCGTGACGCAGCGGCGACGAGACGTTGCCCACGCGCGCACCCGGCGGGGCGGCGCTCGCGATCTCGCGCAGGAGCAGCATCGAGGTCATGATGAGCGGCACCTGCGTCACGCGCCGCCAGATGTCGTCCTCGGTGACGGGGCGGAACCACGATCGGTCGCGGCACCATTCGTTAGGCATCGGCGTGCCGCGCACGTGCCGGTTGAAGCCGGCCACATAGCCGCGCAACAGGGCCCGCACGTCGGCCGAGGCGGCGCGTCGCACGGCAGCCACCGCCTCGGCGTCGAGCAGGTAGCGATAGACGGCATCGCTCTCCACGTTGGTGAGTCGCACGCCCACGAAGTCGTCGACGTAGCCGCTGTCGGGGCCGATGTAGCGGCTGCGGTCCCCGGAGAGCGTCACGATCTTCTCCATCGTCAGGCAGAGGTTCTCGCGCGCGAAGGCCCAGCCATATCCCTCGCCGGCCCCCGCGAGGGTCGAGGCGCGCACGTGGGGCATGCCGTACGCGGTGTATCGCACCTCGACCGTCGTGGAAGGGGGCTGACTGTGGGCCGGGGCTCCCGCGAGCAGGAGGGCGACCGCAGCGGCCGCGAGGGGCCATAAACCCAGCATCGTCAGTCCATCGCCCCTCGTCGCCGTCGATCGCAGGTCACGCCGGTTCATCGATCCCCCGTGAAGAGTGTTCACTAGCGCATTTGTGAATGCTCACTAGCTTTTTGGGTCGTGTCAACCTGCCCGAGGATCCCGTGTCCCCGTCGCCGTCCAACGCCTCACCGTCCGGAAGTTCGGCCGTCGCCGCCAGGGGGGCGCTGCGCGCCCGCGTCGGGACCGAACTCGGCGTCTCCGACTGGTACCTGATCACGCAAGCGCGCATCGACGGCTTCGGCTCCGTCACCGACGACATCGAGCCGTTGCATAACGATCCGGAGTGGTGCCACCAGCACAGTCCCTACGGCCGCCCCATCGCGCACGGCTTCCTGACGCTCTCGCTCCTGACCCGATTCCTGCACGACATCACGGCGAATGCGATGGCGGGCGACACGCGACATGCCGGCTTCCCGCTCAACTACGGTTTCGATCGTGTCCGCTTCGTCTCGCCGGTCCCCGTCGACTCGCGCATCCGCGGTCGCGTGGTGCTGACGGAGGCCGAGTCGCGCGAGACGGGCGAGCTGTTCAGGTTTGCCGTGATGGTCGAGATCGAGGGATCGTCGAAACCTGCGCTCGTGGCGGAGTGGCTGTCGCTGTGGGTGGCCGAGGGGGGCGCGTGCGGGTGAGCATGCGAGCGCGCCCGCGAGCGAGCCGATGATGGAGCGCGAGCGCACGCAGGGCGCGTGGTCGTTGGCGATCGTGCTGTTTCTCGCCAACAGTCTGTCGTTCGTCGACCGTCAGGTGCTGACCCTCCTGGTGAAGCCGATGCGTGCGGAGCTTGGCATCTCCGACGTGCAGGTGAGCCTGCTGCAGGGACTCGCGTTCGCCAGCCTGTACGCCATCCTCGGTCTCCCGCTCGGGCGATTGGCCGATCGCACGCATCGACCGCGCCTCATGGCGGCGGGGATCGCGGTGTGGAGCGGGATGACGGTCGCGTCGGCGTTTGCCAGCGACTACGCGCACCTGTTCATCGCTCGCATGGGGGTGGCGGTGGGCGAAGCGGCGCTCGCGCCGGCTGCGGTGTCCTTGCTGTCCGACCGATTCCCACGGTCGCGCGTCGGGCGGGCGATCGCCCTCTTCCAGGCGGGGATCTTCGTTGGGTCGGCGCTCGCGCTGCTGGCGGGCGGGTGGCTGCTCGCTGCCTATGATGCCGGCGGGTTGGAGTGGTTGCGCGCGTTAGGCATCACGAGCGGCTGGCGGGCGGTACTGCTGGTGGTTGGGGCGCCGGGGTGGCTCGTGGCGCTCCTCCTGCTCTTCGTGCATGAGCCGCGGCATGGCGCCGCAGCGCCATCGACGCCACAGCTCGGCGTTCGTGCCTCGCTGGCCTGGGTGTGGGCGCGGCGCGATGTGTACACCGGCGTCATCGTCGCCTTCACGGCGATCACCGTGCTGGCCTACGGCTCGCTGGCCTGGGCCCCGACGGTGCTGGTGCGCGTACACGCCCTCGCATCGGCCGATGCGGGGATCCGGCTCGGGATGATCATGCTCTTCGCGGGGCCGCTGGGGGTCGTGGGCGCGGGGTGGCTCGTGGACCGGTTGGCGGCGAAGGGCCGCGCCGACGCGCCAATTGCCGCGGCGATGGGTGGGGCGATCGCCTTTGCGATCGTGGTCCCGGCCTTTGCCCTCGCCCCCACGCTCGCGCTCGCGATGCTTGGCGCCGTGGCGCTCGCCTTTGCGCAGGGGTATCCCTACGGCATCGCCAGCACCTCGTTCGCGATGGTCACCCCGCCGGAGATGCGCGGGCAGGTGGTGGCGCTCTATCTCTTGATCTCGAACCTGCTGGGGCTGACACTTGGTCCATTGCTCGTGGCACTCGGCACCGACCGCATCTTTCACGACGATCTGGCCGTCGGACGATCGCTGGCGCTCCTGCCGCTCGTCACGATCCCGTTGGCGATCGCCGGGCTGGTCGGTGCACGCTCGGCGTATGCGCGTGCCTACGCTGCCATCACCCACACGCGATAGTTGGAGGCCCGGTGGCCGGCTTCATCCAGACGGTGCTTGGCCCGATCGCTCCCGACGCACTGGGGGCAACGCTGCTGCACGAGCATGTGTTGTGTGACATCCGTCCTCCGGCGTGGCGCGCGGACGGACTCCGTGGCTACGACATCCCCATGGAGGAGCGCTTTGCCATCGACTACGGCGAGGTGCACGCCCCGGGCAACCTGATCCTTGACCAGGTGGAGCTGGCGGTCGCCGAGCTCACGCGCCTGCGCGCCGACGGGGGGCGCAGCGTGGTCGATCTTTCGTGTGGCGGCCTGCATCCCGACCCGTTGGGGCTCGCCGAGGCGTCGCGTCGTGCCGACGTGCACGTGGTGATGGGGTGCGGCTGGTATGTGGATGACTACCAGGCGCCAGAGAACGCCGCGCGCACGGTGGAGAGCTTCGCGGCCGAGATGCTCGGACAGCTGCAACAGGGGGCGTGGGGGACCAGCGTGCGGGCCGGGATCATCGGCGAGATCGGGTGCCAGGCGCCGTGGACGCCGATGGAGCAGCGCGTGATGGAAGGGGCGGTGCTGGCGATGCAGCAGAGCGGGGCGGCGCTCACGGTGCATCCCGGGCGGCACCCCGACCAGCCGCAGGAGGTCGCCGACTTCCTGCGCGCGCGCGGCGTGGACATGTCGCGCGTGGTGATGAGCCACATCGACCGCACGATCTTCGACGATGACCGCCTCTTCCGGCTGGCCGACACGGGGTTGGTGCTCGAGTTCGACCTGTTCGGCATGGAGACGACGTACTACAAGCTGTCGGACATCGACATGCCCAACGATGGGGTGCGCGTGGCGACGTTAGGCAGGTTGAAGGGGCGAGGGCACCTGGGCCAGATTGCGATCAGCCAGGACATCTGCTATCGCTCGCGCCTGGTCAAGCTCGGGGGGCATGGCTATGGGCACGTCTTCCGGAACGTCGTTCCGCTGATGCGGCGTCGCGGCTTCAGCGAGGCAGACATGCACCAGATCCTCGTGGCGACGCCGGCGCGCCTGTTGACCCTCCGCTGAATGCACGCAGTTCACGGGTAGGGCGGCCGGTGGTGGCCACTGGTACGCGTTGTCGGTCGGGCCACGTGGTGGCGGATGGTCGGGGACGGTCGAGCGCGCTTCGTGGAGAGCACGTCCGGCGCTTGCCCCTGTCGCCCGCTTGCACCTGCAGCACGGTGTGGCGAAGCTTCGGTGCGTCACCCGTCCGACACGTCGCGACGCGAAGTGGCGCACCCCGATCCCACACCGAAGCGTGACGACCACCCCACAGGCTGGATTGCGTCCATCGCCCACGCGTGGCCGTGCCATGATTGGCGCGGCCATGGCGCTTCTCGTCGCGTGGCCCACGGTGGCGCGCGCCGATGCCGGCATCCCGATGTTGATGCTCGTCTGGCCGCCAGCGTGGGCGCTGTTCGTCCCGATCGTCGTGGTCGAGGCCCTCGTGGCGCGACGCCTCCTGGCCCTGCCGTACCTCGAGTGTGCCAGACTCTCGTTGGTGGCCAACGCCCGATCGACGATCATCGGCATCCCGTTGACCTGGTTGGTCCTGGTCCTGGTGGAGATGACGCTGGGGATGGCGCTGGCCTCCCTGGTCCAGTCGTCGGCGCTGGGCCAGTTCCTCCTCGTCCCCCTCTCGTCGGCGTGGCTCATGCCTAACGCCAAGCGGTGGCAGGTGTACCTGGCGGCCGCCATCCTCTGCGTGCCCTTCCTGCTCGTCTCCATTCGCCTGGAACGCTGGAGCGCGGCCCGGAGCATTCCCGCCGACCAGGCGCGCCGATGGGCGAAGGCCGCCAACCTTGCGACGTACCTGCCGATCATCGCCGGCCTCCTGGTGCTGAGCGTCTTCAGCTGGTACCGCCCGCCCGCCGGCGAACTGCAGCGCGCCCGGTTGCATTCGGGTGCGCCGCCGTCGCCCGCTCCCCCAAACGTGCCGCAGCCCCTCACGCGAGGCCCCTCGTGAATATCGCCGCCACCTACGACTACCTCACCCGCGCACGGCGAGACCTCTGGCGCACCCTCGAGGCGGTCCCTGACGCACTGCTCTCACGTCCCCTCATCGAGGGTGTTCGGTTCGAGTGCCTCAAGGACTACGTGTTTCACATCGCCGAGGTCGAGGATGGGTGGATCAACGGCGACATCCGGGGCGGACAGATGCTGCAGCGCGCCATCCCCGAGCTTCGCGACGCCGGGCCGTCGTTCGCGGCCATTCCGCTTGGCACGCTGCTCGACTACTGGCGCGTGGTCGAGGGGGAGACGCTGCGCTACCTCGCGTCACTCACGGAGCATGACCTGGCGCGCGTGGTTCCGCTGGAGGACTGGCCGGAGAAGCAGCTGACGGTGGGCGCGCTGCTCTCGCATGTGATGATCCACGAAATCCGTCACACGGCGCAGCTGTGCGTGTTGCTACGATCACAGGGTGTCGCCCCGCCGTCGCTCGACCTGCTGTTCTATCTGTAGGGGACGGATGGGGTCGTCGATCCGTGATGCCAGGATCGAGCGTCCGGAAGCCGCACCCATCGGGATGGCGCGACGGAGATTGGCCGCCGACGAGGTGAGGCGCTATGTTCGGGCCCACGTCCCTCCCGACTGACGAGCCCATGTCGCGCCTCGCCCTGCTCCCCCTGTTGTTGCTGGCGGCTGCCACGTCGGCGCGCGCCCAGATGCCCCCGTCGTTTGCCGGCGCGTGGGCCAGGGTCGACAGCGCCCCCGAGCGCCCGACCGTGGCCGCCACCGGCGATGCGCGCTTCCCGATCGGCAACATGGGGGGTGGCTGGGGTTCGCCCTTCACGATCCGGCAAACAGCCGACTCGCTGGTCGTCGAGGTCGTGCACTTCTCGTCGTACGACCTCCAGCCCAAGCTCCGCTACGACTTCGCGCTCGACGGGAGCGAAACGCGCCAACGCATCAACATCGCGCACGCCGAATTGGTGCTCCGCTCGCGAGTGCGCTGGGACGGCGCCACGCTGGTGATCACGACGCTGTACCCCAACCCGCCCGAGATCGGGGGGGCGCCGACCGAGGTACGACAGCGGCTCACCCTCGACGAGTCGGGGCGGCTGCTGATGGAGACCGCGCGCCCGGGAGCCCGGGCCCCCGACGTGGTCCGCACGCTCTACGTCCGACGCTGACGTTAGGCACGCGGAGGCCGGCGCATCCTGCCGGGCTATCGCGTGGCTGGCGGTGTGTAGGGATCCTTGGCCCCGATGGGGACGTTGGGATACCGCCGGGTGCTCTCGGTGAAGGCGCCGACCAGGCGATCGAAGTGCGCGAGCGCCCACGGGTGCACCGCCTTGATGTCGGTCTCCTCGCGCGGGTCGGAGCGCAGGTTGAACAGGCGCATCAACGGTGGCTCGGTCACGCGTGGCTCGGGCTGGAAGGCATAGTGGAACTTCCAGTCGTTCCACTTCACCGCCCGCACGTCGTTGCCGGTGAACATGAGCACTGTTTCGCGCGCTGACGTGGCCTGTCGCTTCTCGAGGTAGGGGAGCTGGTTCACGCCGTCGAAGGCCCGGTCCTTCGGGACGATGTCGGCGCCCACCGCAGCTGCAATCGTGGGGAAGAGGTCCATCTCGTGCACGATGCCGTCGAGCGTCTGCCCGCGCGGTATGCGCCCCGTCCAGCGCACGACGCAGGGCGTGCGCACGCCTCCTTCCATGACGGTGTTGTAGAAGCCGCGCCAGACCCCGGACGTCCCGCGCCACGGCCGCCGCCCCTCGGCGCCATTGTCGGTGCACCAGATGACCAGCGTGTTGTCGTCGAGCTTGAGGCGCTTGAGCGCGCCCGTGATGAGCCCCACGTTGTAGTCCACATCGGCCATGGCATCGCCGATGTCGCCGGCGCGCGTCTTCCCGGCAAAGTCGGGGTGCGACAGCGTCGGGAAGTGGAGCTGCGTCATCGGGTAGTACAGGAAGAACGGCGTCCCGGCGCGTGCGTGCTTCTCGATGAAGGTCACGCCGCGTCGTGCCGCCTCGCGATCGACCAGCCGTCGCGTTTCGGTGTCGAAGACGCTCACGCGCCGCGGCGCCTCACCGGCCTTCTGCTCCCAGATGAAGGAAGAATCAGCCGGGTTGGCCTTGAGCTCCGGCGCCTGCATCCATTGCGCCTCGTTGCTGGTGTTGGGGATGCCGTACCATTCGTCGAACCCCTGATCGATGGGGGTCCGATGGTCGATCCAGTTGGTCCCCCCAAGGTGCCACTTGCCGTAGAGCGCCGTCGCGTAGCCGAGCGGCTTGAGCGCTTCGGCGATCGTCGTCTCCCACAGCGTGAAGCCCGTCCCCTGCGTGGCGCCGGTGCGCACCGCGTATCGTCCCGTCATCATCGCCGCGCGCGACACGGTGCAGGAGAACTCGACGTTGAAGTTGTCGAGGCGAGCCCCCTGCGCTGCGATGCTGTCGATGTGTGGAGTCGGAACGCCGCGCACACTGCCGTACGCGCCCACCTCGCCCCACCCGAGATTGTCGGGGAAGATGAGGACGATGTTGGGACGGGCCGCTCGCCGCGGGGAGCGTTGCGCGGCGAGCGGCGCGGGGAGCGTCGCGCAGGCCAGCACGGCAAGCGCGCCAAGCGGCACGCGCGGAACGTGTGGGGAGCGGACGGCCACGGGGCGCGGGGGGCCGGCCGGGGGGCGGCGGGGGGGCGCGGCCCGGGGGGGGGCTCGAGAAGGACGGCACGCCAATCTGGTCGTCCTCGACGCGTTCGGCAAACGCCCGTTCTGCTCGGTCGTCTCTATGGCATGCGTCACCGTCCTGCTCCCGTTCGCCCGTCCTCACGCGGGCCTGCGCTCCTGTCCCTTGTCGCGCTGCTCGTCGTCGCCGCATGCCACGATGACCTGGACGGGATGCCCAAGGCGTGGCGCCCCCTCGAACTCGGCGACGACTGGCGCTGCCCCGCGATGGCCGGTCGCTACATCTACGCCCCCGAGCCGATCAGCTGGCAGCTCGCCGGTCGGCACGTCCCGTGGGACAGCGTCCCGGCCGAGTTGGAGTACTTCGCCATCGCCGGATCGGCCGACACGACGTTGCACGTGACGGTGGGGTACGTGGACGGCCGCACGCACGAGACTCGGCTACAGAAGGGGACGCCGTACGCGCGCGACTACCATTGCGAGGACGGGTGGCTGCACGTGCGCGCGGGCGAGATCTCGGATCGGTTCGACGGTGAGGTGGCGGGGCTGGGGTTCTTCGCGAGAGCGCACGCGATGCGCATCGCGCGCGGGAAGAGCGGCACGCTGGTCGCGCGGCTGGATCGCACCGACTACGAGGAGTTCGTGGTCTGGTGCGGGGACGGCTGCAAGGGATTTCCGCTGCCCTGGACCTTCGAGACGCGCTCGACCTGGAGTCGGGCGGAGCCGTGGGCCGAAGGGGCGCCTCGGCCGAGCGTGGTGGCGAAGCAACGGGAGGAGGCGCGCCTCAAGCGCGATCCCGTCTACCTCGAGAACCAGCGGTTGGAGAATGGGGAGCCGGTGGCCGGACAAGCCGAGGCGCGCAAGCGCGTCATGGCCGCGCTCGTCCCCGGCATGCTGGTGCGCGCGGTGGCGCCACGCGACAGCGGATGGCACCTGAGCCTCGAGTTCGAGGAGATGCCGCAGCTCGTCACCTTCATGGAGCGGCTCACGCAGTCCGGGCCGGTGGCGGAGGTCAAGGTGCTTCCGCTGTATCGCGCGAAGACCACCAACGGGCACTGGATCGATGTGGTGTACGTGCGTTACGAGCGGCAGGCGCAGTCGCAGCGGCGGTGACGCGCGCGCTGCGTGCGCGGTCGTCTGCTAGAACACCGCGTGCTCGCCCCGATCGTCGGCCACTTCCCCGCGCAGCATCCGCGCGTAGTGCTCGCGCAGCGTCTCGGTGCCGGTCGAGGGCGTTGCCTCGGCGTCGTATCGCTCGTGCGCCGCGTCCCATACGAGCATCGATTCGGTGGCGTAGTAGCGTCCGATGCGGGCGAACTCGGCCTTGTCGGCCAGCGGGGGGATGGCCCGGCCTAACGCGCTGAGCACGCCGATGATGACGTCGAGGAGCGCGACCGGGACGCGCGTGAAACGTGGCGGGCGTCCCGTCAGCGCGAAGAGCATCTCCCCCTGGGCGCGCGGCGTCATGGCGGGGCCCGGCCCGCCGATAGGGAGGATCCGATTCCCGCGCGACGGGTCCTCCAGGCACTCGGCCAGGTAGGTGGCGACATCGTCGTCGCTGATCGGCGTACAGCGGGTGAGCGTCCCATCGCCGAAGACGAGGAACGGTTTGCCGTCGCGCACACGTTGCACCTGGCCGGAGAGCGACTTGAAGAAGGCGGTGGGGCGAACGATGGACCAGGTGAGGCCCGACGCCATCAGCGCCTGTTCGAACGCGAGCTTGGCGTGCTGGAAGGCGAGTCGTGGCTTCTGCACGCAGATGGCCGAGAGTTGCACCCAGCGCGACACGCCGGCCTGCCGTGCGGCGTGGAGCAGGTGCACGTGCGCCTGGTGATCGATGGCCCAGGCGTCGCGTGGTGCCCCGGTGCGCGAGGCCAGGCACGAGACCACGGCGTCGAAGCGGTCGCCCTGAAAGCCGTCTCGCGCGATGGAGCCCGGGTCGGTGACGTCTCCCGTGCGCACGGTCACCCCCGCCATCGCCCCCGCATCGGCGTTAGGCTCGGCGCCCCGACGCCCGGCGCGCGGCCGGACAAAGCAGGTGACGTGGTGGCCATGGCGCCGGAGCGCGCGCACCGTGGCGCGCCCGATGCTCCCGGTGGCGCCGACCACGAAGACGCGGAGGGGAGACGCGGGGGCTGGGGGTTCGGACGGCGGTGACATGACGCACGAAAGATCGGTGGAGGCGCTGACGGACGCTACCGCGGCGCATGGGGCGGGCGGTTGCCGACCCCCTCACGGCGCCGCAGAATGTCGGGGACTCGTCGCACCGCTTCAACCGTCGCCGTCCATGCTTGCACGCCTCAACCCGGCCCTCCGGTACTTCACCCCTGCCCGGGCGCTGACGCCGCACGAAGCGTTGCAGCTGCGGGTGCTCGTCAGCGGCACCCTCATCGGCCTGGTGGTGGCGGCCGCGTCCGTTGCCGCGACGACCCTGCTGACACCGACGGTGTCCTCGGCCTTCATCGTGGCGTTCGGCATCGGCTGTGTGGCGCTCCTCGCGGCGATCCGCGCCGGCGCGTCGCTGCAAACACTGCGGATCGCCGGCCTGGTGCTGCTGGGGGCGTTCTTCTCCGTGCAGTGCCTGCAGACCGCCGAACTCGATTGGGCATCGCTCAAGTGGCTCACCTTGCTCCCGATCATCTCCTGCCTGCTGGCCGACGCGCACGGGGCGCGCGAGAGCGCCGAGCGCCCTGTGCACGCCCTGTGGAGCGGGACGGCGTACGCGCTACTCCTCGCGATCTTCATCGTGGTGGCCAACAGTCGCGGCTGGACCGCCGGGGTCACGGGTGACGAGGAACTCGTCGCGGGCGTGGCCCTCGGGCGGCTCATCGACTTCATCCTCTTCGCCCTCAGCGTGGCGGGACTCATGTCGGCCCACCGCGTGGCGCAACGGCGCCTGGAGGAGGAGTTGCGCCTGTTGCGCACGATGCTGTCGGTGTGTGCGTGGTGCCGGCGTGTCCACGACGCCGACGACGGGTGGATCCCTCCGGACCACTACATCGTGCGGCATGGCGATCACACGCTGTCGCACGGCATGTGCCCGGACTGCGAACGCACCATGCAATCGCAGCTGCGGTGAAGCCGACGGCCGGCGCGCGTGGCCGGGCGCTGCGCGGGTGGTGGTTCGCGCTCGCGGCGGTGGCGATCGGATACCACGCGGCCCCGGTCCCGCACATTGCGCCTGACGAAGCGCTCCTGGCGCGGCTCGGATATCCTCCCACGGCGCGCCTTCTCATCCTGCACGCCGACGACATGGCGATGACGTCCGGCGTCACGCACGTGACGCAGTCCGCCGTGCGCGCCGGGATCGTGAACTCCGCGTCGATGCTGGCTCCCCCGTCGTTCGTCGATTCCGTCCCCACGCTCCTTCGTGCCGGCGAGCGATTCGACATCGGCGTGCACTTGACGCTCACCAGCGAGAGCGCTCGCCTGCGCTGGCCGCCGGGGCGCTGGACGACGGCCACATCGCCATCAACGACATGAGCGGGATCTCGCCTGACATGGCGCCGGCGGCGTGGGATGCCTACCACCGCGACGTGCTGCGGCGGCTCCGCCCCGGCATACCGATGCTCATCGTGCACCTGGGGGAGGACCCGCGTCCCGAGCGTGAGTCCTTCGCCGAGCACGACGGCGGGTGGGGGGCGACTGGCGCGCGCGCGACATGCGCGCGATGTCGGACGCGGAGTTCCGGCGTCTCGCACAGGCCGAAGGGGTACATCTGGTGACCTGGCGCGACCTGGGGCGTCCGACGACGCTCTGCCGAGGCAATGGGTCATGAGGTGACAGGAAATCCGGGATGAGACGATGGCGAGCGCGGCAGCAGCCGATATATAGGAGTAGGTGACGTCGTACCATGCTCGACGCCTCCCCTGCGGGAGTTCATCGTGCCTCACACCTCTCCGGACTCCAACGCCCACACGCTCCGGCAGCTGGAAGCGCTCGCTGCCCTAGCCGAGATCGGCCCGGAACAGACGGAGCGTGACATCATCCAGGTGGGCGCCGACGTGGCGCAGCGCGCCACCGATAGTCAGGTCGCCTACCTCCACTTTCTCAACGAGGACGAGGAGACGATCGAACTCGGGACCTGGTCGCACGACACGCTCACGCACTGCTCGGCGGTGCACGACCGGCACTACCCCGTGAGCGCGGCCGGGATCTGGGCCGACACGGTGCGCCTGCGTCGCCCCGTCAGCCACAACGAATACGCCTCGGTCGTCGGTCGGCGCGGACTCCCGACCGGACATTCCCCGCTCAGTCGCCATCTCGGCGTCCCCATCGAGCATGACGGACGCATCCGGCTCCTCTTCGGTGTCGGGAACAAGGTGGCGCCATACGACGAGGACGATGTGCGCACGCTGGAAGTCGTGGGGCGTCGCGTCTGGTCGCTGCTGCTGGGGCGGCGCGAAGTGGAGCGGCTGCTCGATCTCGAGCGGCGATTCGAGCACGTGAAGTCGTTGGCCGCGGTCTGCGCGTGGGAGTACGACCCGTCGGAGGACCGCATGATCTGCGACGGCGCGTTCGCCACGATGTTCGAGACGCCGCATGTCGGCGACGTCCCGCGGACGCTCGCGCAGTTTCTCCAGTTCGTCGACCCTCGCGACCATGAGCGGGTGCAGAACGCCCTGCGTCGCGATCTGGTGGGGACGCGCGTCGGCCTGCGGATCGGTGGTGTGCGCGCCACCGGGGGGAGCTTCATTGCGGAGCTCAAGTGGGAAGTGCGTCCGCGGGAGCTCGGCGACGAGGTCGTCGTCGTCGGGATGTTGCAGGACCTGACGGAACGCCTCCGCCTCGAGGTCCTGCGGCACGACGCCGAAACCGACGTCCTCACCGGGCTTCCCAACCGGCGTCGGCTTCGCGTCGCTGCTCAAGGACGGCCAGGTCGAGCGCCGCAATGCGTCGGACGGATACGCCTTCCACTACATCGACCTCGACCACTTCAAGCCGGTCAACGACACGCACGGGCATGCGGCGGGCGACGAGGTGCTGCAGGTGATCGCGCGCCGGCTGCAGGGACTCGTCAGGCGGGACGATATCGTGGTGCGACTCGGCGGGGACGAGTTTGCCATCGTCCAGAGCGGCGTTTCCAGTGCGGCCGGGGCCGAGACGCTCGCGGCCAGGGTGATCGACCTCGCGTCGCAGCCCATCGCGATCGGTCCGGTGGAGGTGCGGGTGGGGGCGAGCATCGGGATTGCGGTCTGCGTGGGAGGGAGCACGCCGCTGCTGCACGCGCTGCAGCTTGCCGATCGCGCGCTGTATCGCGCCAAACGGGCAGGGGGCGGCTGTTGCATGTTGAGCCACGTGGACGAGGCGGCACCGGACGTTCAGGCCGCCGCCGGCGACCTCGCCTAACGCCAGTCGGCCTGGCGGGTTCACGGCGCGCGCGTCCTGGCGACGCGGCGCGCCTCACCGGCACGGTTCAGGCCGTGCCGACGTACAGCGTGGCCATCCGCCGTCGTACGTCGTTGGGCGTGGCGCGCGCGAGGACGCTGGTCCCGATTCCCTCGACGGCGAACGACGCGACGGCCGAGGCGAATCGCAGCGCGTGTGCATCGCCTCGCTCGGGCCACCGTCCCAGCGAGGTGATGAAGGCACCGGCGAAGGCGTCGCCTGCCCCCGTGGGATCGGCCACGCGGGCGAGGGCGACGGCGTCTGCTTGCAGCGGGGCCTGACCCCGACGCCTGATCCACGCTCCGCGCGACCCGCGCTTGACGACGACGAGCGCGGGGCCGAGGGCGAGCAGTCGGTCGGCCCCCTCCGTCGGGTCGGTGGTGCCGACGGCGAGCGCCATCTCACCCTCGTCCACGAACAGGACGTCGATCCGCTTCAGCAGGGCGAGCAGTTCCGTCGGGCGCTCGCTCCACCAGTGCGACATGCTGTCGAGCCCCACCACGCGGGCATCGGGGGAGGCGTCGCGCAGGCCCTGCTGGATACGCGGATTGGTGCTGCCGAGCAGCAGGGCGTAGTTGGAGTCGCGGTGCGCCGGTACTGGAGGCGTGCGCCCGTCGGCGACGCCGCGATCGCGCGCGAGCGTCACGCGGTCGTCGCCGTCGGCGTCGTAGCGTGCGTGCCAGCGGAAGGTCCTGCCCTCAAGGATCTCGATGGCAGAGGGATCGACGCCGCGCGACCAGACGTCGCGCAGCGCGTCGAAGGCAAAGTCGGTCCCCACGGTCCCGACGATGCGCGCGGGGAGGGCGACGCTCGCGGCCGTGGCCGCGTAGAGTGCCGAGCCCCCGGGGACGTCGGCGTGCACCTCCCCAGCGCGCTCGGTGGTGTCGAGCGTGAGCGTTCCGCCAACCACCAGTTCGCGCACACCGTCGGTCATCGTCATCCGACTCAGGGGAGGACGAGTCCGGCGACCGCCGCCGTCATGAGTCCGGCGATGGCTCCGCCTAACAGGGCACGCATCCCCAGTTCGGCGAGCATCGTGCGCTTGCCGGGGGCGAGTTCGCCCATCCCGGCAATCTGCATGGCGATCGACCCGAAGTTGGCAAAGCCGGCCAGCGCGTAGCTCGCCAGCACCACCGAACGCTGCTGCAACGCGCCGGCGCCCTGCAGGTGATCGGCGAGTTGCCGGTAGGCGACGAACTCGTTGAGGATCGTCTTCACGCCGATCAGTTCTCCGACGATGCGCGCGTCGGTCCACGGAACGCCGATGATCCAGGCGACCGGCGACATCACGACGCCCAGCACCCCTTGCAGCGTGAGGTGTTCGAAGCCGACGATGCGCCCCATCCAGCCAAAGCCGGCGTTCGCCATCTCGAGCAGTGATAGGAAGGCGATGAGCATCGCCCCCACCTTGAGCGCCATGAACAGCCCTTCGTTGGCCCCGCGACCGGCAGCGTCGATGAGGTTCACGTCGTGTCGCTGCTCCGACTCCACCGGGAGTGCGCGCGATGTCTCGGCCCCTTCGGTCTCGGGGAAGAGGAGCTTGGCGACGGCGAGCGCCGCCGGCGCCGACATGAACGACGCCGAGACGAGGTGGCCGCCGATGTCGGGGAAGAAGGGCGAGAGGAGCCCGACGTAGGCCACGAGCAGGCCGCCGCTGATCGAGGCGAGCCCGGCGACCATGAGCGCAAAGACCTCGGAGCGCGTCATGCGCTCGAGGTACGGCCTAACGAGTAACGGCGTCTCCATCAGCCCTACGAAAATCCCCCCGGCGGTGGCCAGCGTCTCGGCCCCCGACGTTCCCATCGTCCGCTGCATCACCCAGGCGACGCCGTGCACCACGCGCTGCATGATCTTGAGGTGGTACAGCACCGCCATCAGCGACGAGAAGAAGATGATCGTCGGGAGGACGTGGAAGGCGAAGTAGGCGCCGGTGCGCGCGACCGTCGCTCCAGGGGTGATGGGCGCGTTGCCACCCGGCGTCCCCGGGCCGACGGGGATGTTGTTGAAGATCAGGTCCCCGAAGAGGAACTTCGCCCCCGACTCGGCGAAGTGCATCACGTTGAGGAGGACGTTGTTCACGCCGGCGAAGAACGTCGTGCCGACGGGGGTGAGCAGGACGAGCATGCCGAACAGCACCTGCAACGCCACGCCCCACAGGACCACGCGCCATGCGATGGCCTTTCGGTCGCGACTCAGCGCCCAACAGACGCCGACGAGCAGGATGAGGGCGACGAGGGAGCGAAGGCGGAGCAGCGGCATGAGGAGGCGGTGCGCGGGCGAGGAAGGACCGGACGCGCCGCAATCTGTCGCCGAGGGGGGCGCGAGGGGAGGCGCAGGGCGCCCCTTTCCCTCGGTTCTCGATGGCATGCACGTACCCGTTGGAGCCGCTTCACCCGCCCGCTGAAAGCACGGCAGGCCGCGCCGTCGTACGTCAGGGCATTGTGTGCGCCGCAAGGAACGGCCACGCGCGGTCCGCCATCGTCACGACGTGATTGACGCCATTGGGATACGCGTGGCCGTTCTTCTCGATGAGCAGGAAGACGAAGAGGTTCGAATTGCCGAACAGGCCGTTGTTGTAGACCCATCGCCCGACCTTGCGGCCGTTCCAGTTCATCAGGCCGTAGGTGTACTGGTTGGCCAGCAGCTCCTGTCGCAGGTACTTGACGACGTAGTCGGCCTGCATGAACGGGAGTTCGATCGTCGACGGGATGATCGGCAAGGTGTGCCCAGGCATCCCCCGCGGCACGTTGTCGTTGATGTTCCCCATCGACTTGAGGATCGGGACCCGGCGTGTGGTAAAGGGCGCGACGGGAACGTCCAAGGTGCCGGCGTGCATGGCGACGGCCGCGAAGGTGTAGCTTCGCTCGACGAGCAGGCGACTCACCATCTCGGCGCCGTTCGAGAAGCCTGCCAGGTAGAGGCGCTTGGTGTCGACCACGTTGGTCGCCTTGACGTCGGCGAGCATCGCGTCGACGAAGGCCGTGTCGTCCTGGAAGCGGTGCAGCGTGGCGAGGCGCTGGTTGGGGGTGAGCTTGAGATAGTCGGCGGGTTTGCACAGCGGTCGCGTGGGGCCGCCGAGGGGGCCCGAGGTCCACTTCGCGCTGGCGTGCAGCTCGCCGCGGTCGAGCATGTCGCCGTCGCCGTTGGCGTCTTCCTTGAAGCAGTACGCGAGCGCCGAGGGGAAGATGGCGATGAAGCCGATGGTGTCGGCCTTCTCGCGCCACCGCGACTTCTGGAGGTGCTCGAAGCCGTTGCTCCCGCTGCCGTGGAAGAAGAAGACCACCGGCACCGGCGCGTTGCTCGGCGCGTTGCGCCCCACGTGCACGTAGAACTCGCGCTGCTGGCCGTCGATCGTCAGGGTGCGAAGCGCGGTGCCCGGGACGTTTACCGGCGCCACCGCTACGCCGATGGCCGACGTGGCATCGATCGGTCGGTGCCGTGGCGCCGTGACCGGATCGGCGCATCCAGCGGCCGCAAGGGTGACGAGGGTGACGAACACGTGGGGGCGACGCATGCGGGCAACTCCTGTCTAGAGATGGAGTGGAGGAGCTGTCTCCTCCCATGCCACACATCGCGACGTTCGCGTGCGGATCCGGACATCGGTCGGGGCGAACGCACGACGGGAGCATGCGCCGTGACGCATGCTCCCGTGTTTCGCACCGCAGTGATGCCAACGACCGTCTCCGGTCTCGTAGCGCGATGTGCCCGCCGCGTAGTCTACGGCAACCGGTGCGCCGCAAAGAACGGCCACGTGCGGTCGGCCATCGTCACCTCGTGCAGCTGTCCGTTGGGATATGCATGTGTGTTCCCCTCGACGAGCAGAAAGGCGAACGGGTTCTTGTTGCCCGCCAGGGCGGTAGGATAACTCCAGCGCCCGATCCGGCGGCCGTTCCACGTCATGGGCGCCCACACGGGGGCGTTGGCGAGGAGCCCCTGCTGCAGGTACGGGACGACCGAGGTGCGCTGAATGAATGGGAAGTTGATCGCCGCTTGCACAACGGGCATCGTGCCGCCGGGCAGGGTGGAAAAGTAGCGATCGTCCTTGTTGCCGACGGAGCGAAGGAAGGGGACGCGGCGCGCGCCCAGTGGCGCAGGCGGGATGTGCATATGCCCGGCGTGCGAAGCCATCGCGGCGAACAGGTGACTGCGCACGACGAGCAGCCGGCTCACCATCTCCCCGCCGTTGGAGAAGCCGGCGATGTACATGCGCTTGGTGTCGATCAGGAAGTTGGCCTTGAGGTCGGCCACCATCGCGTCCAGGAACAGCGTGTCGTCCTGGAACCGGTGCATCGTGCGCTGCCGCTGCGTGGGGCTGAGCTTGAGGTAGTCCCGCGGACGGCACAGCGGCTGCAACGTGTCACCGAGCGAACCCTGCGTCCACTTGGAGGTCGCATGGAGTTCGCCGGGGTCGTCCATGTCGCCGTCGTTGTTCTCGTCGTCGCGGAAGCAGTACACGAGCGCCGACGGGAAGACGGCGATGAAGCCGGCGGTGTCGGCCTTCTCGCGCCAGCGTGAGATGTTGAGATATTGCTTGCCGCTTCCGCTGGTCCCGTGCAGGAAGATGACGAGCGGGACTGGCGTGTTGGGCTGCGCCGTGCGCCCGACGTGGACCCAGAACTCGCGCTGCATGCCATCGACGTTGACGCGCCGGTGCGTGGTCCCGGGGACGTTGACGGCGGCGGACGGGAGTGCCGCGGCGAGGGGGGCCTCGGCGGGCGTGCGGTGTGGAGCGAGCACGGGGTCGGAGCAGCCAGACACTGCTGCCGCGACCACGAGAGTCAGAACCTGCACGGGACGCATGCGAGCCTCTCCATCGACGGGGTGGGGCGGAGGATCCAGTTCCTCTGCTATCCCACGTCGCGATGCCCGTGGCCGGAACTGGACATCGGACATTTCGACCGATGGACGCGATTTCAACTGCGGGGTAAGTTCGCGAGACCCGGGCACCCGACTTGCAGCCGCTTGCGACTGACGGCGCAGGTCGCGTCGTTCGTCGCGACTGTACGTCGGCGCTCCCTCGTCCTCTGTCGATCCGTCGCCCCCCTGGCTCCACCTGTGGCCGACACCTCCCACCCCGCCGATCAGTGGGTCGTCCAGCTCTACGACGACCTCCGCATCCTCGCCCGGTCGCACCTGCGGCGCGAGCGGACCGGGCACACCCTGTCCACCACGGGGTTGGTGAACGAGGCCTGGCTGCGCCTGTCGCAGCAGCACTCGCTCGGCCAACTCGGGCGTGCCGACTTCTTCACGGCTGCCTCAGCGACGATGCGGCGCGTCCTGGTGGACTCGGCGCGCACGCGCATGCGCGCCAAGCGCGGCGGGGGCTCCGACGCGGTCAGCCTCGACGACGTCGCCTCGGTGCTCTCCATTGAAGAAGCCGAGGAGTTGGTGGCGCTCGATGCGGCGCTCGAGCGGTTGCAGGGGATGAACCCGCGCGGCGCCCAGGTGGTCCAGTGTCGCTTCTTCGCTGGCCTGACCCTCGAGGAGACGGCCGAGGCGTTGGGCATCTCGGCCAAGACGGTGCAGCGCGAGTGGGTGACGGCGCGCGCCTGGCTGCGCAAGGAAGTCGCGGGCGACCTGGGGCTCGCCGGGCTCGACGCCACGTGACCGAATCGCGGGCACTCTGTCGCGATGCTGAATGATGACTGACGCCCCCAACCCCACCGACGACCGCTGGCAGCGCATTGCTGACCTCTTCTGGGAGGCGCAGGAACTGCCTGCCGCTGAGCGGGGCGCCTTCCTCGATCGCGCGGTGCCTGACGAGTCGCTGCGCGCGGAAGTGGAGGCGATGCTCGCCGCCGCGGGAGACGACGACGGCCTGCGCTTCGAGCAGCGCTTCGTGTCGTCGGATGCGGGCGACGAGCTCCCGAACGGACTCGAGTCTGGAACGGTGATCGGGCCGTACCGGCTGGAGGAGCTGGTGGGGCGCGGTGGAATGGGCGAGGTGTATCGCGCCGTGCGCCAGGACGAGGCGCTCACCCTCACGGTCGCACTCAAGCTCCTCCGCCCCGATGCCCGCACCGGGGGCGTGGCGCGGCGCTTCGCCTCGGAGCGCGCCCTCCTGGCGCAGCTCGACCACCCGAACATCGCCTCGATCGTCGACGCCGGTACCGCCCCCGACGGGCGCCCCTTCCTCGTGTTGCGATTCGTCGATGGTGTCCCCATCACGCAGTTCGCGGCGCGCCTTCCGGTGGACGACCGGAGTCGCCTCTTCCTCAAGGTCGCGCACGCGGTGCAGTTCGCGCACACGCGCCTCATCGTGCATCGCGACCTCAAGCCCGGGAACATCCTGGTAACCAACGACGGGCAGCCAGTGCTGCTCGACTTCGGCATTGCCAAGCTGCTGACCCCCGGCGACGCGAGCGTGGACGAGACGCGGGCGGGCGAGCGGGCCCTGACGCCGTCGTACGCCGCCCCCGAGCAGCTGCGCGGGGAGGCGATCACGACGGCGACCGACGTGTATGCGTTAGGCGCGCTGCTCTTCGAGCTGCTGACCGGCCAGCACGTCTTCGCGTCGCTGCTGGGCCAACGCGAGGCGCTGGAACGCGCGACGCTCGAGGCGCTGCCGTCCCTGCCGTCTGCCGTGGCGCCGACCGCCGATGCGTCGCGGTTGCGCGGGGACTTGGACAGCATCGTGCTCATGGCGCTGCGCAAGGAGCCGGAGCGTCGATACCGCAGCGCCGGCGAACTGGCGGCCGACGTGATGCGCTACCTGGATGGACTCCCGGTGGTCGCACGCCCGGACAAGTGGAGCTATCGCACGGGGCGTTTCGTGCGGCGGCATCGCGTGGGGGTGGCCGGCATGGCGGCCGGAGCGCTCGCCTTGGTCGCCTTGTTCGGGCGCGAGGTCGCGCAGCGACGGCGCTTCGCCGCCGAGCGAGATCGTGCGGTGGCGGAGCGCGAGGCGGGAGACGCGGTCCTGTCCTTCGTCACCGGGTTGCTCGAGCGATCGGACCCCCGGGTACTCCCCGGCGGCGACACGATGCGCGTGAAGGCCTTCCTCGACCTGGCCAGCGCGCAGTCGGCCGGATTGGCGGAGCAGCCGGAGCGCCACGTGCGCCTGCTCCGCACGTTAGGCACCGTGCGAATGTCGCGCGGAGAGTACGCGGCGGCCGAGTCGCTGCTCGTGCGCGCCCGACAGGTGGGCGATTCGGCGCTTGGTCCTGATCACCTGGCGGTGTTGCAGGTGCGCCAGACGCACGCAGCGCTCGTCCGCGATGCGCGCGATCCGGCGCTCGGCGGCCGCATGACCGACAGCGTGCTGAGCGCGCTGCGTCGCACCGTGGGGCCCACGCACCCGGAGGTGGCGGAGGCGTACGGCCACGTGGCGATCGGGACCGACAATCCGATGCGCGCGGCGGAGTACCTCGATTCGCTGGTGGCGGTACGTGCGCGCCTTGGAAAGGGAGACTCGGTCGAGATCGCGTCCCTGCTCGATCTGCGCGCCGCCGAACGGGGGAAGCGCGGCTTCCTGCTCGATGCCATCGCCCTCGACCAGGCGGCGCTCCGGATTCTGCAGCAACGTTTCCCCGCCGATCACCCGTTCGTGCTCGCTGTGACGGGCAACCTGTCGACATGGATGGGGAACGCGGGGCGGTGGTCGGAGGCACTCTCGCTCTCCGAGCGCGTGCTGGCGGTGATGCAGCAGCGTGGCGACAAGGGGCGGGCGGCGGCGCTCGCGGTGGAGCGCGTGGCGCTGCAGGCGGTCAATCTCACCGAGCGTGCCGCCTACGCCGATTCGATGATGCGGCAGGCGCGCGCCGCCTACGTCGCCAACCTCGATCCCGGGCACGAACTCATTGGCAGCGCGATGCGCAACCATGCAATCATGCAGGCCGCGGCGGGCAACGATGTCGGCGCGCTCGCGCTCATGGATTCGGTGGTCAAGTACAACGCCAGCCTGCCACCGACGACGGGGCGCACCTACATCGTAGCGCAGCGCGTGCCGATGCTCGTGAGGCTGGGGAAGCTCGCGGAGGCGGAGCGGGCGCTTGCGGTCGCGCGGAGCGTGCGCGAGGCGTACCCGCCCGGGAGCTCGCAGTACATCGAGATTGGCCATTGGGGGGGATTGGTCGCCTTTGCGCGTGGCAGCGTGGAGGAGGCGGTCACCGCCTTCTCCGGGAATGTGGAGGCCACCCGGCGGCTCTGGCCGGGGATCGACCATCCGCGTATCGCCCTCTCCGACTGCGCGCTGGGCGCGGCACTCGTGCGCGCGGGGCGGGCACCGGAAGGGCGGCCGCTGCTCGCGCGGTGCGACGTGGCGGCGCGCTGGGGCCTGGTGGACCGTGGGGTGTTGCGCTGGGGGCGCGAGGCAGCGCGTTAGGCATGGCCCGCGGCGCCACGCGCGCCCTTGCCCCAGGCACCGGTTGTCTCCTAGCGTTCGACGACACGCTCCCGCTCCGCCAACCGCCGCTCATCCCACGGTGCCTCCATGCGTCGCCCGCGCTCCCAACCGAATCGTCGCCGTGTTGTGGTCGGAGAAGCGGTGGCGCGCCGAGTATGCGGGCGGGCGCTGGTCGCGGTGGCCGCGCTGCTCCCCTGCACGCAACCCGCCCGCGCGCAGGCGCCGCGTGCGGCGGCGCGGCAGCTGCCGGCCTCTGGGGCGCTGCAGTCGTCCACATCTACGGCGCCGTTGGCGCTGGCGAGCGACGACGTGCAGCTGATGAAGGCATTTACGTGGGCGACGCGCCAGGCGACCGCCTACGCCTTCGAGGGGGACGCCGTCGGTCCGTGGTTCGAGGCGGCGCTCCCCGGACGCCAGGCGTTCTGCATGCGCGACGTGGCCCATCAGGCGATGGGAGCGCACGCGCTCGGCATGCAGCGACACGTGCGCAACATGCTCCGCCACTTCGCGGCGGGGATCAGCGACGCGCGTGACTGGGCCTCGCTGTGGGAGATCGACCGGCATGGACAGCCGGCGCACGCCGACTATCGCAACGACCGGGACTTCTGGTACAACCTCCCGGCCAACTTCGACGTACTCGACGCCGCCTATCGGATGTTCCTCTGGTCCGACGACCCGGCATACGTCACCGATCCGGTCTTCCTCAACTTCTACGACCGGTCGGTGACCGACTACGTCACGCGCTGGTCGCTCGGCGTCGACTCCGTCATGACGCGAGCGCGCATCATGAACCGTTCGCTGACGCGCGACCCGTTTGCCCAGTTCGCCGACACGCGCGGCATCCCCGGCTACCATGAGGAGGGCGACCACTTCGTGGTGGGGCTCGACCTGCTGGCGGCGCAGTACGCGGGCTTTGCCGCCTACGCCAGGATCCAGGAGGCACGCGGCGACTTTGCCGCTACACGCCTGTGGCTGGGGAGGGCCGAGGCGGTGAAGACGCTGGTGAACACGACCTGGTGGGACAGCACGTCGCAGACGTTCTACGACTTCCTCTCCACCGACCACCGACTCGTGCATCGCGCGGCGGGGCAGTGGAACTCTGCGCCGTTGTACTGGCCGGTTGCGGCTGACGGTGCCCAGGCGCGCGGGGCGTTGCTGGGATTGGTGCGGCAGCTGCAGGCGTCCCGCTCGGCTCCGATCGAGGAGCAGTCGCATCATCCCGAGGTCCTCTATCGTCACGGCGAGTCAGACCTCGCGTACGACCAGATCATGGACCTGACGCGCGCCGATCGCGCACGCCGAGAGTATCCCGAGGTGAGCTTCTCGGTGGTGGGGGCGGTGGTGACGGGGTTGATGGGTGTCAGCGTCGATCCCGTTCCCCCGGGAGGCGATTCGGCGCTGCTCCCCTACTTCGCCAACCGACACGTGATGACGCTGTCACAGCTCACGCCGAAGAGCGGCTGGGTGGAGCTGCGACACCTTCCCGTGCGCGCCAACGATGTCACCATCCGGCACGACGGACGTTCGGCGTCCGAGTTCACCAATCACCGGGGCCCGGCGCTCGTCTGGCAGGCCGCCTTTCCCGGTCGTGTCTCTGATCTCCTCGTTGATGGTACGCGCGTGAAGGCGGTGCAGCTGACGGTGCCCGGTGGGCGCGTGGTGAGCGTCACGCGCGTGGTGGTGGCCCCCGGAATGAAGGTGCGGGTGAGCGTGGGGCGCTGAACGCGCGGCGTTGATGACGCGGCGCTGTGGAAAGCGCGTGGTTCGTCGCTTGACAGACCGCCAGGTCGATGTCAGTTTACTGACATGCAGGGGGACCCCGTACTCACCGCAGCCGAACGTCAGCGCGCCACCACGCGCGCGCTGATCCTCGACGCGGCCTTCGCGCTCCTGCGCGAAGCGCCCGGTGAGACGTTCTCGCACGAATCGGTCGCCGAGCGCGCCGGGATCTCGGCGCGCACCGTCTATCGGCACTTCCTCACGCGACGCGACCTCACGGCGGCGCTATGGGAACGGTTGCGCGAAGAGACGGGGACGCGCTGGCCGCAGACCGAACGGGAGATCACCTCGTCGCTGCGCCGCACCTTTCGGCAGTTTGAGCAGTACGCCGAGCTCACACGCTCGGCGATCGCGGCGGCGGCCAACACCGACTATCCGGTGCACGGATCGGCTGAAGGGCGTGCGGCGTTCCGGCGCAGCTTGGCCGAGCTGCTGGATGCGATGAGCGAGGCGGAGGGGGATCGCCTCGTGGGGGCGTGCGTCGCGATCTACAGCGCCCCGTTCTGGCAGATGCTGCGCGACCGCGGGCTGCTGTCGGCGAAGGATGCCGAAGAAGCGGCGGTGACGAGCATGCAGTCCCTCATAACCGCGGCGCAGGCGCAGGTCGCGGGGACATCCACTCGGACGGGAGCACGACGATGACGGTTAGCCCTACCTCCACACCCACCGCCTTCACCCTCGCGGCACACGAAGGGCGCACGGCTGCACCGCTCAACGTGGTCGGCGAGGAGACGCTCGTGAAGGTGTCGGCGGCCGACACGGACGGTGCACTCGCTCTCTTCCACCTGGTGGCGCCCCCGATGTCGGGGCCACCGCTGCACGTGCACTCGCGCGAGGACGAAGCCTTCTACGTTCTGACGGGTGAACTCGTCTTCGAGATCGACGGGGTGCGCGAGACGGTGGGTGCGGGGGGGACGGTCTTCCTCAAGCGTGGCGTCATGCATCGCTACCAGAACTTCACCGATCGCGACGCGTCGCTCCTGATCGCGGTGACGCCGGCGGGCTTCCAGGACTTCTTCGTGGAATTGGCGGCGGCCACCCCGCCCGAGGGGGGCATTCCTCCCATGGACGTGCTGCAGGCGATCGACGCCTGCTACGGCATCACTACGTTAGGCCCCCCCATGTTCGAGTAGGGCCGACGCTCCGCGTGGCGCGCTCGGCGCCCCGCCCGCGCGCTGGTGCGCGGGCGATGGGCTACGGTTCGCGCGCCGGCGTCGTCGCGATCAGGCCGCCCTCCACGAGCGTTGGCGACTTGCGCAGGCGGGTGGCAAGCTCCCAAGCGTACGCGATCCCCAGCAACTCACCATCCTTCCAAGGGCGCGCGGAGAGTTCGAGGCCGAACGGAAGGCCGTTGGCATAGTAGCCAGCGGGGACCACGATGGCGGGAACGCCGATCATGTTGACCCAACTGGTCGCCGAGTGTGGTCCTTCACTCACGCGCCCATCCTGCGGCATCGTCTCGTCTGGCGGCGGCATCTGGATGGCCGGGTAGACGAAGCCGTCGAGCCGCAGGCGGTCCATCGTCTCGAGGTACGCGGCGAGCATCGCGCGTCGTGGCGCGTGGTAGTTGCGCTCGACGTCGGGGTCGGTGTCGAACGACCGTTGCTCGAGGCGCACCCCGCCGATGTTGCGGAAGTGGTCTTCGCTGCCGATGGACGACGTGAAGAGCGGCGCCCCGACGGCCGAGCGGTACTCGGCTGCCGAGTGGTACTGGGCCGGGCCAAAGGTCGCGAGGAAGCGGTCGGTACCGTCCTGCATGTAGGCGTAGGTCGAGACGCGGCTGGCCAGCTTCGCGAAGGTGGCGGGGAGGATGTCGTCAGCCACAACGACTTCGGCCCCAGCGGCGCGCAGCGCATCGACCGCCTGCATGAAGCGCGCACGGGTCTCGGCGTGGAGCGGGACAGCGGCAGCGGCCCGGAGCTTGTCCGCCTGCCCCTCCGGCACCCCGGCCGGGATGCCGTGGAACGGCACTCCCTCGCCGGCGAGGACGAAGGCGGGCACGCCGAAGCGCTTCCCCCTGAGTGCGTCGCCCGTGAGGAACGGCCCGTACGGCGGGCGTTGCGCCTGCGGCGGCGCCCCAAGGGTCCACGTGTCGAGCGAATCCTCGCCGGCCATGACGGCGAGCGCGACGGCGGCGTCGGACGCGGTGCGCGCGATGGGGCCGGTGTTGTCGAGGAGCCAGTCCAACGGTGCAATGCCGGCAATGCTGACCAGGCCACGCGTGGGAAACACCCCGACGAGCGCGCTGGTGGCGGCGGGCATGCGAATCGAATTCCCCGTATCGGTCCCGTTGCCCAGGACCGCCATGTTGGCGGCCACGGCGGTCACGACGCCGCCTGACGAGCCTCCCGGGGAGAACCGCACGTCGTAGGCGTTGCCGGTCCGCCCAAACGAGCTGCTGCGATTCGTGTCGCTGTTGGCCAGGTCGGGCATGTTGCCGCTGCCGACGATGATGGCGCCCGCGGCCTTGAGCTTGGCGACGATGGTGGCATCCTGCGGGGCGACGAGTTCGTGGCCGGCGCGGGTGAAGCCGTCCCACCCGGCGGTCGTCACGTGTCCCTTGAGGCTCGTGTTGGCCTTGATGACGATCGGCACGCCCCAGAGCGGCGCACGCGCACTGCCGGTTCGCGCGGGCTCGGCGTCGAGCCTGGCCGACTCGGCGAGCGCTTCCTTCCGGTACACGGTCTCCAGTGCGCCGTAGACGCCGTTGTAGCGGTCGATACGCGCAAGGTGCCACTGCACGACCTGCGTGACGGTGTACCGTCGCTCGTCGTACAGGCGGTGCAGTTGCGCGACGGTGACGTCGAGAAGGTCGCGATCGATGGCGGCACTCGCATCCCGCGGCGCGGGGAGGTCGCGGCAAGCGGTCGCGACGCCGAGCAGTGCGGCGAGCGCGATGGTGCGGAGAGGCGATCGGAGGGTCATGGGAGAGAGCTTACCTCGCAAACGGGGCGGGCGCCACGTCGATGGCGACGCGTGAATATGCGTCAACGGCCCCATGACCGCCGCATGTGCTGCATGCAAATGCGCTGCCCTTCCGCGTTAGGTGTTCGCCGGATAGGCTTCGCGCCATGACTCACGTTCGAATCATCGGCGTCCCCATGGATCTCGGCGCCTCGCGCCGCGGCGTCGACATGGGCCCTTCCGCCGTCCGCTACGCCGACCTCCGGGAGACGCTCGAGCAGCTCGGGCATACCGTCGAGGATGCCGGCAACGTCTCCGTCCCCTTCCGCGAGGACGCCGCGAAGGGGGCACAGCGCGGCGCGCGCTATCTCGGCGCCATCACGGCGGTCTGTTCGGACGTCGCGACGCAAGTACGCACGGCGCTCGACGACGGGCGGATTCCCGTGGTGCTCGGGGGCGATCATGCGTTGGCGGCGGGTTCGATCGCCGGCGCGTCGGCGCACCTCGCCGCGAGCGGCAAGCGACTGGGGGTGGTGTGGGTCGACGCGCACGGCGATCTCAATACGCCGGCCACGTCGCGCTCCGGGAATGTGCATGGCATGCCGCTGGCGGCGCTGCTCGGGCACGGCGACCGGGCGCTGTCGAGCATTGGCGGGGCGCATCCGGCGCTGCGTGCGAGCGATGTGGCGCTGGTCGGGTTGCGCGACCTCGACGACGCCGAGCGCGAGCACATCCACAAGTGGCACGTCAAGGCGCTCTCGATGCGCGCCCTCGACGAGCGCGGTGTGCGGGCGGTGATGGAGGAGGCGATCGCCCACGCAACACAGGACACGGCAGGGATCTGGCTCTCGTTCGACATGGACGTGATCGACCCGGACGAAGCGCCGGGGGTGGGGACGCCAGTCGTCGGTGGCATCACGTACCGCGAGGCGCACCTCGCGATGGAGATGCTGGCCGACAGCGGAAAGCTGATCGGACTCGACCTCGTCGAAGTGAATCCGGTGCTCGACGAGCGCAATCGGACCGCCGAGATCGCGCGTGAGCTGATCCTGAGCGCGCTGGGCAAGCGCATCCTGTGATGGTGACGCGTCGATGACCGCCGACATTCGTTATGTAGCGCCGGACTTCACGGTCGCGCCGCTGGTACAGGCGCCTGCGGCACGCACGGTACCGGCGGAGCGCGACGGCGTGCTTCCCGACGGCTTCTTCGCCACCACGAACCTCCCGTCCTACGTGAAGGGAGCAGATGGGCGGTGGACGATGCCGCGCGAGCCACGCATGGACGGCGTGCTGGTGCGCGATCCGGCCGGCGGGTGGTGCGTGCGCGAAGGGCGCCGGGTGCGCGCGGGGGACGAGATCGTCGTCGGCCGCGCCGAGGACGGGAGCGAGGGGGTGCTGGTGCACTCGCGCGGCTTCCAGGGCGATGCCGGCGCACATGGCGACTTCCACTTCATGTCGAGCCAGGTGTCCCGCGAGAAGCCGATCGACTATCGCGAGATCGCGCGCATGCTGGTGGAGGAGAAGCGGCGCGGCGGCTACGTGCTGTGGGTGACGGGGCCGGCGCTGGTGCATTCGCGGGCGCGCGACAACATGGTCTGGTTCATCCGCAACGGCTACGTCCAGGCGTTGCTGGCGGGGAACGCCGTGGCGGTGCACGACATCGAGGCCGACATCGTCGGCACCACGTTAGGCATGACGAGCAGTGGTGACCCCACCGAGGGCGGGCACTCGGCGCACATGCGGGCCATCAACGCCGTGCGCCGCGCCGGCTCGATCGCGCAGGCGGTCAAGGGTGGCATCGTGACCGGGGGGATCATGCACGCCTGCGTGGTGGAAGAGGTCCCCTTCGTGCTGGCGGGATCACTGCGCGACGACGGCCCGCTCCCCGACGTGATCACCGACATGGTGGCGGCGCAGGACGCGACGCGCGCCCATACGAAGAAGGCGACGATGGCGGTGATGATCGCGACGGCGCTGCACTCGATCGCGGTGGGCAACATGCTGCCCGCGTACTACGACGATGCGGAGCGCGGGATCGTGGAGTTGCCGACCATCTGCGTGGACGCGAGCGAGTTCCTGGTGAGCAAGCTCAAGGACCGGGGGACGCACCAGGCCGTCGGCGTGGTGACCAACGCCCAGGACTTCATGAGTATCCTGCAGGCCGCGGTCGAGCGCGTGGTGGAGGCGCGGTGAGCACCGTCAGGCCTACGCCACGCGTTAGGCGTGGCGTGTCAGGCGAACGCGCGAATCACCGCGCCGGCAACGCGTAGCGTCCGGGGGTGACGCCGACCATTCGTCGGAACGCCGCGACGAATGCGCTCGTCCCGCCGTACCCGACCGCCGAGCCCACCTGCGTGACCGAGTGTCCGTCGGCCAGGAGCGTCATGGCGTGCACGAGTCGGGCCCGCTGGCGCCACGCACCGAACGACAGCCCGGTTTCGGCGCGAAAGAGGCGTTCGAGCGTCCGGACGCTGGCGCCGGCGTCGCGCGCCACCTGATCGGCATCGTGTGACGCTGACGGATCGTGGCGGACGAAGTCGGCGGCGCGGCGGGCGCGTGGGTCGCGCGGCATGGGGAGCTCGACGGGGTGCAGCGGCATTTCCACCAGTTCGTCGAGCAACACGTCGAAGAGTCGCCGCTGTTCGGCCACGCGGCGGTCGAGCGTGCCGACGGTACAAACGCGGCGCAGCAGCTCGCGCAGGAGCGGTGGGACCTGGATGACACGCGGGGTGGCTGGGAGGCGCCGGCAGATCGGTGCCGCGATGAAGACCTGCCGCAGCGCGCCGCGCCCGGCCATGCGCACGCTGTGCGCGACGTTGGGGGGGAGCCAGAGGGCCTGCTGCGGCGGGACGGCCCAGATGGCGTCGTCGACGGTGACGCTGATGACACCGCGCGATGCCCAGGTGAGGACCCCCCAGTCGGTGCCGTTCAGCTTCCAGTGGTAGCCGGAGCTGAAGCCGATCGAGACGGCGCGGAGCTGCGGGGGCGACTGAGCAGGGGGCTGGCGGGATTTCGACATGAATTGGCAATCTGGCGGGAGCCGCTCCCTCGGGCCAGATCGTAGTTTCGCGGTCGTCGTCGTACCGACCGTCCCCTTCACTGCCGAGCGCCCTCCAATGCCGAACCCCTCGCGCCCCGCCACACCGCTTTGCCACTTCGCGATCAATGCCGACGACACCACACGGGCGCGCGCCTTCTACGCTGGCGTCTTTGGCTGGAGCTTCAACGCTTGGGGGCCGCCCGGCTTCTGGATGATCGATTGTGGCGCGACCGATCCCGGCGCGCCCATGGCGTCGTTGCAGGGGCGTCGGACGCTCATCGACGGTGAGAAGATGAACGGCTTCGAGTGCACCATCGGTGTGCCCGATGTGCGCGCCGTGGAGAAGGCGGTTGTCGCACTGGGCGGGACGATCCTGATGCCGCGCACGACGATCCCGACCGTTGGGCACCTGATCTGGTTACGCGATACCGAGGGGAATGTGGCGGGGGCGATGCAGTACGACACGAATGCGCGAGTGGAGGACTAGCGCAGGGGCGACGGCGGGACGTGCACCGGCGTGCAGTACACGCGTCCGGCTCCCGTCGCCATTCATCTCGCTCGTCCAAAGTCCGATATTGGGGTGCGACCATCGCCGGCGTTGCGGCTGAGCGATGCGCGTGTCGCCCTGAGACTCACCTTCGGACGCGGACCCTGAGTCATGCCGTGGTTCCCCATCATCGCCGAGGAGATTGCGGCGGCGGAGTCGACGCTCGGTGTCGCCTTCCCTCCGCGCTACAAGGCGCTGCTCGGCGATCGGCGCGTGCAACGCATCCTGGCGCACCCGGTGCTGGGCGCGCTCCAGCCGGATGCAAGCATGGCCTCGTTTGTCGCGCTCACGGAGGAGTGTCGCCGGAACTTGCCCGGCTTCCCTGTGGACGGGGTCGTCGCCACGGATACCAAGGGGCGCTACCTGCGCTTCTGGCTCCCGGACCCGAAGCGTGCGGGGGTGCTTGGCGAGATGCTCTACTCCTGGGACACCCTCGAGCACAAACGCACGAGGGATTGCACGAGCGAGGCGTCGATCACGTCCATGATCGGCATCGTGCAGGGTGCGGATCCGGACTTTCTCGCCGCCCTGGACTATGCGCCGCCGCGGGCGGTGGCGACGAAGCCTCTCATCGAACTTCGCAGCTGCGATGCGGCACTGATGACGCTCCTCGGGGCACGCGGTCGGCAGGCGACGATTGCCACCACCGCGGCCGCGGACACGTGGCTACCGTGCGCGCCGTTCGAAGTGAAGGGGCGATACCTCACGCTGTGCGACCTCGGCGAGTTGCCGGAGCGGTCGTCGAGCTGGTCCCTGCAGGTGGAGCCCGGTCGCTTCCGTGTGGAGGTGCAGGTGCGGCTTTCGGCGCGCGGGGAGTGGCCGGTGGTTGCAGCCGTGCGCGTGGTGCGCGAAGGGAGTGGCGCGCTTGCGGCACGAAGGGTGGCCGCGGTCGACGTCGACCACGCTTCGCTCGCGATCCATGACCGTCAAACGTTCCTCAAGCGCGTTCCGCCGGACCGTCGGGAAGCGTTCGCGCTTGAACTGCTCGAGGTGCGGGAGCGTCCTGCGCTGGTCGTGACCGGGGGAGGTGCGCAACTGCTGGTGATTCCGTCCGGAGAGGGTGACGGGAGCTATCCGGTGTACGAACTTCGCAGCGGAGACCACATCGCTGGTTTCGAAGTGCGCTTCACCGAAGCTTCCTGACCTCCTCGCATATTCAACGCCTCCGGGATGCACTCGTCATGACGCCCCCTCTTCGCCTTGGTTTCGTCGGCACCGGCTACATCGCGGGGGTGGTCGCCGCCGCGCTGCGGGAGACCGAAAGCGTCGTTGTCGCTGGTGTCGCCAGCCGCAACATGTCCCGCGCCGTCGCCTTCGCTGAAGCGAATGCCCTCGGCGCGCAGGCGCGACCGTTCGACGACTGGCGCGCGCTCGTGGCCTGGGAGGGGATCGATGCGCTGTACATCGCCACGCCGACCACGGCCCGCACCGAGATTGCCGTCGCTGCGGCGAATGCGGGGAAGCACGTGCTCGCCGAGAAGCCGTTCACGAGTTCGGCGGCGCACGCGGCGATCGTGGAGGCGTGCCGGGCCAACGGGGTCGCCTTCCTCGATGCCACGCACTTCGTGCACCATCCCCGGCACCTGCTCCTGCGTCGCACGCTGCAGGAGCGCATCGGCACGCTGCTGGCGCTCAACGCCACCTTCACCTTTCCGTCGATGGATCGGTCGAACATCCGTCACGATCCATCGCTGGAACCCACAGGCGCCTGGGGCGACATGGGGTGGTACGCGATGCGGGCGCTCGTCGAGTTCACGCCGGACGACTCGACGCTGACGCAGGCGCTCGCCATCGCGCGGCGCGACGCGCAGTCGGGGGCGGTAGTGCGCAGCGATGGAGTGTTGCAGCTGAGCGGTGGCTGCACGGCGACGTGGGATGTCGCCTTCGACATCGGGACGTGCCTGATGGACTTGCACCTGATGGGGACCGACGGACGCGTGCGACTCGACGACTTCGTGCTCGACTGGGCCGGGGGCTTCGCGATCCCGCTTGCCGGTCATGTGGCCGAAGTTGAACACCAGCACGGCGTCGTGAATCCATCGGGCATCACCGTCGAGCGCGTCCCGGCGATCCGCCGACAGCTCGTGCAACTGCTCGAGAACTTCGCCGAGCTCTCGCGCGAACCACGCGGTGAAGCGGTGGAGGCGAGCATGCGCGAGTCGCAGCGCACGCAGCAGCTGCTCGACGAGGTGTGGGCGCGGCACGTCTCGGCGTGATGGGGCGCGCCGTGCATCCCGAGGCCGCAGCGCTCATCGCCCACTTCGGCATGGTTCCGCTCCCCGCCGAGGGGACGCTGTTCGTGAGCACGTACCGGTCGCCGACCGAGTTCGCGGACGGATCACCGCACGGCACCGCGATCATCGCGATGTACTGTGACGATCCGCCCAGCCAGTCGCTCTTTCACCGGTTGCCCGTGGACGAGGTGTGGCACTTCTATGGCGGCGATCCGCTGCGACTGGTGCTGCTCCATCCCGACGGCTCGAGTGAGGACGTGATCATGGGCGCGAACCCGCTGGCCGGGGAGCACGTGCAGGTCGTCGTCCCGGCGGGGAGCTGGCAGGCGGGGCACCTCGTGGCCGGAGGACGCTATGCGCTGTTTGGGTGCACGATGGCGCCGGGGTTCACCGGCGCGATGTACGAAGGGGGCGAGCGCGATGTGTTGCGGCGGCGCTATCCCGATCGAGCGGACGATATCGAGCGCCTGGGGTGCGCGGCGCAGGAGGCGCGAATGCCGGAGGGATTCGCCCCGTAGCTTCGTGCGGTGGCTTCTCGCGGTTTCACCTTGCGCTCCCCACTCACTCTCATACGTTCGGGCATGCAACGTCGTGACTTCCTCGCCGGAGCGCTCGCCCTCCCGGCCCTCGCCAGGTCGCTGCACCCCTTGGGCGCCCCCTCCCTCAAACTCGGCTATGCGGCCATCACCTGGGGGGGACAGGATGATGTGGCGGTCGACGAGATCGCCTCGCTCGGCTTCCGGGGGATTCAGCTCCGCACCGCCGCATTCGAGCGTTGGGGAACGCGCCCGGAGGTGCTGACCGAGCTGCTGGCGTCGCGGCGCTTGTCGTTCGTGGCCTTCTCGAGCGGAGCGCTGCGGCTCGCTCCCGAGACTTTCGACGACGACCTGGCGCTGCACCTGCGACATGCGCGCTTCGTGCGCGCGTGTGGCGGGACATTCTTGCAGGTGGTGGACGAGCGTCCGCGCGATCGCGCGCCAACCGGCGCCGATCACGCTGCCATGGCGCGCCGACTCAACGCCCTCGGCGCCCGCGTCGCCGACCTCGGGCTCACGCTGGCGTATCACAACCACATGGGGAACCTCGGCCAGGCGCCTGACGAGGTCGAGGGGGTGCTCGCGCGAACCGACGCGCGCCACGTGCGCCTCCTGCTCGACATCGCGCATTGGCAGGCCGCCGGGGGCGATCCGGTGGCGGCGGTGCGGCAGCATGCCGATCGGCTCGCCTTCCTTCACCTGAAGGATGTCGTCCGTTCCCCGTCGACGACGAACGGGCGCGCGTACCGCTTTGTCGAGTTGGGGAAGGGTGAGGTGGATGTGCGCGGCGTGCTCGCCGAAGTCGCGCGCACGGGCTTCGACGGTTGGGGGATCGTGGAGCTGGATGCCGTGACCGATCCCGCGCTCACCCCCAAGCGGTGCGCGCAGGTCTCGAAGGACTACCTGATGTCGATCGGCTACCCGACCTGATGCGCGAGGAGTTGTGACATGGACCGACGCGTGCTGCTGCAGTGGATGGTCGCCACGGGAGGGCTCGTCGCATTCCAACGACTGTCGGCGCGGGATCTTTCGGCACTCGGGGCGTCGACACACGCGCGCCTAACGAACGAGCAACGCGGCGCGGAGTTCCTGACGCCAGCCGAACGGCGCATCGTCGAGGCCGCAGCAGAGTGCATCATCCCACGCACCGACACGCCGGGGGCGACCGACGCGCGGGTCGCGGACTTCGTCGAGGTCATGCTCGCCGAGTGGTATCCCGCGCCGGACGCCGAGCGATTCAGGGCGGGGCTGGCGGCACTCGATGCGACGAGCCGGGCGACACGGGGCGTCGCCTTCACCGACGCGACCGCGACGCAGCAGGCAGAGATGGTGCAGGCGCTCGATGACGAGGTCACGACGCTCCGACGCACGGCGGGGGCCGCGGCCAACGCGCACTGGTTCGCGGTGCTCAAGTACCTCACGGTCTGGGGCTTCTGCACGTCCGAGCCCGGGATGCGCGAGGTGCTGCACAGCCTGCCGCGCCCGATGCGCTACGATGGCGCGGCACCGGTGAGGTGAGATGATGCCGTCCTCGAGCCAGCAACGCGACTTCGACGCCATCGTCATCGGTTCCGGCATCAGCGGCGGATGGGCGGCCAAGGAGCTCACCGAGTTGGGGCTCCGCACGCTCGTGCTCGAGGCGGGGCGCCCGATCGATCCCGAGCGGGACTACAGCGAGCATCGTGCGTCGTTCCAGATGCGCTACCGCGGACTCGGCAATCGTCGGCTCGTCGAGGCCCGGCAGCAGGTGCAACGTCGCTCGGTCACCTTCGACGAACTGTCGCACCAGTTCTGGACCGACGATCTCGACAACCCGTACACGACCTCGAACGAGCGCCCGTTCGATTGGCTGCGGGCGCGCCAGGTCGGGGGGAAGTCGATCATCTGGGGGCGGCAGGTCTACCGCATGGGCGACCTGGACTTCGAGGCGAACCTGCGCGATGGGGTCGCCGTCGACTGGCCGATTCGTTATGCGGAGATCGCGCCGTGGTACGATCGCGTCGAGCGCTTCATCGGCGTCTCGGGGATGGCCGAGGGACTCGCGCATCTCCCCGACATGCAATTCCTCCCGCCGATGCCGTTCAACGTGGCCGAACAGCACGTGCGCGAGCGGATCGCCGATCGGTTCAAGGGCGAGCGGCTGATGACGATCGGGCGCGTGGCGGTCGTCACGCAGCGACACCTGGGGCGGAGCGCCTGCCACTACTGCGGGCCCTGCCACCGCGGCTGCGTGAGCAAGTCGTACTTCTCGTCGCTCAACTCGACCCTTCCTGCAGCCGAGGCCACGGGACGCCTGACGCTGCGTCCGTGGAGCGTGGTCCGTTCCCTCACGTACGATCCGCAGCGCCGACGCATCTCGGCGGTGCAGGTCGTCGATGCGCAGAGTGGTGCGGAGGTCGAGTTCACCGGGCGCGTTGTCTTCCTGTGCGCGTCGGCGATCGAGAGTGCCCGCATCCTCCTCAACTCCGCTTCGCCCGCCTTTCCCAACGGGCTGGCGAACGGGAGCGACCAGGTGGGGCGCAACATCATGGACCACATCAAGTGGGGGGGCGCGTCGGGCGACTTCGAGCAGTGGGGCGACCGGCGCATCGTCGGGAGCCGACCGAACGGGATCTATGTGCCGCGCTTCCGCAACATCGGGACGACGCACGCGGCGTTCATTCGGGGGTACGGCTTCCAGGGAGGCGCGGGGCGAGGTGGCTGGGAAGGATCGCACCTTCGAGCGGGGATCGGCGTCGCCTTCAAGGCCAGCCTAACGAAGCTCGGCCCGTGGCGCATGACTTTTGCCGGCTTCGGGGAGATGCTGCCCAACCCGCGCAACCGCGCGACGATTCACCCGACGCTCAGGGACCGCTGGGGGATCCCGTCGCTGCACATCGAGGCGCAGTGGGGGGAGAACGAACTGGCGATCCATCGGGACATGGGGGTCACCGCAAGCGAGCTGCTGGAGGCCGCCGGGGCGACCGGCATTCAGCCGCGCACCGACGGCCCGAGCACCGTGGGCAATGCCAACCACGAGATGGGGGCCGCGCGCATGGGGCGCGACCCCCGGACGTCGGTGCTCAACGCGCACAACCAGGCGTGGGAGGTCCCCAACCTGTTTGTGACTGACGGGGCGTGCATGACGTCGAGCGGCTGCCAGAACCCGTCGCTGACCTACATGGCGCTGACGGCGCGGGCGGCGCACTTCGCGGTGGAGGAAATGAAGCGCCGCAACCTGTGACGGCTCGCGCCCCGCGCCGGCGATTCGCGCTCGCCTATCCCTTCATCCCGGCGACCACCTCCAACACGCGATCCACGTCGGCGGGGCTCACGTAGAGGTGCGCCGAGAGTCGAACGCCCGGCTCTCCCTGCGACCGCACGCGAATCCGCTTCGCCCACAGCGCATCCTGCAGCGCGCGGCCGTTCTGCCCACGGATGCCGAACGTCGTGATGCCGGCGGCGAGGCGTGGGTCGTTAGGCGAGACCATCTTCACGTGCGGCATCGCGGCCAGCCCGGCGCGCAACCGCGCGGTGAGCATCGCATCCCAGCGGGCCACGCGATCGATCCCGAGCGTGTTCATGAACTGCAGCGCCGCCCGCAGCCCCCAGATGACCGCCGGGCTCCCGGTGCCGTACTGCATGAAGCGGAACGCCCCTTTCGCGCTGTCGTCGATCTCGCCGCTGGCCAGCGTGTTCCAGATGCGCGGCTGCACGTCGCGCTTGATGTACAGGATCCCGGTGCCCTTGGGGGCGAGGAGCCACTTGTGCGGGCTGGCCGCGTAGGCATCGCAGTCGAGCGCCTTCACGTCGACGCGAATCTGTCCCACCGCCTGCGCCCCGTCGACGATGGCGAGTGCGCCGTGCGCGTGGGCCAGGGCGCAGAGCTCCCGTGCCGGCATCACGACGCCGCGTCCCGATGTGATGTGGCTGAACATCACGACCTTGGTGCGCGGCGTGACGGCGTCGGCAAAGAGCTTGACGATCCCCTCCGGCCCCTGGTCGAGGGCGCTCGCCAGCGGCAGCTCCTTCACCACGACACCGTGCCGCTTGGCCCGCAGGCGAAAGCCGCCGATCCCCCCGCTGTGCTCCTGGTCGGTCGTCAGCACTTCGTCGCCAGCCGCAAGCTCGCAGCCATTGGCGAGGAAGCTCATCCCCATGGTCGCGTTCTGCGTGAAGGCGATCTCCTCGACCGGCGCATTGATGAACGCGCCGGCTTCGGCCCTGAACTCGGCGAGCTGCTGGTAGCCGGTGAGCGGTTCGCCGTCGGCCTGGAAATACGGCCAGTCGGGCAGCTCGGCCTCCAGGCGCTGCATCCCCTGCACGACCACGTCCATCACGTCGCGCGGGATGGCGCCTAACGTCCCGGTGTTGCAGTAGGTGACGCTGGTGGGGAAGAGGAAGCGCGTGCGCGCCGCGGCAAAGATGGCGGCGTCGTCATCGGCGGCGGGGAGCGTGAAGCGGTCCCCCGACCCCGTCAGGCGCTCGAGCGACGGGAGCCCGGCAAGCGACGGCGCGAAGCCGGCGGCGAAGCTGGTGGCCGCGAGGCGCGCGAAGAAGTCGCGGCGGGGGAGGTGGTCGGTCATGGGGATCGGGCGTGAGCGGTGGAGTGGGTCCGCAGCGTCGTCACGTCGTGGGAGCGGGCGCGACGCCGGGAATGTCCGTCGCCGTCGGCCATCTCGCCACCCGGCCCCCCCCCCCCCCCCCCCCCCCCCCCCCCCCCCCCCCCCCCCCCCCCCGGGACCCCCCCCCCCCCCCCCCCCCCCCCCCCCCCCCCCCCCCCCCCCCCCCCCCCCCCCCCGCCCCCCCAACCCCCCCCCCCCCCCCCCGGGGGCCCCCCCCCCCCCCAACCCGCACCAAACGTTCGGCGACCTACCCCCCCCCCCCCCCCCCCCCCCCCCCCCCCCCCCCCCCCCCCCCCCCCCCGCCCCCCCCCCCCCCCCCCCCCCTTTCGCCGGCCGCCCCCCCCGGGCGCGGCCCCGCGGGGCCGGCCCCGGCCCCGGGCGGCCCCGGCCCCCCCCCGCGCGCGGGCCGCGGGCCGCGCCCGTGGGCGGGCGTGGGCGCCGCCCGGCCCGGGCGGTGGCCGGGGGCGGGCCGCCCGGGGGGGGGCGCCCGGGTTGGCGCCGGCCCCGCCCCGGGCCCCCCCCGCCCCCCGCGTGGTGGGCCCGCGGGGGCGCCCCCGCCGCCCCCCCCCCCCCCCCCCCCGGCCCGCCCCGCCGCCGGGCCCGCCCCGCGGGGGCCCCCGCGCGGTCCCGGCGCGCCGGCGCGGCGCCCCCCCCCGCCCCCCCGCGGCCCCCCCCGGCCGCCCCCCCCCCCCCCGCCCCCCCCGGCCCCCGCGGCCCCGGCCGCCGGCGGGCCCGCGGCCCCCGGGGCCCCGCCGGCGCGCGGGGCGGCCGCGCCGGGCCCCGGGGGCCCGCCGGGCGCCGGGGCCGGCGGGCGCGGCGCGCCCCCGGCCCCCCCCGGGCGCCGGGGCGGGGGCGGGCGGGGGGGGCGGCGCGGGCGGGGCGGCCGGGGGCGCGGGCGGGGCGCGCCTCTGGCGCGACCGCGAGAGAGCGATTCGCTCGATCCCGCTTCTCTCCCCATATGCGCCGCGATACGGATGCCATCGATGGCTCCTGTCTGTAGGGACAACGCGCACGACGCCGGGGAGAGGGGAGGATGCGGGTGAACGCCGAGCCGGCGATCTCTACCATCACGCCACCGGCGCACGGCCACGGTCCCTCTTCGGAGTGACGCATCGCCCACACTTTCCCCGCACGCCGTGCACCTTACGTAGAGCACCGGAGCACATCGGCCGAGCCCGCCCTTGGCGGCGCCGGCCACCGCACGTCGAGGACGCAGCATCCTGATGGCGACACGATCCCCCACGACCCACGCGGTTCGCCCTTCCACGGACGGTGCCTGGCACGCACGATCGGTGGACGAGACCACACGTGCGTTGCAGCTGGATGTGGCGACCGGCCTGTCGGCCGCTGACGCGGCGGCGCGACTGGCACGCGACGGCCCGAACGCGCTCCCCGAGGCGGCGCAGCGCTCGGCCCTCCTGATGGTGCTGCACCAGTTCAAGAGCCTGATCGTGGTGCTGTTGCTGGTCGCTGGAGCGGTGGCGCTGGTGATGGGGGACGTGATCGAGGCGGTGGCGATCCTGGTGGTCATCGCGCTCAACGCGGCGATCGGTTTCGTCACGGAGTGGAAGGCGGCAAGCGCGATCGACGGCCTGCGGCGGCGCCTGGTCGCGGTCGCCCACGTGCGGCGCGACGGTGTGGAGCATGAGGTCCCGGCTGCCACCCTCGCGATAGGCGATGTCGTGCTCCTCGCCGCCGGCGATCGCGTCCCGGCCGATGGCCGCGTGGTCGAAGCGGTGCGGCTGCAGGTGGACGAGTCGACGCTGACGGGGGAATCGCTCCCGGTGGCGAAGTCCACGAAGGCGGTCGCCTCGGAGGCGACCGCGTTAGGCGATCGCCGCAGCATGGTGCACACGGGGACAGGGGTGACCGACGGGCGCGGCGTCTTTGTGGTGACGGCGACCGGTCCCCGGACCGAGCTGGGGCAGATCGGCGCCCTCATCGACGACATGGGCGCCAAGGGGACGCCGCTGGAGGCCAAGCTGCGGCAGCTGAGCCGCGCGCTGCTCGTCGTCGTGCTGGTGCTGTGCGTCGTCATCATCCTGATGGGGTGGATTCGCGGCCACGCGCTCCTGTTCATGGTGGAGGTTGGGATCTCGCTGGCCATCGCGGCGGTCCCCGAAGGGTTGCTGGCGGTGACGACGATGACGCTCGCCATCGGGATGCAGCGCATGGCGCGCATGCACGCGCTGGTCCGGCGGCTGCCGGCCGTGGAGTCGTTAGGCTCGACGACGGTGATCTGCACCGACAAGACGGGGACCCTGACGCGCAACGAGATGACCGTGCGCATCCTGGTCGTCGCGGGACGGCGGCTGGCGGTCACAGGCGCCGGCTACGGCATTGCGGGTCGCCTGGAAGAAGGGGGGGCGCCGCTCGATGTGGCGTCGGGCGCGGCGCACGACGAACCCGTACGGCTGGCGCTGCGTATCGGCGCCCTGTGCAACGACGCGTCGATCAACCGCGCCGGCGCCGAGCCGGTGGTGGTGGGCGATCCGACCGAGGCGGCGCTGATCGTCGCGGCGGCCAAGGCGGGGATGGAGCATGCGGCGCTCGAAGGCGCGTATCCTCGCCTGCGCGAGATCCCGTTCGACAGCCGCAACAAGCGCATGGTCACCGTCCACCGCGCCCCCGATGGACGAACGTTCGCCTACGCGAAGGGGGCGCCGTCGGCGCTGCTCGACGCGAGCGGCCGCGTGCTCGACGCGACCGGCGTCGTCCCCATGACGCCGGCGCGGCGTGCGCAGGTCGTCGCCACGAACGATGCGCTGGCGGGTGAGGCGTTGCGCGTCCTCGCCCTCGCCTACCGCGAGCTCCCCGAGCCCTTCAGCGATGACGACCTCACGCGCGACCTCACCTTCGTGGGCGTCGTCGGGATGATGGATCCGCTGCGCGACGAGGCCCGGGCGACAATCGCGCTGTGCCGCACCGCCGGGATTCGCGCCATCATGATCACCGGTGACCAGCTGGTGACGGCGAGCGAGATCGCGCGGCAGCTCGGTCTCGACACGGACGGCGCGGGGCACGCGCTGCGCACGCTGCACGAACGCGACCTGACGGGGCTCGACGCCGAGGGGTGGAAGGCCGCGGTGACCGGGACGGCGGTTTTCGCGCGCGTGTCACCGCAGCATAAGCTGCAGATCGTCGAGGCGCTGCAGCAGCAGGGCGAGGTGGTCGCGATGACGGGAGACGGCGTCAACGACGCGCCGGCCCTGCGAAAGGCCGACATCGGGATCGCGATGGGGATTCGCGGGACCGAGGTGGCGAAGGATTCGTCGGACATGATCATCACCGACGACAACTTCGCGACGATCGTGGGCGCCGTGGAGCAGGGGCGCGTGATCGTCGAGAACATCCTGCGCTTCATCCACTACCTGTTCTCGTGCAACTTCGCCGAGATCCTGACGGTCTTCGTGGCCATCATGATCGGGTGGCCGCTCCCCATCGGCGTCCTGCAGATCCTCTGGCTCAACCTCGTGACCGACATCTTTCCGGCCATGGCGCTGGCGCTCGAACCGTCGGCGCAGGATGTGATGCGCCGCCCCCCGCGCGACCCATCGGCGCCGCTCATGACGCCGCGCTTCGGGTGGCTCATCGTGTGGCAGGGGGGCGTCCTGGCGACGTGCACGCTGGCCGCCTTCGGATTCGGGCTGCGCGCGTACGGGGTGGAGGGCGACGGATTGCGCCACGCCGTGACGATCGCCTTCATGGCCCTTGCCCTGGCGCAGGTGGCGCACGTGTTCAATGCGCGCTCCACGACGCGCTCGATGTTCTCGACCGGGGGGGCGGCCAACCGGTGGTTGTGGGGAGCGACGCTCCTCTGCCTCGGGTTGCAGCTGTCGGCGGTGGCCGTGCCCCTGCTGCGCCGCGTGCTGCGCACCACGCCTCTCACGCTCAGCGACTGGGGCGTCGTGCTCGCGGCGGCGCTGACGCCCGTCGTTGTGGTCGAACTCGTGAAAGGCGGGGCACGGTGGCGGAACCGATGATCTGGGGAGGGAAGATGCGACGAAGGGTGCGGCGTCCTGTCGTGCGAGCCGCCTCCGTGCGTCGATCGTTAGGGCGTCGCCGCGGAATCCGCGCGCACCCTGACCGAGATGATCCGGTCGAGCTTGGGATACGTCTTGTCGAGGAAGCGGTTCGACTCGCCGTAGAAACGGCGCGGATTCCCCATCGGGGCCGGCGATGCCGGGATCTCACCGTAGCCTGAATAGAGGCTGTCGGCGCTCTCCATCCCCGCGATCACTCGGCCAATGGGGGCAAAGCCTGAGGAGTCGAGCGAGACGTTCTCGTTGAGGTTGATGAACAGCGTGGTCGACCGGTCGCGGGGGGTGAACTGCGCGTACGTGATCGTCCCACGCACGTTGCTCGATCGCACTGAGTCCGGGCGGATCTTCCGCTCGCGCCACGTCGCCCCCACCGAGGGGCTGGCCGGGTGGCCGAACTGGGCGATGTAGAAGGGAAGGACGCGATAGAAGCGCGAGTCGTCGAAGAAGCCGGCGCGCGCGAGGTTGTAGAAACGATCCACACCGTTGGGGGCCCACTCGCGGATGAGCTCGATCGTCATCGTACCGCGCGAGGTCTCCATGTCGAGGGCGACTGTGTCGGGGGCCTTGGTCCGCCAGAACGGATGCGTGGGTGTGGCCAGCATCGCGCGGCGCTGGGCCGCGGAGAGTGGTGCCGCCGGCTTGGCCTGGGCAGCCGCGTCGCGCGCCGGAAGGGCGGCGAGGACGAGGCCCACGAGCGATGCCAGGGCGACGGTCGTGGCGCCACGGAGGGGGCGGGGAGTGCGCGCCGAGGCGCGAGCGGGAGCGAGGGCGGAGATCATCCTTCGAAGTAGGCAGGGCAGTGGCGGGGTCGCAAGGCGCCACCCTATCGTGGCGGTTCGTCCCCACCCCTCGCCACACGGCGCGCTTCCCCCGAGATTCCCCGCAACCCTGCCGCCCCCCCGGCTGTCCAACTCGCGGAATACGCCGATGAGATTCACCACCCACGTCCTGACCCTCTCCCTCGGCGCGCTCGCCTTGACCTCGGCGTGCGCCCGTTCACGTCCCGCGGCGGCGCTGTCGCGCATGGGGCCGGAGGCAGCGAAGGACCGCGCGCGGGCCGATTCGCTCCGCTACCCGTACACGAAGGGCGACATCGACTTCATGTCGGGGATGATCCATCACCACGCGCAGGCGATTCTCATCTCCAAGTGGGCGCCTACGCACGGCGCGAGTGCGGCGGTCATCCGCCTCACCGAGCGCATCATCAACGCGCAGCGCGACGAGATCAACCTCATGCAGACGTGGCTGCGCGATCGCAACCAGGAGGCGCCGGTCGCCGACACGGCAGGCGCGGCGATGCAGCACGCGGGGATGAGCCACGAGGCCATGCAGCATGGCGCGCATGCGATGTCGATGCCCGGAATGCTGACCGATGCACAGCTCAAGTCGCTCGACGCGGCGCGTGGCCCGGAGTTCGACCGGCTCTTCCTCACGTACATGATCGATCATCACCGTGGCGCTGTGACGATGGTCAAGACGCTCTTCGCCAATCGTGGCGCGGGGCAGGACGAGACGATCTTCAAGTTCGCGGCCGATGTCGAGGTGGATCAGTCGACCGAGATCCGCCGCATGCTCCAGATGTTGATCGAACTTCCGTAGCGACTGCAGCATTCCAGCTGTAGCACGCACCTTCTTCCGCTCCTTCGTCCCCCCTCACCCGAGTGAAGCCAGGCATGAGCACATCCCGTCTGTCGTCTCGCGCCATGCTCGCCGCCGCGCTCGTCGCGTCGGCCGCGTGCGCGGGCTCCAATCCCCCCGCGACCACGCCGTCGCCGTCGGCCGATCCGCGCATGGATTCGCGCGTCGGCCTCAAGGCCGGCCTCATGGACGCCGGCGAAGCGCTCTCCAACATGAAGGTCGTGTCGAAGGCGGTCTCCCCCGAGGGGTTCCTCGGGATCACCAACTCCGACCTGGCCTTCACGGGGAACTACGTGATCCAGGGGAACTACAACGGACCGGTGGTCTGGGACATCACCAACCCGGCCAAGCCGCTGCTGGTCACGGCCTTCAGCTGCCCGGCCTCGCAGAACGACGTGTCGGTGTACAAGAACCTGATGTTCATGTCGGCCGAGGCGAACAACGGCCGGGTGGACTGCCTCCCCGGCGGCGTGCCGGACACGGTGAGTGCGCTGCGCTTCCGTGGCGTGCGCGTCTTCGACATCAGCGACATCAAGAAGCCGAAGATCGTCGCCAACGTGCAGACGTGCCGCGGATCGCACACGCACACGGTGGTCGAGAGCCCCAAGGATCCCGACAACATCTACATCTACGTGTCGGGCTCGGCCGGGGTGCGCTCGCCTAACGAACTGGCGGGGTGCGTGCGCGACACGCCCGACCAGAACGCCAACTCTTCGCTGCTGCGGATCGAGATCATCAAGGTTCCGCTGGCGCACCCGGAGCAGTCGGCCGTGGTGAACCGGGCCAACATCTTCAGCGGGCTCACCTCCACGCCGACGCACGCGCCGGGCGAGGAAGACCTCGCGGCGGCCGCCAAGGCGGCAGCTGTGGCGCGCGCTGCCGGTGGCTTCACGGCGAAGAACCCGTCGTCGGGGCAGGACATGGTGCTGGGTGGGCAGTTCATCCGTGTCATGCTCGACAGCGTGGTCAAGGCGCGTGGCGGGAGCGGCGCCCCCACCGGTGCCGACTCGGCGACGTTGCGCGCCGGGCTGCAGGGGGTCGTGAATCGCATGTTCGGGAGCGCGCCGCAGCCCGGCTCGCCCATCAACCCGGGGCGGCAGTGCCACGACATCACCGTCTATCCGTCGCTGGGCCTGGCGGGTGGCGCCTGCGAAGGACACGGGATCCTGATCGACATCGCCGACCCGGTGAACCCGGTGCGCCTCGATGCCGTCGCCGACTCCAACTTCGCCTACTGGCACTCGGCCACGTTCAACAACGACGGGACCAAGATCCTCTTCTCCGACGAGTGGGGCGGTGGCGGCGCGCCGAAGTGCCGTGCCTCGGACAAGAAGGAGTGGGGGTCGAACGCGATCTTCTCGATCGTGAACCGCAAGATGAAGTTCGAGAGCTACTACAAGATCCCGACCGTCCAGACCGCGGCCGAGAACTGCGTGGCGCACAATGGCTCGCTGATTCCGATCCCCGGGCGCGACGTGATGGTGCAGGCGTGGTACCAAGGCGGCATTTCGGTGTTTGACTGGACCGACGCCAAGAACCCGAAGGAGATCGCGTTCTTCGACCGTGGCCCGGTGGACTCGACCCGCGTCGTGATGGGCGGCTCGTGGTCGGTGTACTGGTACAACGGTGCGATCGTGAGCTCGGAGATCGCGCGCGGGATGGACGTGGCCGACCTCGTGCCGAGCCAGTACGTCTCGCAGAATGAGATCGACGCGGCGAAGACGGTGCGCTGGACGCACCTCAACGCGCAGGGGCAGCCGAAGATCGCCTGGCCGCCGTCGTTCGCGCTCGCGCGTGCCTACGTCGACCAGCTCGAGCGCAACAAGTGCCTCCCGGCGAATCGCATTTCCGAGGTGCGCTCGGCGCTCTCCAGTGCCGAGCGGGCCCCGGGCGTGCAGCGCACGTCGCAGTTGGGGGCGCTGGCCACGCAGGTGGAGAACGACGCGCGCTCGTCGTGCGACGCCCCGAAGATGAAGCTCCTCCTGAAGGCGGTGCAGGACCTGCAGCACGCGACGGTGTCGTAACGTCGCGTCGATCAGGCAAACGGGCGCGGCGGGGATTCCTGCCGCGCCCGTTTGCTATCCGGTATCGTGCGGGGTGGGTGGCAGGCGCGGCGTCCACCGGACGAACGTCGAGTGAAGAAGCCGAGGGGAGACCCCGTACAACGCGAGAGGCCACGACGATGATCCAGGCGGCGAACCACAGCAGTTCCGAGACGATTACCCCGTTTCTCTGGTTCAACGACCAGGCCGAGGAGGCGATGCAGCTGTACACGTCGCTCTTCAAGCACTCTCGTATCGTCGCCGTCAATCGTGCGGGCGATCGCGTCATGTCGGGGACCTTCGTCATGGACGGGCGCACCTACCACGCCTTCAACGGCGGGCCGCACTTCCAGTTCAACGAGGCGATCTCGCTGATGATCACCTGCGATACGCAGGAGGAGATCGACCGCTACTGGAACGCGCTCACGGCCGATGGCGGCCAGGAGAGTCGTTGCGGCTGGCTCAAGGACCGGTTCGGGCTGTCGTGGCAGGTCGTGCCGCGCATCCTGCTCCCGCTGCTGCAGCACCCCGATCGTGACAAGGCGATGCGTGTGCAGCAGGCGATGCTGGGGATGAAGAAGCTCGACATCGAGGGGCTGGAGGGGGCGTAGGGCGAGGGGAGCGATCGGCGGGCGGGGGCGCCGCTGGTACATGGGGCGCCGTGGCGCGTACTTCGACTATTAGCGTCGCGTCAGGTAGATTGGCGACGCGCCGCCACCACCCTCCCCCCATGACCCCACGGCCCGCCTCACGCCTCCTCGCCGACTTCTGCGCGAGCGCCCGCTTCCGCGACCTTCCGACGGTGGTGGTAGACGAGGCGCATCGCGCCATCCTCGACTGGCTGGGATCGGCGATGAGCGGCGCCCTGGAGCCGCCCGCGCAGATGGCGAGGGAAGTCGTTAGGCAGCTGGGGGCGTCGCGCGATGCCACGGTGTTCGCGGGGGCGCGCAGTTCGGCCGCCGGTGCGGCGCTGGCTAATGGCGTCGCCTCGCACATCCTCGAACTCGACGACGTGCACAAGGGCTCGACGTTGCACGCGGCGGCGCCGGTGATCCCCGCGGCGCTCTCCGTGGCCGAGCGCGAGCACGCCTCGGGGGAGGACTTCCTCCTGGCGGTGGCGCTCGGATACGAGGCCGCACTGCGCGTGGGAGAGGCGGTGAACCCCTCGCATTATCGCTACTGGCACCCCACGGGGACGGCGGCCACCTTCGGCGCCGCGGTGGCGGCCGGGTCGCTCGTCCGGCTCTCCCCCGCGCAGATGCTCGACGCGCTGGGGAGTGCCGGGACGCAAGCGAGCGGATTGTGGGAGTTCAACGCCGACGGGGCAATGAGCAAGGCGCTGCACCCGGGCAAGGCGGCGATGAACGGCGTGCTGGCCGCCGACCTCGCCCGCGTCGGCTTCACCGGGGCGACGCGAATCCTGGAGGGGGAGCGCGGCTTCTTTCGCGCCACCACGACGGACTTCGACGCCAGCCGCGTGACCGAAGCGTTAGGCTCGCACTGGAAGCTTCCCGAGAACTGCTACAAGCTCCACTCGTGCTGCGGCCACACGCACACGGCCATCGACGTGTCGCTCGAGCATCGTGCCGAGTGCGGCTGGCGGGGCGACGAGGCGCTCGGGGCGCTCGAGCGGGTGGAGGTCGAGACGTACGAGCAGGGGCATGCCATCGTGAAGCAGCACGATCCCACGACGCCCTACCAGGCGAAGTTCTCGCTCGCGTACTGCGTGGCGGCGGCGCTGGTGGACGGCGCGGTGGGGCTCGAGCAGTTTGCCGCCGAGCGATTCGGCCCCGCGGGGGTGGGGCATGCCGCGGTCGCCGCGCTCTTGCCGCGCATCGAGATCCGCGTCGTCCCCGACATCACGGCGCGCTATCCGGCCGAATGGGGGACCCGCATCACCTACGTACACCGCGACGGGACGCGCCGCACGCGCGCCGCCGCCTTCCCGCGCGGCAATCCCGAGAATCCCGTGTCCACCGCGGCACTCGCCGACAAGCTCCGCGCCTTGGTTACCCCACGCTACGACGCCGCCACTGCGGAGCGCGCGGTGACCACGGTCCTGGCTCTCGCCAGCGTGCCCGACATGTCGATCCTCTTCGCCGCACTCGCCCCGGCGCGTGCCGCGGGCGAGGTTGTGCACCCATGAGCGACATCAATCCCCGCGCTACCGAGCACGTCGAGATTCGCGAAGCCGTGCGCGCCGCCTGCGCCCCGTTCGACTCGCGCTACTGGCAGCGCGTCGAGCGCGAACACGGCTACCCTCAGGAGTTCGTGCAGGCGCTCACGCGCGCCGGCTGGCTGTCGGCCCTCATCCCCGAGGAGTACGGCGGTAGCGGGCTCACGCTCACGCAGGCGTCGGTCATTCTCGAGGAGATCAATCGCGCCGGCGCCAATTCCGGAGCCTGTCACGCGCAGATGTACATCATGGGGACCGTGCTGCGGCACGGCTCGCCCGAGCAGAAGGGGCGCTACCTCCCCGCCATTGCGGCTGGCGAGCTGCGCTTGCAGTCGTTCGCCGTCACCGAGCCGGCCACCGGGACCGACACGACGAAGACGCGCACCGTTGCCGAGCGGCGCGGCGACCGCTACTTGGTCAACGGGCAGAAGGTCTGGATCTCGCGCATACAGCACTCCGACCTCATGCTCCTCCTCGCGCGCACGACGCCGCTGGAGCAGGTCACCCGGCGCACGCAGGGGCTGTCGGTCTTCCTCGTCGACCTGCGCGGGGCCGAGCAACGCGGGCTGCGCGTGCGCCCGATCGACAACATGGTCAACCACGAGACCAACGAACTCTTCTTCGAGGACTTCGAGGTCCCGGCCGAGAACCTGATCGGGACCGAGGGCGACGGCTTTCGCTACATCCTCGACGGGATGAACGCCGAGCGCGTGCTCATCGCGGCCGAGTGCATCGGCGACGGCTTCTGGTTCATCGACAAGGCGCGTCGATACGCCGGCGAGCGTGTCGTGTTCGATCGGCCGATTGGGCAGAACCAGGGGATCCAGTTTCCGCTGGCGCAGGCGTACGCACGCGTGCGCGCGGCCGACCTGATGCGCTACGAGGGGGCGCGCCTCTTCGACGCTGGCCTCCCCTGCGGGGCCGAGGCCAACATGGCCAAGCTCCTGGCCGCCGATGCCTCATGGGAGGCGGCGAACGTCTGCCTGCAGACACACGGAGGGTTCGGCTTTGCCGCCGAGTACGACGTGGAGCGCAAGTTCCGCGAGACGCGGCTGTACCAGGTGGCACCGGTGTCGACCAACTTGATCCTCTCGTACATCGGGGAGCACGTGCTGGGGCTCCCCCGCTCCTTCTAGCGAATCATGCGCCCCAACCCATCGCGCCTCGCGCGCAGCATGTTGTTTGTCCCGGCGTCTCGGCCGGAGATGGTGGCCAAGGCGGCCCGCAGCGACGCTGACGCCGTCTGTCTCGATCTCGAGGACGCGGTGGCCCCGGAGCAGAAGGAGGCGAGCCGCGCCCTCGTGGTGCAAGCGCTCACGACGCTCGACTTCGGGCATCGGACGCGCATGGTACGCGTCAACGCGCTCGACACGATGTACACCTATCGCGACGTGATCGACGTGGTGGAAGGGGCGGGGCAGCACCTCGACCTCATCATGCTCCCCAAGGCCTCGGGGGCGGGGGACGTGCAGTTCGTCGATCGTCTGCTGACGCAGGTCGAGGCACGCACCGGGCTCCGGGAGCGCATCGGGATCGAGGCGCAGATCGAGACGGCGCTCGGCTTCTTGCACCTGCGCGAGATCGCGAGCGCCTCGCCGCGGCTGGAGGGATTGATCTTCGGGATGGGGGACTACGCGGCCTCGATGCACATGCCGCTGGCCAACATCGGGGCGGAGGACGAGCACGACGCGGCGTACGGCGCCCATCGCTGGCACGCGGTGATGCACGGGATCGTGGCGGCGGCGCGCGCGTACGGGTTGCGCTGCATGGACGGCCCGCTCGCCAGCTACAAGGATCCCGAGGCGCTGGCGCGGGCCTGTGGCGTCGCGCGTGCCATGGGATTCGACGGCAAGCAGTGCATCCATCCGCTGCAGCTGGCGGCGGTGAATGCGGCCTTCTCGCCGTCGCCCCGCGACCTGGCGTGGGCGCACGACGTGGTGGCGCGCTACGAGGCGTCCGTCGCGGCCGGGCGCGGCGCGGTGGGGAGCGACGGCATCATGATCGACGCGGCCAACCTGCGCATGGCGCAGACGACGCTGCGCGCCGACGCGGCGCAACGCGCGGGGCGTGCGCCCCGCCCCAACCCTTCAGGGACGGCACCATGAGCGATGCACCGGGACACGAGGGACGCTGCTACGAGGATTTCCACGTGGGCGACGTGCTGCGCCACCCGCTGGGGCGCACGGTGAGCAACGTCGACAACACCTGGTTCACCCTGCTCACGAACAACACCAACCCGATCCACTTCGACCGGCATTACGCGTCGCAGACCGAGTTCGGTGAGCCGCTGGTGAACTCGACCTTCACCCTGGCGCTGGTGGTGGGGCTCTCGGTGAGCGACATCTCGCGCAACGCGGTGAACCTGGGTTGGGACGAGGTGCGCCTCCCCGCGCCGGTGCTCGAGGGGGATACGATCTACGCGCAGAGCGAGGTGCTGAGCATGCGCGAATCGAAGTCGCGCCCGACGATGGGGATCGTGGAGGTCAGGACGACGGGCTTCAAGCAGGACGGCACGGTGGTGATCACGTATCGACGCACCGTCTTGGTCTACAAGCGCGGGCACGCCCCGGTGCAGCCGGTGCCCTCATGCGCGAATGAACGACGTGCTCCCGTTCGCCGGGCTGCGCGTCGTCGCCGTGGAGCAGGCGGTCAGCGCCCCGTTCTGCACGCGACAGTTTGCCGACCTCGGCGCCGAGGTCATCAAGGTCGAACGCCCGGGCGATGGCGACTTCGCCCGCGGTTACGATGGGGCGCTCAACGGGATCTCGGCGTACTTCGCCTGGCTCAACCGCGGCAAGCAGAGCGTGGTGCTCGACCTCAAGTCGAACGAGGGGATCGCGGCGCTGCACGCGCTCGTGCAGGGGGCCGACGTCTTCGTGCACAACCTTGCCCCGGGAGCCATCGAGCGGTTGGGGCTGGGATATGACGTGCTCGCCGCCGAGCTCCCGCGCCTCGTGTGGGTCGCGATCTCGGGGTACGGCCCCGATGGCCCGTATCGCGACAAGAAGGCGTATGACATGCTCATCCAGGCCGAGTCGGGGGTCGTCTCGATGACGGGGACGCCTGACGAGCCGGTCAAGGTGGGGATCAGCATCGCCGACATCGGGGCGGGGATGTACGCGTACTCGAGCGCGCTGGCCGCGCTGTACCGGCGCGAGCGCACGGGGAAGGGCGAGCGCATCGACATCTCGATGTTCGAGTGCATGACCGAGTGGATGATGCCGCCGCTCTACACCTACCTCGGGACCGGCGGCGCCCCGGGACGCGCCGGGCTCCGGCACAACATGATCGTCCCCTATGGGGCGTATCCCTGTGCCGATGGACAGGTGCTCTTCGCCATCCAGAGCGACCCGGAGTTTCGCCGCTTCTGCGAACACGTGCTGCTCGATGCGGCGCTGGCCGATCATCCTGACTACGCCGTGCCCGCGGCTCGACTGGCCAATCGTGTGGTACTCGAACGGCAGATCGTCTCGGCGTTCGCGGCGCTTCCGGTTACCGAGGTCGTCGCACGTCTCGAACGCGGCGGAATCGCCAACGCGGTGGTGAACGACGTCCCCGCGGTCGCCGACCATGCCCAGCTGGTGGCGCGCGCGCGGTGGACCACGGTCAGTACCGCCGCCGGCGACATTCCTGCCTTGCTGCCGCCGCACAACCTGGCGTCGGTCCGTCCGGTGATGGGACGCGTGCCGTCGTTAGGCGAGCACGCCCCGATCGACCGGCGTGCGTCGCCTGTGCCGCGCCCGGTCCACGACGAGAACGCCCCCCCGCCCCCGCCCTGAGCCTCAGCATGCGCGCTCTCCTTCGATTCCCGGTCGCCGCGGCCTTCGCGTCGCTCCTCGTTGCCCCAGCGGTTGCGGCCCAGGGGGCCTCGATGCGTGACGTGGTGTACGAGGCGTCCATCAGCGAACTGCAGGACGGGCTGCAGCGCGGGCGATGGAGCGCGGTGCAGCTGGTGGATGCGTATCGCGCCCGCATCGCGGCGTACGACCAGCGCGGCCCGGCACTCAACGCGATCATTCGCCTCAATCCCAACGCCCGGCGCGACGCCGCAGCGCTCGATGCCGAGCGCAGGGCGGGAAAGGTGCGCGGGGCGCTGCACGGCATCCCGATCCTGCTCAAGGACAACTTCGACACCTTCGACCTCCCGACGGCGGCGGGATCGCTGGCACTGGCCGGTGTGCAGCCGCCGGACGACGGCTTCGTCGTCGCCCGGCTGCGCGCGGCGGGGGCGGTGATCCTCGGCAAGACCAACATGCACGAGCTGGCGGCGGGGATCACCTCGGTGAGTTCGTTAGGCGGCCAGACGCGCAATCCGTACGACCCGATGCGCTGCCCCGGTGGCTCGAGCGGGGGGACGGGGGCGGCGATTGCGGCGTCGTTTGCCGCCGTGGGGTGGGGGTCGGATACCTGCGGCTCCATCCGCATCCCCTCCGCCTTCAACAACCTCGTCGGGTTGCGTCCCACGCAGGGGATGGCGAGCCGCGACGGGATCGTCCCGCTCTCGCACACGCAGGACGTTCCGGGGCCGCTCGCCCGCTCGGTGCGCGACCTGGCCATCGCGCTCGACGTCACCGTCGGCTTCGATCCGGCCGATACGACGACGGCGATCGCCAAGGGACGCTCCCCGTCGGCCTTCAGCGATTCGCTCGCCGCCTTTCCGATGCGCGGGACGCGTGTGGCCGTGCTGACCAACTACATGACGGGCGACATCGACCCCGACATCCGCGACACGGTGCGCGCGGTGACGACGGCGATGCAGGCGGCGGGGGCCGACGTGGTGGAGCTGCGGGTGGCGGACTTCGACTCGCTGATGGCCAACACCAGCGTCATCAACTTCGAGACCAACCACGACCTGCAGGACTACCTCAAGGCGATTCCCGGGGCACCGCAGCTGACGGCGCGCCTGATCCTTGACCGCGGCCTCTTTCACACGTCGATGATGGGGCGCATCACCGCGATGGACACGACCGGCGTGCGAGACAGCGAGCGCTATCGCACCGCGCTGGCGCGGCAGCAGCTGCTGCGCTCGCGCATGCTGGCGGCGATGGACTCGCTGCGGGTCGACGCGATTGCCTACCCGACGAGCCGCCGCCGTCCGGTGCTTGTGGGCGAACCACAGCCCGGGTCGACGTGCGGGCTGAGCGCGCACACCGGCTTCCCGGCGCTCAGCGCCCCCGCCGGCTTCACCGACGATGGCCTCCCGGTGGGGATCGAGTTCATGGGGCGCCCCGGGGCCGACGTGCGACTCGTGGGGCTGGCGTACGCGCTGGAGCGGATGGGCCCACGGCGTGCCGCGCCGTCCACGACGCCACGGCTGCGCGGCGCTCGCGCGCCGGGCGCGATCGCCTTTCGTCAGGCGGTGACCCATGGCGCGGTCACTGGCACCGTACGGTTTGTGTTCGATCCGCTCACCAACCTGCTGCGCTACGACGTGGTGGTGAGCGGCGGGAGCTCCGATGCGCTCCAGGCGGTGGTCCTGCGCCGCCCGGCTGGCGGGGCGATCGGTTCGCCCGTGATCCATCGTCTCGCTGGCCCCGGGATGCGGACGGCCTCGGGCGTCTTCCCGCTGACGGGGATCGACCGGCGTGCCCTGGCGGCCGGCCGGCTGCAGCTGGCGATCTTCACGGCGGGCGGGATGGGCGAAGTCCCGATGCGCGCGGTGACACTGCCCTGATGTCTTGTCTGGCACCGGGTGACCGAGGCCTGGGGGTGCGCCCGCCCGTTGATCCGCCGCGCAACGGGGCGCATGTTCGGCGCGTTGGACTAGATCTGCGGGCTTCGCTCACCGAGAGGGGACCATGAAGAGACGGGACTTCGTCGTATCGTCGGCGCTGGGGACGCTGGGCGCTGGAGCCAGCCGTCTGGGGCTGGGCGGCGTCAACGCCACGCTGGCGAGCTCGCTGCTGACGCCTCGACCGCCAGCTGCCACGCGCAAGATCCTCATCGCCGGCGGCGGCTTCGGGACGGCGTTCATCCGCTATATGGCGCAGCTCACCGGGAAGCCGCGCCCGCGCGTCTGCTATCTCCCGACGGCGTCCGCCGACTCCCAGCAGGGGACGCTGACCTTCTTCCAGAACTGCGCCCCGCTCAACGTCGAACCGCACGTGCAGAACTCGTTCATCGCCAGCACGCGACAGAACAAGAGCTGGGAGGAGGTCTTCCTCTCGATGGACGCCATCGTCTGCTCGGGCGGCAACACGCTCAACCAGCAGGCGATCTGGAAGGCGCAGGGGATCGACCTGGTGCTCAAGGAAGCGTGGGACCGCGGGATCGTCCTGGGCGGGGCGAGCGCCGGCTCGTTATGCTGGTTCGAGGAGGGGACGACGGACTCGCGCCCGAAGGAGCTCACGATCGTGAAGTGCCTGGGCTTCCTGAAGGGGAGCCACTCGCCGCACTACGATGCGGAGCCGGGGCGGCGTCCGCTGTACCAGAAGCTCATCGGCTCCGGCGAGATGAAGCCGGGTTACGCCTGCGATAACGACGCCGGGATCTATTTCGAGGACAACGAGGTCAAGCGCGTCGTGAACACGCGGGCGGCGGCCAAGTGCTACTACGTGAGCGTCGTCGACGGCAAGGTGGTGGAGAAGGTCATGGAGCCTGAACGGATCGCGTGAGCATGGTGCACGGCATGGGGGCGGCGGCAAGCCGCGCGGAGGCAGCGCTTCGCCACGGGGCGAGGGGAATCATCGGCGCCGGACTGTGCGTTTTCGCGCTGGCCGCGACGGTCACGGCTCCGTCGGCCGTGCGCGCACAGACGGCGCCGCCGGCGTCGACGGTGCAGGGGACGCTCTTCATCGTCGGCGGGGGGCCGCAGCCGGCCGCGCTGGTGCGTGAATTCGTCACGCTGGCTGGCGGGGCGGGGAAGGCTCGTATCGTCGTCTTCGCCATGGCCAGCGCCAGCGGGCGCACGAGCGGCGAGGAGAAGGCACAGCAGCTGCGCTCGTTAGGCGCCCAGGCCGTCAACGTGTGGGTGGATCGCAGCGGCGCCGACGCCGAGTCCGTGGTGCAGCAGGTGCAGGAGGCGACGGGGATCTGGTTTGGCGGAGGCGACCAGTCGCGCCTCACCGCGGCGCTCGCCGGGTCCCGGACCGCGGCCGCGATCGCCGAGCGCTATCGGGCGGGGGCGGTCGTCGGGGGGACCTCGGCGGGGGCCGCGGTCATGTCGGCGGTGATGATCACCGGCGATGAGCGGCGCCGGGGTGGGGTGCGCCCCGATTCGACGGTCAGCCTGGGGACGATCGCGCGCGACAACATCGTCACGGCCGACGGTTTCGGATTGATCGACAACGCGGTGGTCGACCAGCACTTCCTGCGTCGCCGCCGCAACAATCGGCTGATCAGTCTCGTGCTGGAGCGCCCGCCGCACCTCGGCGTGGGGATCGACGAGTCGACGGCGATCGTGGTCGAGCCCGGTGGCGCCTGGCGGGTGCTGGGGGAGAGCGTGGCGGTTGTCTACGATGCGCGCGGGAGTGCGATCACCCCTCCGGGGGGGGCATTGGGGGCGAGCGGCGTGCGCATGCACGTGCTGCCTGCCGGGAGCCGATTCAACCCGGCCACCGGGGAAGCGACGCTGGCTGGCGCGCGCTAACTCGTCGCCAGGCTGTCGTCTGGCTGTCGCGGGCCCGGAGCCAGCCTGAACCAGCCTGAACCGGCCTGTCGCTCGCCGGATGCCGGGCCGTCCCCGCAGCGGGACGAAGCGAGCGCGGGCGGTGGTGTTCGGCGCGTTCGATATGGGAACTCGCCCTCCGCGGGGCTCGCCGGGGGCGTCGTTCCCTGCGTATAGATGCCGCATTCGGGTTGTCCGCCTATTGCGGCGTACTTGATACGTCCTAATCATGTGCGCGCGCCCAGCGGACGTGAAAATCGCCCGGGCCATAGGCGTGTGTGCTTCCCGCGGGCCGACGACCGGCCCGTCGCACCTCGAGGGTTGTTGTGGCGTGGACTCCCGCGCTCCCCGGACCATGGAAGCTCGTCCATGGCCGACGCGCGGACTCAATGTGGAGGATCTCGAATGAAACGACGTCTCTGGTCAGCTTTGCTTGTCGCTGCCGGCTGTCTCCTCACCTCACTCACGCCGTCGCGCGCGCAGGCGCAGGCGACGGGGGCGATTCGGGGGACCGTGGTCGACTCGGCCTCTCGCCGTCCCGTCGATGGCGTGCAGGTGGTCCTCGCGGGGACGACGCTCGGTGCGTTGACCTCGTCCGGCGGCACCTACGTGATTCGCAACGTCCCGGTGGGGACGTACTCCGTGCGCGCGACGCGCCTGGGCTTTGGCCCGGCACAGCGCAGCGTGACGGTGGCGGCGCTGGACACGTCGGTGGCCGATTTCACGTTGCGCGCTGCGGCGCTCAACCTCTCGCAGGTGGTCGTCGTCGGGTACGGCACCGCCAATCGCCGTGAGGTCACCAACGCGGTGACGACCGTGCGGAGCGAAGACCTGGTCAACGTCCCCGTCGCCAGCGTCGAGGCGGCGCTGCAGGGGAAGGCGGCCGGGCTGCAGGTCATCCAGAACGCGGGCAACCCGGGCAACGGTATCTCCGTCCGCGTGCGTGGCTCGTCGTCGCTGTCGGCGGGGAACCAGCCGCTGTACGTCATCGACGGCATCCCGATGCTGCGCGACAGCTATTCGCAGCTGGGGATGGGTGGACAGGACGTGAGTGCGGTGAGCGGGATCAGCCCCGACGAAATCGCCTCGATCGACGTCCTCAAGGACGCCTCGGCGTCGGCCATCTACGGCTCGCGCGGCTCCAACGGCGTCGTGCTCATCACCACCAAGCGCGGGCAGGCCGGGCGTCCCAAGATCACGTGGAACGGCTACTACGGGACGCAGGACCTGTCCAAGAAGGTCAACATGCTCAATGCCAAGGAGTATGTGGCCTACTTCAACGAGGCGGCCAAGAACGACGGCTACGCCGACGACGAGCTTCCGTTTGCTCCGGGCGTCGACGATACGATCAACACCGACTGGCAGGAATCGGTGCTGCAGACCGCGCCGGTGTACGACCTGTCGCTCGGCATGACGGGAGGCAGCGACCGCATCTCGTACTTCGTGTCCGGCTCCTTCTTCAACCAGAAGGGGATCCTGGTGGGGTCGCAGTACCGTCGCGCGAATGTGCGCGCCAACCTCGACTTCTCGCCGTCGTCCAAGCTCAGCGTGCGCACGTCGATCGGGCTCGGGCGCGAGGGGAACTTCCGCAACGAGAACGACAACACCATCGACGGCGTCGCCACCAACGCGCTCGCCAACCAGCCCAACGTGCGCGTGCGCAACTCGGACGGGACCTTCACCTCGACCGACGACGGGCTGGAGTACACCAACCCGGTCGCACTCGGGGTGCTCGACAACGCCGAGTCGCGGACGCTGCGCGCGATGGGCAACTCGGAGCTGTCGTATGCCTTCAGCGATCGCCTGCGCCTCAACGGGCGCGTGGGCGTCGACATGCTCAACCTGCGCGACCTGCGCTGGAACTCGCCGCTGATCATCGGCACGTACGCGGCCAGCGCGCGCGGTGTGGCGCAGCAGGGGAACACGACGGTCAGCCGCTATGTGGCCGAGACGTACCTGCAGTGGGACGCGCCGGGGCAGCGCTTTGGACAGCTCTCCCTCGTTGGGGGATCGGGCGTGGAGTACAACTCGCGCGAGAACGACTTCCTGCAGGGCGAAGGGTTCGGGAGCACGCAGTTCCGTTACCCGGGCAACGCCGGCAAGGTGACGTCGTACGACGGCGGGCGCACCGACAACAACCTCGCATCGTTCTTCTCGCGGGGCACCTGGTCGCTCAAGGACCGCTACTTTGCCAGCGCCAGCGTGCGCATGGACGGTTCGTCGCGCTTTGGCGAGAACAACCGCTACGGCCTCTTCTCCTCCGGCTCCATCGGCTGGGCGTTGTCGGACGAGGCGTGGCTGTCGGCGATCAAGAAGGTGGGCGACCTCAAGCTGCGGCTCAGCTACGGCGAGACGGGCAACCAGGGGATCGCGGACGACTACGCCCCGCTGGCCCGTTTCGGTCGCGCGAACTACTCGGACGTTCCGGGCATCGCACCGTCGTCGTTGGCCAACCCTGACCTCAAGTGGGAGACGACGCGCGAGTTCGACGTCGGCGTCGACTTCTCGATGCTGTCGGGGCGCGTGGGAATCGTGGCTGACTACTTCAAGAAGAAGACCGACGACCTGCTCGTGTCCCGCCCGATCACCTCGACGAGCGGCTTCACGAGCGTGTACGACAACATCGGCAACATCGAGAACCGCGGCTGGGAGTTCCAGCTGTCGACCGAGCCGATTCGTGAATCCAAGGTGGGTGGCCTGAGCTGGTCGAGCGACTTCAACATCTCGTTCCTCAAGAACGAGGTGACGGCGCTGTATCGCAACGAGCCGTTCAACGCCGGCATCCGCAGCCTCAACCGCGTGGAAGTCGGCCAGCCGCTGGGCGCCTTCCACACGCTGCGCTTCAAGGGCGTCGATCCGCAGACCGGCGACGCGATCTACGACGACGTCAACGGCGATGGCGACATCACGGCTGACGATCGTGTGATCGTCGGCAGCCCGCACCCCGATTACTTCGGCGGCTTCACCAACACGATCTCGTGGAAGGGCTTCGACTTCCGCAGCTTCGTGCAGTTCACGCAGGGGAACAAGGTCTTCAACGCCATCCGCATCTTCGCCGATGATGGCGGCTACTACTTCGACAACAAGCTCCGCGATTCGTACGAGAAGCGCTGGAAGAAGCCCGGTGACATCGCCGAGCAGCCGCGCCTGAGCTACGACGGCACCTCCGGCGCGCGCGATGTGTCGAGCCGCTTCGTCGAGGACGGGTCGTACGTCCGCCTGCAGGAACTGACGCTGGGCTATCGCCTGCCGCGCTCGTGGGCTCGCACGTTCAACCTGGATGAGGCGCGCTTCTTCGTCTCGGGGCGCAACCTCGTGACGTGGACCGACTACACCGGCTACAACCCGGACGTGAACAGCAACGGCTCCAGCGCGACCATCTCGCTCGGGACCGACTTCTACGCCTATCCGCTCGCCCGGACGTTCTCGTTCGGCGTGCGCGGGGCATGGTGAGGACCATGACCATGCAGACACCCAACACCATGCGAATCATGCGACGCCACGTCATGCGCCCGCTGATGGTCGCGCTCCTCGCGGGGGCGGCCGTCGGTTGCGACAAGACCCTCACGGTCGAGCCGACCACCGAAGTCGAGGAGTCGCAGGCCATCATCGACGCCGCCAGCGCGCGCGCGGCGCTGGCCGGCGCCTACGATGCCCTGCAGAGCGGCAGCTACTACGGTGGGGACTTCCTCTTCCTCTCCGACCTGGCCTCGGACGACGTCGCGCACGTGGGGACGTTCACCACGTATGCCGACATCGACCAGCATGTCACGTCGGCCGACAACAGCACGCTGGAAGGGATGTGGGATGCGATCTACGCCGGCATCGGGCGCACCAACACGCTCATCGCCAAGGTGCCCAACGTCACGACGCTCAGCGAAGACGAGCGGAAGGACATCGTGGGGCAGGCGCACCTCCTGCGCGCGCTGCACTACCACAACCTCGTAAAGCTCTGGGGACCGGTCCCGATTCGTCTGGCGCCGCCCTCCTCGCTCGACGAGCTGACCGGAACCGAGCGCGCAACGGTCGCGCAGGTGTATACGCAGATCCTGACGGACATCAACCAGGCGCAGCAGCTCATCAGCACCGACTATCGCACGCGCGAAGGGTCGTGGCTGGCGGCCGAGGCGCTCAAGACACGCGTCCTCCTGTACCAGGGGAGCAATGCGTCGGTGATCACGGCCGCCAACCGGGTGCTCGACGAAGGGGTCGAGCTGGCGCCGACGTTCTCGTCGCTCTTCGCCGCGTCGGGGAACGACACGCCCGAGGACATCTGGCGCACGTCGTTCACGGCCACGGAGTACAACCTGACGGGGTACTACTACCTGTCCAAGGCGTTAGGCGGCCGGTACGAGATCGCGCCGACGGCCGCCCTGGCGGCTTCGTTCGAGTCCGGGGACGAACGGCTCGCGTGGTCCATCCAGCGCGACAGCCGCAACCGCCGCTTCGGCGCCAAGTGGCGCTCGACCGAAGGGGCCGAGGACCTGCACATCATCCGGTTGGGTGAAGTGCTCCTCAACAAGGCCGAGGCGCAGGTCAACCAGGGCGACCTGGCCGGTGCAGTGGAAACGTACAACCTGCTCCGCGAACGGGCGGGCGTGGCGCCGCATACGTTAGGCGTGGAAGTCACCACGGCGACGCAGGTCCGCGACGCCGTGCGCGCCGAGCGCCGTCGCGAACTGGCCTTCGAGGGCGATCGCTGGCCGGACCTCGTCCGCACCCAGCGGGCAGTAACGCTCCTGAACATCCCGGCCTTCCGCACCCTCTTCCCGATTCCGCAGAACGAGATCGACGTCGCACCGCGGATCGTGCAGAACTCCGGATACTGAACGGCGAGACGGCAGACGGGAGGTGCGACGTCGCATCTCCCGTCCGCTGAACGGGCGGCCTCCAGAAGTCTGGGGGCCGCCCGTTTCGCGTCGGTGCAGGGGTGCGTGTATGGGAACTGGCACTCACACGGGCCGCTGCAGCTGACCGCCGACCCGCACCATCACGCGTCGCGGCCCCGCCGCACGCCGGAGCCTACGGATTCACGCGGATCCAGGCGACGTAGCGTGAGGAATCGGTCACGGTGCCGTACACGGGGTGGGGCTGCAGCGCGAGGAGCGTGATACGATGCCCCCACGCGGTGCCGCTCTTGGGCTCGAGGTTGGTGTGCAGCGAGAGCAGCTGCGAGGGCGCCTTGCAGCCGTCCTTGTAGCACCCCGGATGCACCGCGATCTCGGCGACGGCATCGCCGGCCCAGACACACTGCACCCCCTTGGCACAGCGCGAGTCGGTCGGGACGCTGCTGAACGTCATCCACACGTCGCCCACCCGCACGTCCCGTCGGTAGGACAGCGGAATCGAATCGGCGGCCTGCTGCAGCGTGAATTCGTCGTCCGGCGCGATCGGCGCCACGCCCTGCCGGCCACACGCGAGCGCCCCCGTGACGAGCGCCATGCAGGCGACCACGCTCGCGATTCGTCTCGACATCGTTCCTCCAATCCTGGGCCGTGGGTCACGCGCGCCGGGCTCGGCGAGCCCCCTCACGGGATGACGCCGCTTCACCTCGAATTGTAGCACCCGCTCGAAAGGGCCGGCCGCGCAAGCTACCGCGTCCCGCGCTGACCGCTCGCACGCACCCGTCGATTCGCTTCCGCTCCCCCCAGCCCTCACCCTACCACGCGAGTGCCGCGCTGTTGTTGCGGTTGTGCGAACCGGCGCGCAGGAGGCCGGTCTTCGGATCGCGACTGATCGCCACCCACACCCCCTCGCCGCCCAGCCGTGCGCGATCGAGCGTGATCTCGCGATAGCGCACCCCCGCTCCGTCGAGCACGTCTTTGGGGAAGCGCCCGGCGATGACGGGGAGGACGTAGCCACTGTCTTTCGCGCTGTAGGCCGGGAGGAAGAAGTCCGCGGCGTCGATCGCCTCGTCCACCGACATCCCGAAGCCGAAGACGTTGAGCAGCCCCTGGAAGGTGCGCTGGTGCAACCCCGATCCCATCGAGGCGAAGGCGAGGATGGGGGTGCCGTTCTTGAGCACCAGCCCGGTCTCCGTGGGGTCGGGGAGCGGCTGGCCCGCCCCGGCGCGCGCCACCGCCGCCTGCTGGAACGACGCGGGGTCGCCGATCGAGATGCCGTCGACGTTGATCGCCGTCTTCCCCCAGTACACACAATTGATGCTGTGCGTGATGGCGGCCATGTTCCCCTCGCCATCGATGACGACGACGTCGTCGGAGTGCCTGGGGGGCTGCTTCGCCAACGAGATCGGGAGCTTGCCGGCTTCGAGGGCGGTCCAGAGCGCCTGGCCATGTTCGCCTGTGAGGCGCGCGCGGTCGCTGAAGTCGATGCCGGGGAAGAGTTGGGCGCGCGCGTCGGGCGGCAAATAGTCGAGGACGTATCCCTGTGTGGCCAGCGCGGCACGTCGGAGCGACTCCGCGTTTCGTGACCAGTGCCCGAGTCGCGTGATGCCGGCCGCGACCCCCATCTGCTGCGCCTCGATGAGCGCCAGGCCGCCGGCGTTCGGTGCGCCGGGGACGGCGATCTCGATGTCTCCCACCGTCGCACGGGTGGGATCGCTCCAGATGACGTCGTACAACGCCAGGTCGTCCATCGTCATCACGCCGCCGTCGGCCTGCACCGCGGCGACGAGGCGCGCGCCCCACGGGCCCTTGTACATGTAGTCGGCTCCGTCAGCAGCAATGCGCCGCAGCGTGGCGGCCAGCGCCGGCTGGCGAAGCGTGTCCCCGACCTGCCACGGCGACCCGTCAGGCTTGAGCAGGGCCGCGCGCGTGGCGGGGAGGCGCGCGAGGTCCTTCGCGCGCAGCTCGAACTGGTGCGCGAGCGTGGCGTGCACCGGCATCCCCTGGTCGGCCACACGGATGGCGGGGGCGAACAGCGTGCGAAACGGGAGGCGCCCGAAGCGGCGGTGTGCCGACTCGACCCCCTTCATGAAGCCACCGACGAGCGCCGTGCGCCCATGGGGAACGGTGCCTAACGCCTCGCCGTCGCTGTTGAGGGTGACGGCACCGGGGATGGTGAGCGGACTGGTCTCCCCGCGCAGCGTCCGCCACCCCGCCCACATCGTCGCGATGCGCCCCGACTTGGCGTCGTAGTAGACCAGCGACATGATCCCGAAGTAGCTCACCGGGGCGCCGGCAGTCGTGGCCACCTGCGTGATGGCGGTGGTGAGCGCCGCGTCCATGGCGTTCCCCCCGCGCTGGAGGACGTCGAGCCCGGCGCGAGCGGCGTATGCGTTGTAGGCGACCGTCACCGCGCCTCGCGTCCCGGTGGCGCTCCCGGCAGTCGAGCGAACATTCGCCTGCAGCGGTCCCAGGTAGCGCGCCTGCTCGGCCTCCGTCCACGACTCGGCCGCCCGTGGTGACGGAGCGGAGGCGCAAGCGGCGAGTGTGAGCGCCGCGAAGAGACGCAGGGAGGATTGCATGCGGCGGTCCACGAGACGAAGGTTGGCGAGCGGCCGGACGAGCTCGGGTGGGTCGACCGGCGACAAAGCTATCCCCGCCAATCGGTGGCGCGAGGGTACGCACGGCGAGCGGCGGCGGGCGCTCGCGATGGCGGTTGTCGGAGCGCGCGGGCCGCGCACGCCTTCAGCTTCACGCCGTCGACGTCGATCTTTGTCGAAGGTGAGGGCGACGTCGACCTGCAGGGCGCCTTCGCCGCGCTCGCCACCGGCGGCACCGTCTCCATGCCGCTCGACCACTCGGGGGTCAGCAGGAGGTTCGGTTGGGTCATCGACTGTTTCGGCGTGTCGTGGCAGCTCAAGGTGTCGTGAACGTCGCACCCGGCGAACGCGGACAGGCGAGCGACCGAGCGCCTGACGCGTCATCGCACCTGGCGCGCGACGTGGGGCTCGGGCTCGTGTTGCTCCTGGCGGTCTTCATCGCGCTCGCCGCGATCCGCAGCGCCGACCCGTCGCTGTACTATCAGTTCACCCGTCGCAACGCGCCGCCGTTCACCTATCCGCTCCTCGCGGTGGTCGCCTGCTCGTGCCTGATGGCGGGCGAAGCCGTCGCCGTCTGGCTCACCCTCACGTGGGGGCGCGCGCCCGTGCTGGCGCGCCGGCTCTTCTGGTGTTTCGCGCTGCTCCTGTGGCCCGCGCTGGGTTCGCTGCTCCCTCGCATGCACCAGCCACCGTACTACTACGTGCATGTCCTCTGGGTCTTCACCTTGGCGCTCCTGGCCCTGCTCGGCGCTGCTGCCGCGGTGGGAGGGTCGTGGTATTCAGGGGCACCGCACGACGACGCGTGAGTCGATAGCGAGACGCCGTCGGTTGCCCCGACTATCTCCTGACCCCGCTTTCGGCTCTCGCACCCACGCCGCGCGCGACGGGAGGCCTCACCACCACCGGCAAAGGCCATAACTTTCGGCATGCCGATCGAGACCCCATACACCGACGCGACGCTCTGCGAACTGCTGTGGGCGAACGCCATCGCCTTCACGCGAGGCGATCACCCCGCCGTCTTCACCTGCGACGAGGCCGATCGCCTGGTCCCCGCCGAGTTGGTGGGTGTGCAGACCAAGAATCTCTTCCTGCGCGATGGCAAGGGACGTCGTCACTGGCTGCTCGTGACGTCGTGTGAGAAGGCGGTCGACCTCAAGGCGTTGGCGCCGCGCATCGGGGCCGACAACCTGAGCCTCGGTTCCCCGGAACGGCTGCTCAAGTTCCTGGGCCTGACGCCGGGGGCGGTGTCGCTCTTTGGGCTGGCGAACGACCCCACGCACGACGTGGTGCTCCTCGTGGATCGCGACGTGTGGGAACGCGATGCGTGGCGCTGCCATCCGATGGTGAACACGGCGACGCTGGTGATCAACCGCGACGGCGTGGACCGATTCCTTGCCCTCACGGGGCATCAGGCGACACCGGTTGTCGTACCAGTGCGCGTGGCGTGACGCCCGTGTTCGCGGGGGCGCGAGCCGGGGTTCGTCACGCTCGCCGGGCTGGCCGCCGTCGCACTCGCCGCCCCTGACGTGATGTCCGAGGCACCGCGGTCGGGAATCGCGCGCGCGCCGTGGTGGCAGGGGCCGATCGGTGGTACCGTAGTGGGCGTCAGCGCCCGGGCGATTGCGGACGCCATGGCTCCACACCGCCCGCCCGCTGCCGTTGACGGCAATGCGCTCCGTGAGCTGCAACGTCGCCTCTCGTCCTGTTCCCCAATCGCTCTCCCGGTGTCCATGCGCCCAGTCCGTCACGCGATCCTCGCCCTGCTGGCCGCTGTGCCGGTGGCCACCCCGGCCCTTGCCCAGCGCCGCCCCGCTGCGCCTCCCGCCCTCGACGCCCGATTCGACGCCCAGATCGACTCGGTCCTCAAGGCCTGGCGGGTCCCCGGCGTCGGCATCGCCGTCGTCCACAAGGGGAAGGTCATCCTCGCCAAGGGTTACGGCTACAAGGACGTCGCCGCCAAGGCGCCGGTGACGGCCACGACAAAGTTCGCCATCGGCTCCGTCACCAAGTCGTTTGTCGTCACCGGGCTTGCCACGCAGGTGAAGCAGGGGGCGCTCGACTGGGACAAGCCGGTACGCGAGTACCTCCCCGATTTCCGCCTGTACGATGCCGTTGCTACGGAGGGGATGACGCCCCGCGACCTCGTGAGCCATCGCTCCGGGCTTCCGCGGCACGACCTGCTCTGGGGCCGGGGCGTGTTCACGCGCGAGGAGTTGTACCAGCGCATGCGCTACCTCGAGCCGACGCGCCCGTTCCGCAGCTACTGGCAGTACCAGAATCTCATGTTCATGACCGCCGGCTACCTCTCGGGGAAGCTGAACGGGACGACGTGGGAGCAGGTGGTGAAGGACCGGATCTTCACGCCGCTTGGCATGTCGACCGCCGACCTGTCGGTCGCCGACCTCCAACGCTCGGCAGACTATGCCTTCGGCTACGCCCTCTCCGGCCAGACCGACAACGACTCGGTGGTGAAGGTCCCCTACCGGAATCTCGATGCTGTCGGGCCGGCCGGTTCGATCAACGCCAGCGTGGAGGAGATGGCCAAGTACCTCACCATGCACATGCAGGGGGGAACCTACAACGGGACAGAAGTCATCGCCGCCAAGGATGCGCGCGAGATGCAGTCGCCGCAGATGTTCATGCCGCGCCCCCCGGTCCCCCCCACCGGCGAGTGGAATGAACTGGGCGACGAGAGTTACGGGATGGGGCTCTTCCTCAACAACTACCGCGGACACCGCCTCGTGCACCACGGCGGGAACATCGACGGCTTCTCGGCAGAGCTCAACTTCCTGCCAAGCGATTCCATCGGCGTCGTCGTGCTGACGAACCTGAATGGGACGCAGGTGCGCGACTTCATTCCGTACCTGGTCTACGACCGCCTGCTCGGCCTCACGCCGATCGACTGGAGCAAGCGCTTCAAGGAGCGGCAGGCGGCGACGCAGGCGCGAGCCAGGGAAGCGCAGGCCAAGGAGGACGCGCTACGGCGCGCGGGAACGCAGCCGAGCCATCCGTTGGACGAGTACGTGGGGACGTATACCCACCCGGGATACGGCCCCGTGACAATCGCCAGGGAAGGCGACCGGCTGCAACTCGCGTTCATGGGACTCTCCTTCCCCATGGAGCACTACCACTTCGACACCTTCCGCCTCGTTCCGCCGCCGGGGAACCCGCTGCTGGCCGGGTTCCGCTGGAAGGTCACCTTTGCCGCGGATCGCGATGGCGACGTGGTGAGCCTGAACGCCCCCGTGGAGCCCGCGCTTCCCCGTGGGGTGAGCTTCGCGCGGCCCAAGCCGAAGCGTTAGGTTCCGCCCTTCTTTTTTTCGCTCCCTGAGGGGCACGCCTTCCCGTCCATCATCGCGTTGCTCCTGCGGGTGGCGATGCGAGGGGAAGGTCGGCTCGCGTGCACACACGGCGAGATGGACACGGCGCGCCGGAAGCGAATGTGACGCGCCCCCGACCGGGAGGTTGGCGGGATGACCCGGACGTGCTGGTGAAGCGATCGAGCGAGCGTATCTCCCCTCCCTTCGTGGACGACATGATGCAACGCAGAATGCAGCTGGCGGTCGGATGTGTGCTGGCATGGAAGCTCCTCGCCGCGGCTCCCACGGCGTGGGCGCAGGGATCCCCCCCCGCCCCCGGCGCGCCGTATCCCCGCCCCAAGGGCGCGTACGAGGTGGAGGTCCAGCGCGACCTCATGATCCCCATGCGCGACGGCGTGCGCCTGGCGACCGACCTCTATCGCCCCAAGGGGATGACGGGTGCGCTGCCGACGATCCTCATCCGCCTCCCCTACAACAAGGCAGCGTATCGCGCCGCCACGGTCCCGGCCGACTTCTTCGCCTCGCACGGCTACGCGGTCGTGGTGCAGGACGTGCGCGGCAAGTTCGCCTCGGAAGGGACCTTTCGCGTGTACGAAGGGGACATGACCGACTGGCCCGACATGTTCGACTGGATCGGGGCGCAGTCATGGTCCACCGGAAAGGTCGGGACGTATGGCTGCTCCTACCTCGGCGAAGGGCAGATCCTCGCCGCGCAGACGCGCCACCCGCGGCATGTCGCGGCCATTGCGCAGGCGGCGGGCGGCAACCTCGGGCGCGTGGGGCGGCGCCGGGAGTTCTGGGGATCGGTCGAGGGGGGCGCCTTCTCCATCTCGATCAACTTCGGGTGGATGCCGGTCTTCGCCTCCACCGAGAAGGGGGCCAAGCCGATGCCGAGCGTCGACCTGGCGTCGTATTTCCGTACCCTGCCGGTGATCGACATGCCCGATCGCGCGGGTTCGCCGTCCTGGGATTGGCGCAATTTCCTCGAGCGCTCGCCGGACGACCCCTGGTGGGACAGGCAAGGCTACCTGACCGCCGACGACAGCGTGGGCGTGGCCACGTTGCACGTCACCTCCTGGTTCGACCTCGCCGCCGAGGCACTGGAGTCGGCGAGGATCTTTCAGGCCAACGCCATCAACGACCGTGCACGCGACGGACAGTACGCCATCGTCTCCCCGACGGTGCACTGCGCCTCCGAGGCGGCGAGCGCACAGACGATGGTGGGCGACCTCAACGTGGGCGACGCGCGGCTGCGCTACTGGGAGACCTACCTCGCCTGGTACGACCGCTGGCTCCGGGGGAACGCACGTGCGCTCGACGGGCTCCCCAAGGTCCAGTACTACACGATCGGCCGCAACGCGTGGCAGGCGTCCGACCGCTGGCCCGCGGCCAGGATGCGCGAGACCGCGATCTACCTGGACAGCGATGGTGGCGCCAACACGCGCAATGGCAATGGTCGCCTGACGAGTCGCGCCCCGACGCGCGCACGCGTCGACACCTTCACCTACGATCCCGACCGGCCGGTCCCGGCGCGCGGCGGTTCGATCTGCTGTACGGGGAATCCCAAGGACCAGCCCGGATCGTTCGACAACGCCGACATCGAGCTGCGCCCTGACGTGCTGGTCTACACCGGCGAGGTGTTGCGTGACGGGTTGGAGCTGTCGGGGCCCATCCGCGCCTACGTGCACCTCAGCAGCGACGCCCCCGATACCGACCTGACCGTGAAGCTGCTGGACGTCCATCCCGACGGAAAGTCGATGAACATCCAGGAGGGGATCACGCGCGTGCGTTACCGCGACGGCTTCGACAAGGCGCGGATGATGGAGGCGGGGAAGGTGTACGAGGTGCCGGTCGACTTGCACGCGACGTCGTGGTACCTGGCCCCCGGGCATCGACTGCGCGTCCAGGTGTCGAGCTCCAACTTCCCGCGATTCGACCGCAACCTGAACACGGGCGGGCGCAACTACGACGAGACGACGTGGCGGGTCGCCCGGAATGCGGTGCACCACTCCGGGGCGGCGGCGTCGCGTCTCATCCTCCCGGTGGTGCGCTGACCGCGGCCACTACCGCCATCGCCGAGTCGGCGATACCTAACGATGACGCGGGGGCCGGCACGAGCCGGCCCTCGCTCGTGGCTCCCTCACCGCTCCGACCGAAGCGCCCGTTCGATGCGGCGGTCCGGGATGAACCAGATCAGGGCCACCGCCACGTAGAGCGCCATCGACAGCCACGAAACCCAGTACGCCACGGCGATCGCCGTCGCGTACGCGGCGAGCGAGACCTTCCCCTGGACGTCGCCGCCGACGGCCTGCTGCAGGACGGAGTTGGGACCGTCGGCCGCAATGATCGCCTTCGAGAGGATCGTGTAGGCGATCGCCGCCATGAACATCACGATGCCGTACACGGCCGCCGTCAGCGCGGTGAAGCGGTTCTCCCCCATCCAGCCGGTGGCGAAGGGGATCAACGACAGCCAGAAGAGCAGGTGCAGGTTGGCCCAGAGGATCGGCGCCGTCACGTGGCGCACGGTGTGGAGCAGGTGATGGTGGTTGTTCCAGTAGATCCCCACGTACACGAAGCTCAGCACATAACTCAGGAAGACCGGGAGGAGCGGCTTCAACGCCTCGAGTCCATCGCCGTGCGGGACCTTGAGTTCGAGCACCATGATGGTGATGATGATGGCGAGGACGCCGTCGCTGAACGCTTCGAGGCGGTTCTTTCCCATGAGATGTCGATCCGGGGGAGGGGGGCCGCTTCCGGTGAGATGCGGTCAGCGGGGGAGGATGGCGACGGCGCCCCCGGGAAAACAAGACGACGTTGGCGTCGCCAGCAGAACGGACCGTCACGTCGCTCTTGACAACCGGGGCGCGCCGGGACGAGTTGGCGCATCACGACAATTCACGACGGACCATCGCATGCATTCCCGACGAAAGTTCCGCGCGTTCGCTCCCCTGTGGACGTTGCTGCTGCCGCTCCTGGCGGCCTGTTCGCGCGAGTCGCCCCCCGCCGACGCAGGCACCGACAGCGGCGCCGGCTCGGCACTCACCGTCCCAGTCGTCTACGACACCCTCGCCAACGGGCTCAAGGTCGTCTTTTCGCGAGACACCACCTCACCCACCGTGGGGGTCGGCGTCTACTACCACGTGGGCTTCCGCAACGAGCCGCGCAACCGCACGGGCTTCGCCCACCTGTTCGAACACCTGATGTTCCAGGGGTCGGCGAACCTCGGGAAGCTCGAATTCATCAAGCTCATCGAGTCCAACGGCGGGATCCTCAACGGCTCCACGCGCTTCGACTTCACCAACTACTTCCAGATCGTCCCGTCGCACACGCTGGAGACGATCCTCTGGGCCGAGGCCGACCGCATGAAGGGGTTGGCCATCGATGGGACCAGCCTGCAGAACCAGAAGGACGTGGTGAAGAACGAGGTGCGCGTGAACGTGCTCAACCAGCCGTACGGGTCGTTCCCCTGGATCGACCTCCCCATGGCCGCCCATACGAACTGGTACAACGCGCACAACTTCTACGGTGAGCTCAAGGAACTCGACGCGGCCACGCTCGAGGACGCCTCGGCCTTCTTCAAGACGTATTACGCGCCGAACAATGCGGTGGTGGTCGTGGTCGGCGACTTCGAGCCGGCGCAGGCGACCGCATGGGTGACGCAGTACTTCGCCGACATCCCGGCGGTCCCGCAGCCCGAGCGCCCCGACATTGCCGAGCCGCGGCAAGAGAAGGAGCGCCGCGCCTCGCGCACCGACGCCCTCGCCAACCGCCCCGCGTTAGGCGTTGCGTATCACGTCCCCGAGCGATGGACCGCCGACTGGTTCGCCTTCGGCCTCATCGACCAGATCCTCGCCCAGGGGCGCGACTCGCGCCTCTACGACGCGCTCGTCCAGCGCGCCGGCCTCACCAGCGACGTGAACGCCGGGATCAACTTCGGGCTCGGCAACATGTTCAACTACGAAGGGCCGATGCTCTGGATGCTCGCCATCTATCACGACAAGGGCGTCACCGCCGACTCGCTGCTCCGCGTCATCGACGGCGAGGTCGAGGCGCTGCGCACCACCCCCGTCGACTCGGCGACGCTGGCGCGCGCGCGCACCAAGATGCGGTCCTCGCTGTACGGCGTCGTGGACGAGTTCGCGGGGCTCGGCAAGCTCGACCTGTTGGCGTCGTTCGCGCTCTTCGATTCCGATCCGGCGCGCTTCAACCGACTCGAGGCGGAGTTCGCCAAGGTGACCCCCGAGCAGCTTCGCAAGACGGCGCAGGAGTACCTCCGCAAGGAGAACCGCACGGTGTACACGGTGAAGCCGGGGGCCAAGGATGCCCCGACCGCCAGCGCCCAGGAGAACTGACCATGCCGACGATGCAGCTGACGGGACGTCGTTTCGCGTTCGCCGTCGCGTTTCTCCCCGCGACCGCCTGGTCCGCCGTCCATGCCCAGGCGCCGACCGTGGCCACCAAGCCCGCGCGCCAGGCGCCGCCGGCCCCTGGAACGCCGAAGGACTTCCGCGTACCGCCCCGCCGCAGCTTCGACCTCCCCAACGGGATGCGCGTGACGCTCGTCCCGTACGGGCGCGTCCCCAAGGCAGCGGTGGAACTCACCGTGCGCACCGGGATCATCGACGAGGGGCCGCAGGATGTGTCGCTCTCGCAGGTGACGACCGACATGCTCCTCGAGGGGACCACCACGCGCACCCCGCAGGACATCTCGCGCGAGGCCGCCGACATGGGGGGCTCGCTTCGCGCCACCGGCGGCGCCGAGGCGATGACGCTCGGGGGCGAGGTGCTCAGCGACTTCGTGCCAGGCTTCGTGGCGCTGGTCGCCGATGTCGTGCGCAACCCGCGCCTGGACGCGGCCGATCTCGCGCGCACGCTCGACAAGCATGCACGCGACAACGCCATGTCGCTGGCACAACCCGGGACGCTCGCACAGAAGCGCTTTCGCGAGATCGCCTACGGCAACCACCCGTTTGCCCGCGTCTTTCCCACGGAGGAGATGCTGCGCGGCTTCACGGTCGCGCGCGTGCGGGAGTTCCACGCGAAGCAGATCGGGGCAAAGCGCGCGCATCTGTACGTGAGCGGGGTCTTCAACGCCGCCGCGGTCGAGAAGGCGGTGCGCGATGCCTTCGGCAGTTGGACGGCGGGCGCGCCTCCCACCGAGAACCCGCCCGTGCCGGTCGCCAGGCGACAGCTCGAGCTCATCGATCGCCCCGGGGCGGTGCAGAGCTCGATGTGGATGGGGTTGCCGGTGGCCAACCCCACGTCGAGCGACTGGACGGCCATGCAGGTGACCGACGCCTTGTTAGGCGGGGCCTTCGGCTCGCGCATCACCAGCAACATCCGCGAGGACAAGGGCTACACCTACTCGCCCTTCTCCTTCCTCTGGACGCGCAAGGGATCGTCGCTCTGGGTGGAGGTCGCCGACGTCACCACCAAGGACACCGGCAACTCGCTCACCGAGATCTTTAAGGAGATGGAGCGCCTGCGCACCGAGGCGCCCCCCGCCAAGGAGCTCGACGGGATCAAGAACAACATGGCCGGCGTCTTCACCATCCAGAACAGCTCGCGCTCCGGCCTCATCGGCCAGCTGCAATTCGCCGACCTGCATGGCCTGGGCGACGACTACCTCGGGACCTACGTGAAGAAGGTCCTGGCCGTCACCCCGGAGGATGTGCGCGGCACGGCGCAGAAGCACCTCGACCCCGCCCGGGTGTCGGTGGCCATCGTCGGCGACAAGAAGGTCGTCGAGCCGCAGCTCGGGCAGTTCAAGCCGATCGTCCCCTAGCCCCCCCGTTCGGACGGGGTGTGCTTGCCCCGAAGGGAAATCGTGCGAGATTGGCGACGGGAATCGTCCCGCCGCCACGGGCATGAGAGAGTAGGCATGACGCGAGGCCTTGCACGGATCGTCCTGATGGTTGGAGTGGTCGCCTGCGGACGCAGTACCGCGTACCGCGCCCCCTCGCCCGCTCCGCTCGTCGCCGATCATGCGCCCGCGGTGGCGCTCGCCTCCGCGTCGACGCCGGCGGGTGGGCCGAGCAGCGCGAGCGAGGCGACCTGCACGGGCTGCGCCGCCTCGTCGTCGTTCCGGCCCGTTGAGATCGTGGTGCTCGAGCGGCGCCTCACGGCGCTCAAGGCGAAGGGCGGCGATTGCGCAGCCTACGGCGCGGTGCTCGAGCGCGCCTACCGGAGCGGGCAGATCACGATTCGTCCCTATATGTGGCGTGTTGGCGTGCAGCTCGCCTCGGGGGAAGCCCATCCCAACGGCGACATCTTCCTCGCTCGCGAGATCGACTCGCTGAACGTGGGGCGCCGGACCTTCGACGACCTCGTCTGGTCGATGGAGCACGAGGCGGCGCACCTGGCATTCAACCTCGATTCACCGCTCGACCGCGGCCCGGGCGACCGCGCCGACGCCGTTGTGCGCGCCTGCCGCAGCTGACCGACGCGCACGCGCCGGTGCCGACGGGGGGGGGAACCGTGGCCGCGGGAACTGGACCACGTGGTGCGACCAGGCGAGATTGCGGGAGTGCCGTCGCCCTTTCGCCTAACGACTATCCGATGCATCGCGCCGTGACCCGCCCGTGGGGAACCCGGGGACTCTTCGCCATGGCGGTCGTCGTGGCGGCCTGCAACTCCGACAGCGGCGGCCAGGCGTCGACCGGCCCGATCTTCCCGGTGACGCCCAAGTTCGAGATCGGCGTGCCCACCGCCGCCAGCGTGATCCAGGGGGCGACCACGACCCTCCCCATCACGATCATCCGCACGGCCTATCCCGGACCTGTCTTCGTCACCTTCTCCGGGCTCCCCGCCGGGGTGACGGCGCCAGGGGTCAGCTCCACCTCGACCGACCAGCTCAGCATCACCATCACCGCCGGCGCCTCGGCGACCACGGGGGTGAAGGAGGTCACGGTGAATGCCACCGGGAGTGACGCGCCGAGCCGAACGGCCACCTTCAATCTGACGGTGGTGGCGAAGTAGACGCCGTCGAACGGTTCGTCACGTCGCCCTCGCCGCCTGGCGCTGGACGCGTACTTTCGGCGCATGACCTGGCTCACCACGCCGCTGCGCCTGCGGCACGGCCTCTCTCTCCTGGCGGCCTGCGCGAGCGTCGCCACCTCGCTCGGGGCGCAACGGGCCGACACCGCCGGCGTTGGCGCCGCGCTCGCGGCGTTCCAGTCACGCTGTCGCGAAACCGCAGCCTCGCTGTGGGGGACGCGTCTCTGCGGTGGCATCGTCCTCGTCGATCCATCGTCGCGCGTCGTCGTCACCAACCGCCGACTGCCTGATGCGGGGCTCTCGGCCGCCGGATCGCTCTGGGTCGGTCGGCTCCCCGACTCGGTCATGGTGGCGAACACCGCGTTCCAGTGGCATGGCGAGGCGCTGGCCATGGTCATGCTCCCACTCTCGTCCGACGACTTCGATCGTACGACGCTGCTGGCCCACGAGTCCTTCCATCGCATCCAGAAATCGTTAGGCCTGTGGATCAGGGAGCAGCCGAGCGTTCACCTCGACGAGCGCGCTGGGCGCACCTGGTTGCGGCTCGAGGTGCAGGCGCTGGCCTACGCGCTCACCACGCGCGGCGAGGCGCAACGCGCGCACGCGCGCGCCGCCCTCGCCTTTCGTGCACACCGGCAGCGATTGTTTCCCCGACGCCCGCGCGCGCGAGGACTCGCTGGAACTGCAGGAAGGACTCGCCGAGCACGCCGGTCAGGTCGTCGCCTCCGCTCGCTCCACGCTCGGCCCGTTGCGCACCGTGCGCACGATGGACGGGGTGATGCGTCGCCCGTCGTACGTGCGCTCGTTTGCCTACGCCACCGGCCCCGCGTACGGCCTGCTGCTCGATCAATTCGCTCCGGGGTGGCGCACCCGGATCGCCCGCGTGCGCTCGCTCGCAGGGCTGCTGACGGCGGCACTCGGCACGCCGTCGCGCGACACCACGGAGTCCGCGCTCGTTGCGCTCGCCCAGCCGTACGGCTACCCCGCGATCGACGCGGCGGAGGCAGATCGTGAGGCGCGCCGCAACGCGCAGCTCGCCGCCGTGCGCACCACGCTCGTCGAGGGCCCCGTGGTGCGACTCACGCAACGCGGGGTGATGCGGTCGTTCGATCCCAACACGCTCATCGCCATGGATTCGCTGGGGATGGCCTATCCCACCGGGGAGTTCGGGGCGGCGTGGGGCAAGCTGGTCGTGTCCGAGGGGAGCGACGGCGCGCTGCTCTCGTCGGACTTCGCCCTGCTTCGGATCGCTGGTCCCCCGGCGATCGACGGGCGCACGGTGCGAGGGAAGGGGTGGGTGCTGGAACTGGCTGAGGGGTGGCAGTTGGTACCTGGCGCTCGCGCCGGCGATTTCGAGGTCCGGGGAAGGCCGTAGCGTGGGGTGAGCGTCGCTTCGTCATGCCGTGCGACGCCTTGCGTCCCGGGCGCGCGGGACACACGTGGGGAGAGGCGCTCCGGCGCGCACGGCGGTACACTATCGCGCTCCCCAGTCGTCGCCTCCTCCCCCATCATCCCCACGGCGATGTCGCTCGATCGACGCACCTTCCTCAAGTCATCGGCCCTCGCGGGCGGCGCGCTCGGCATCGGTGCGCTCGGCACGCGCGCCGATCGCGCCTTCGCGGCCATCGTCGATCCTCGTGCGACGCGCGAGCCCGTGCCTCCCGCGCCGGCGCCGCTCCGCATCCTCATTCTCGGAGGAACCGGCTACATCGGCCCCGAGCAGGTGTCCTACGCGATCGCACGTGGCCACACGGTCACCCTGTTCAATCGCGGGCGCACCAACCCCTCGCTCTTCCCGAACGTCGAGAAGCTGGTGGGCGACCGCAACGCCCCCGGTGGACTGGATGCACTCAAGGGGCGCAGCTGGGATGTGGTGATCGACAACCCCACCGGCAAGCCGCAGTGGATCGTGGATGCGGCCGCGGTGCTCAAGGGGAAGGTGGGGCAGTTCATCTATGTCTCGAGCACCGGCGTCTATGCCAACAGCGACCGCGTGATGCCTGACGAGAACTCGCCGTTGCTCGACCTCGCGCCGATCACGGGCCCCGAGGCCGACCAGGCAGGATACGGCTCTCGCAAGGCCCGCTGCGAACAGTTGGTGCAGGAGGCTTTTCCCGGGAAGAGCACCGTCGTGCGCCCGGGGCTCATCGTCGGCCCCGGCGACCTGACCGATCGCTTCACCTACTGGCCGTGGCGCATCGAGAAGGGGGGCGAGATCCTGGCGCCGGGAGGTTTCGACGACCCCGTGCAGTGGATCGACGTGCGTGACCTGTCGCAGTGGATGATTCGCCTGGCCGAGCAGCGCACCATGGGCGTCTTCAACGCCGTGGGGCCCGCGACTCCGATCGGCATCGGTGGCATGCTGTGGGGGATCAAGGGGTGCTTCGCCAACGACGCGCGCTTCACGTGGGTCCCGCAGCCATTCCTCACCGAGCAGAAGGTGCGGTCGTGGGCCGAGATGCCGGTCTGGTCGTATCCCGGGGCGAGCACGCTCGCGTACTGCACGAGCAAGATCGACCGCGCGATCGCTGCCGGGCTCACCTTCCGCCCGCTGGCGGAGACAGTGCGCGACGGGATGGCGTGGTATCACTCGCGCCCGGCGGATCAGCAGGAGAAGCTGCGGGCGGGGATCACGCTCGAGCGCGAGCGCGAGGTGCTGGCGGCGTGGAAGGCGAGCCGGGGCGGCTAGCTGAAGCGGACGCGGAGCGGCCCCGTCAGTCACCCCTCCCCGGCACGACTCGTCGTCATCCCCGCATGGGGAGAGATGCCCGCCGCCCCCGCGGATTCGATGATGGTCGTGCTTCCTCGGGAGGACCTCGAGGAGGCGACGAACACGATCGACAAGGCGCGGCCCCGTGCCGTCACGCTGTCCGGCAAGCATTCGCCCTCCGATTTTCGCCTCGGTCGAGGGGAGGCAGGAGGGGAGCGGCACCGCCACCCTCGCTTCCTGCCGATCTCGCGGCAGATGAGCCGATTTCGTCGCGACTCCCGCCTTCAGCCCTGGGGCCGGCATCGCCTCGCGCGAGCGAGCGAGTTCGCAAGCCTCCGGCACTGGCCGACCGTCGTCACCGTTCGCATTCTGGACAAGCGGCGGACTCGGCTCCTTGCACCTGAGGCGGCCAGAAGGCGCTCCACGTCTCCCCACGGCCTGTCCCAATCGCGAGCTGCCGCGACCTCACGATCGACCACGCTGGCGCGCCGAGCGCGTCGGTGATTTCCGGAGTCTTGTCATGACGGTGACGACACAGGATCGCTACGGCGAATCCAACGGGGCGCAGCCAGCTCTCCCGGGCAGTTACGGTCAGGCGCCAAACGGGTATCGCCTCCCCGCAGGGACGCGGCTAGGTCCCGTGCGACTTCAGGTCGCTGACCTCGCTCGCTCGTTGCCGTTCTACGTCGAGACGCTCGGCTTTCGAGAGGTGGCTCGCGACGCCGGGCAGGCGACACTCGCGGCGCACGCCGACGATCGCGTGCTCGTGGAGCTAGTCGAGCGGCGCGGAGTGCGCCCGGCCGGGCGTGGGCTCCTTGGCCTCTATCACGTCGCGATCCTGCTCCCCGACCGCGCATCACTGGGGCGTTTCGTTAGGCACTTGTCCGAGTCCCGCACGCCTGCCGGGGCCGGCGACCACTTGGTGAGCGAGGCGTTCTACCTCACCGATCCCGACGGTCTCGGCATCGAGGTCTACGCCGATCGCCCCCGCGAGACGTGGCACCGGCTGGGGCGCGAACTGATGCTCGCCACCGATCCGGTCGACGTCCGCGGACTCGTCGCCGAGGCTGGTGAGGAGGCGTGGAGCGGGATGCCCGCCGGGACGGTGATCGGCCACGTACACCTACACGTCGGCAGCATCGAGCAGGCACAGGCCTTCTACTCCGAGGCGCTGGGATTCGACCGCATGACGTGGCGCTACCCCGGGGCGCTCTTCCTCGGCGCCGATGGCTATCACCACCATCTCGGGACCAACACCTGGGCGGGCGCGGGCGCGCGCCCCCCGGCCGACACCGATGCGCGATTGCTCGAGTGGACGATCGAACTCCCGCGTGCGACGGACGTCGCGGCGGTGAGCCAGAGCCTGTCCGACGCGGGGTATCCCGTGGAATGGGCGGGCGAAGGGGACGGCATGGCGACGACGCAGGACCCGTGGGGGACGCGCGTGCGGTTGCGCGCGGCCGGGGCAGGCATGCACGCCTAACGAGCTGCTCGAGGGGAACGCCCCGAGGCCTTGCCGCCTGTGGCCGGCGGCAAGGGCTTCGGAAACGCCTCCTACTGGAATTGCGCGCGGAACTCGTCGAAGATCGTGCGCAGTGCGGCCAGCTCCACACGCAGTTCGGCGACTGATTGCTCCAGGGCCGTGACGCGTTCGTCGCTGGCGGACGTGCGTGCCGCTCCGGCGCCCGCGGGCATCGCGACGTCACCGTCGTCGCCGGGCCCCCAGTCGCCAGCTGCAGGGGTGCCGCTCAACAGGTGGGCGTAGCGCAGCTCCTTCTGTCCCGGCCGCCGCGGCATTCGGGCCACCAGCGGCTCCGGTTCGCGGGTGATGAGCGACTCCAGCGTCGCCTCGACGTCGGCGAGTCCCCCCGAACTCGGCAAGCCGCGCGGTGCGCGCGTGCAGCTCGCCCGGTGTCTGCTGGCCGCGCAGCATGAGCACGCACAACACCGCCAGCTCCCGCGCGTCCAGCGACAGCGTTTCGCCCAGCAGGTGCATGTACTTGGTCACGCGCGATCCTGCGGGCTGAATGGCGCGCAGCAGCGAGCGTCGGCGAAGCGCCACGATGGCCGGCGCGAGCGTCTCCTCGTCGAGCTGCATCACCGGGTCGCGGTTGGACGACTGGTTGCAGGCGGCGCCGAGGGCGCCCAGCGACAGCGGATAGTTGTCGGGAGTCGTCACCTCCTTCTCGATGAGCGAGCCGAGGAGGCGAACTTCGACGTCGGTGAGCGGCGGGGTGAGCATGGCGGTCGCGTTCAGGTCGTTGGTCCTGGTGAAGCTGGGGGGCTCCACGGGGGAAGGGCAAGCGCCCCCACTCGCTCGCGGCGACGCGACGGTCGCACGACCCCTTCGTTGCTTTGACCGGCGAACGGAGTGCGCGCTAGACCGGGGTGGGAATGCGCCCCGCGCCGAGCCGACGCGGAACGGTCGCGTCGTTCACCTCGCGCTGGGCGTCGGCCAGGCGACGCACGTCGTCGCCTGCCTGACGAGCGGCGTCCATCAGCGTGGTGAGCGGCGCAAGGTCGCTGGCCCCCGCGTGCAAACGCAACAGGTCCAGTCGAATCCCCTCGAGCGCCGCAACACTCTGGGCCAGCCGCGTGACGGCCGCGTGGCGTCGCGCGGTAAGCAGCTCGGCGTCGTTCGACGCCGCGGGGACGAGCGCGGCGACCACGTCGATCTCTGCGCGCGCTTCAGCGGCCCGCGCCTCCAGCGATTCGACCAACGCCGGCAAGTCGCCGAGCTGCTCGCGGTACGCCTTGGGGAGTGCGGCGAACAGTTCGGATGCCGCCACGCCGAGCGCGGCTTCGGTGGCGCGAAACACACCTCCGCCTACGGCGCGTGACTGCTCCGGTGCGCCGAGTCGCCTGGCGAGCCATTGTCCCGCACGGCTGTTCCACAGGCGATCGCGGATCCCCGTCTGCCACATCGCGCGCAACGAGTCGGGGATGAACTGCACCCCCAGCGCATTGCTCACGGCGCCCAGCAGCATCGTGGTGCCGACGGGTCCAAGCACCCACAGCATGCCGACCCGGTTCTCGCGAATCGTCCCCTGGATCATCAAGCCGATGGTGACGGCGAGCCACGTGGCCGAACCCACCGTGCTGAGTCGCAGCACCCGGTGCGCGAACGTTTCGTCGTCGCCGCGCGTGAGCGCCTCGCGCTCCGCGCGCTCGCGTCGGTCCACCTCGAGCGCCGCGCGAAGATCGGCCAGCGAATGCCCGCCCTTGAACCGTCGATACGCTTCGTTGAGGTGAAACCCAACGATCGGAAACAGGGGGAGCGAGGCGATTCCCGCCAGCAGGACGATGTCGGCTGGCCCGTCGGGGCGGTTGCCGGTCACCCACGCGATGAGGTTGGCGAGGGTGAGCGTGCCGAACACGCCCGACCATCCCATGTACGGCACCAGGAGCGGATTGCGTGCGTCGAGCCAGGCGCGCAGGGTGGTTGGCAGGACGGGGCGATTGTCGGGGGCCGGAGCGAGGGCGGCCGCCAGCGCCTCACCGTCGGCGAAGCGCTCGGCCGGTTGGCGGGCGAGGCAGCGATCGATCGCGGCGGCGAGCGCCGGCGGCAGGCCGGGGGCGGCGCGAAGAATGGCTGGCGCCCGTTCGGTCGCCTGACGGACCAACACGGCCGGCAGGTTCGCCGCCTCGAACGGCAATCGACCGCTCACCGACAGGTAGCCCACCACGCCAAGCGCGTACAGGTCGCTGCGACCATCGACGACTTCGCCCGCGCCCTGCTCGGGGCTCATGAAATGCGCGGTCCCCATGAGCTTCCCCGGGTCGGTCGCGGGTCCCGTCGTGCCGCCGCCGCTGGCGATGCCGAAGTCGGTGACCATGGCGCGACCGGTCGCCGCTTCGAGCAGGATGTTGTCGGGCTTCACGTCGCGATGGACGATGCCGCGCCCGTGTGCGTAGGCGAGCGCCCACGCCACCTCGCGCATCACGCGTGCGGCGTCGGCGGGCGCGAGCGGTCCCCTGGATCGCAGGCGTTCGCCCAGCGTCTCGCCCTCCACGTAGCTCATGACGAAGAAGACGAAGCCACCGGCTTCGCCCACGCGGTGGATGGGGACGATATGCGGGTGCGAGAGCCCGGCGGCGGTTCGGGCTTCGCGCAGGAACCGCTCCCGCGACTCGGCCGTCTGCGCCAGGTGTGAGGGGAGCACCTTGATGGCGACGTCGCGATCGAGCTGGACGTCGCGCGCCAGGTAGACGATCCCCATGCCTCCGCGGCCGAGCTCGCGCTGGAGGGAGTACTCGCCGGCGAGGGCGGCCTGGAGGTCGAGGAACTCGGGAGAGGGGGACGTCATGTCGGTATTACGCCCGAGTGGGGAATGCGTTTCGTGGCGGGTCCAGAGATGCGGCGGCGAATGAACCACTCCGCCGCCCCCACGTTGATGACCCACCCCGCCCCCATCATGATCCCTCGCGCCAGTTCGCCCGGGGCGGCGTCGCTCAGCACGAACCACGGCAGATGGGTAAACGACTGCGTCCAGGCTCCGAGCCCGATGGCGTAGCCTCGCGTCATCCACGCGCCGTGCGCTGCGAAGTCGCGCCGCCCGACGGCCACTAGTGACCACACGATGCAGGCCAGCATCGCCGAGCCGAACACCAGGCGTTCCACGTACACGATCATTCCATCACCCGCGGGCCACGGGTAGAAGTGCGCCATCCACAGCCCGGTGAGGGCGACGACGAGGCCGCACGGCGCCAGGAGCCATCCAGTCGCCCGATGCAACCTGCGCCGCCGACGGCGGAACGCGGGGGAGAACTGCAGCGCGCCAACGATCGAAAACAGGAAGGCGGACACGATGTGCAGTATCACGGGAAGTGGGGCGTCGTGAAAGCGCGCCTTGGCTCAATGGGCGGCGCGCTTCTTCGCCAGCCGAAGTCCGGCGAGGATCGTGACGTCCTGGCGAGTCGCCGTCCGCCCGGTGCCGGTGAGCGGCTTGAGGCCGCTGACGTAGTCGCGCGCCCTGATGCGCAGTCGAACGCGCCCCATCCCGAGCTTGCTACCTAACGAAGCGTAGCCGGCCAGGTTGTGCGTGGCGTCGAGACGCAGGGCAATCGTTGCGGCGGCCATGCGGCGCGTCGTGGTCATCGAAGTGCTCCTGATCCGGGGTGAGGGGGGCGACCTCGCCCAGGGTGGCGCGGCGTCGACGGGATCAGGGTAAGGCGCCTTGTCAGATGTCGGAACGCGCACCGCGTGCACGCAATACGTGCATCCGACGCCATCTCTGCATTCGACGACTAGTCGTGCCGGCTATCCCGCGGTGCACACCTTGAGCACCAGGGCGCGCAGCCACCGATGCGCCGCGTCGGCATGCAGTCGCGGGTGCCAGAGCATCGAGACCGCGAACCCCGGCGTCGGCACGGGGAGCGGGAAGGTGTACATCCCCATGCGCAGCACACCCGTGTGGCGCTCCGGTACCGCGGCGATCAACTCCGACCCGCGCGCCAGAGCGATCGCGCTCGCGAAGCCGTCGACGATCGTCGCGACCGTGCGCGTCAGCCCGAGTGTGGAGAGCGCCTCGTCGATGTCGCCGCGCTCGTCGCCGCGCCGCGAGACGTTGATGTGCCGACCCGACGCAAAGCGCTCGGGGCTCATCACGCCGCTGCACAATGGATGTTGGTCCCGCACCACGCCGACCAGGCGATCCTCGAACAGCACCCGGGTGCGCAGCTCGGGCCCCGTCGTCGGCTCCACGACGCCGGTCTCGAGATCGACGGCCCCCTGTCGCAGCGGGGTGCTCTCCTTGTCCGGCTTCTGCACGAATCGCAGCCGCACGCCGGGAGCCTGCTCGGCGGCGCGCGTGACCAGGAGCGCACCGAAGTTCTCGACGAAGCCCTCGCTCGTACGGAGGGTGAAGGTCCGCGAGAGCCGAGTGAGGTCGAGGCTTTCGACCGGACGCAGCACCGCCTCGCCTTCCTGCACGAGATGCCCCACACGTTCGCGCAGCTCGATCGCCCTCGGCGTGGGGACGAGCCCGCGCCCGGCACGCACGAGGAGCGGGTCGCCCGTCGCCTCGCGCAACCGTGCGAGCGATCGGCTCATGGCGGACGGGCTCAGTCGGAGGCGCTTCGCGGCGCGCGCGACGTTCCCTTCCGCGAGCAACACGTCGAGCGTGACCAGCAGGTTGAGGTCGGGATGAGCCATGTGCGTAGCCATTCGAGGCAGAGTGAGATGGCGTTGGACGCACGAATATCGTGCGACTCGTGCGCGTTCCGCCACATCTCACCGCCGGCTACGCTGCTCACGACTCCGCTGCCGGAGCCGATTTCATACGGAGCCCTTCTTGTCTTCAGTCATCGAGCGCGACAGCACCTCCGACCCCCGACGACGCTCGGCGCCGTCCGCGGTCCGTGGCGCGCTTGGCGCGATGTCGCTGTCGATGCTGCTCGCGTCACTCGGCACGAGCGTCGCCAACGTGGCGTTGCCCACGCTTGCGCATGCGTTCGGACGCCCATTTCAGGCCATCCAGTGGGTCGTCCTCGCCTACCTCCTCTCGGTCACCACGCTCGTGGTCGGTGCCGGGCGACTGGGGGATATCGTTGGGCGTCGGCGATTGTTGCTCGCTGGGGTCACGCTCTTCACCATCGCCTCGCTGCTCTGCGGACTCGCGCCCACGCTACCGGTCTTGGTCCTGGCTCGGGGGGCCCAGGGAATCGGGGCGGCGGTCATGATGGCGATGACCATGGCCTTTGTGGGCGAGGCGGTTCCGTCTGCGAGAACCGGGAGCGCCATGGGGATCCTGGCCACGATGTCCGCGATCGGTACGGCGCTCGGCCCCACGCTCGGCGGGGCGCTGATCGCCGGCCCGGGGTGGCACGCACTGTTTCTCATCAACGTCCCGCTCGGCATTGTCGGACTGGTGCTCTCCCACCGGTACCTCCCGGCCGACCGCGTCGACGCGCGTTCGGAGCGCCTCACCTTCGACGTACCGGGAACGGCGCTGCTCGCCGTGACGCTTGGCGCCTACGCGCTCGGGATGACGATTGGTCGCGGGGCGTTCGGGGCAACGAACGTGGCACTGCTGACAGGCGCGGCCACGGCCGCCGCGCTCTTTGCGCGCGTCGAGTCACGTACGGCGCAGCCCCTGGTGCGGCCGTCAATGCTGACCGATCGAGTGCTGTCCGCGAGCCTGGTGGCCAACGCATTGGTGGCCACCGTGATGATGGCGACGCTCGTCGTGGGGCCGTTCTACCTGGCGCGCGCCCTGGGGTTGTCGCCCGTGATGGTGGGGTTGGCCATGTCGGCGGGCCCGATCGTCGCCGCGCTCAGCGGCGTGCCGGCGGGTCGAATTGCCGATACGTACGGCGCGCGGCGGGTGGCGCTCGCCGGCCTTGGGGCGGTGACGTTAGGCGCGTGGCTCGTGAGCGGCGTCCCCGGCCGCCTTGGCGTCATGGCGTACGTCGCACCGGTCGCGATCATCACCGCGGGTTACGCCCTGTTCCATACCGCCAACAACGCCGCGGTCATGTCGGAGGCGGCGGCCGACCAGCGCGGCGTGGTGTCTGGCCTGCTCGCGCTTTCGCGCAACCTCGGCCTCGTCACGGGGGCGTCGGTCATGGGGGCGCTCTTTGCGCGGGCATCAGGGGCGGCTGATGTGGCGACGGCGGCACCCGCGGCGGTGGCGTTAGGCATGCGGGTCACCTTTGCCGTGGCCGGCGGGCTTGCCCTGGTGGCGTTCCTGCTCGTTGCCAACGCCGGCCGGGGCCTTCGCGCCGCGGCGGCTGGCGGGGCGAGTAACGAGGCATAGCTTGGCCAGCTGCGCCACCGCGACCGTCGCGGCGGCGGTGGTGTAACAGATCCGACCGCCACATCTCGGAGCCTCATGCGTTCGCGCCCGATCGCCTTCCTCGTCCCCTTGCTCGCGCCGCTCGCGCTCGTCGCCACGCCTTCGCCGGCGCTGGCGCAGATCGGGATGAACCCCGTGCAGGACTACATCAACAAGACCTCCCTGTTGAACAACATCCTGAGCAACCGACGCGCGACCGACATGAGTCAGCAGCGTCAGGGCGCTGGTGGGACGGGCAGGGCGCAGTCGGGGGGCGCCGCGGCAACCGAGGCGGCGAATCCCTCGGCGTTCCGGCACTCCGGAGCGCCGATCCTGCCGGCCGTGCTCTCCGAGCGGGCGGCGGCCGGGAGCGCGCGCGACGCGTCGGTCCGCTTCTTCGGGTCGTTGCTCGACCTCTACACGCGGACGGCGCGCACCGACGGTTTTCCCGAGCACGATCTCGCCTACGCGCTGGAGTACTACGTCGTGAACACCTACATGACGTATCACGACCTGCACGAGGTGCCCTACGACAAGGACCCGCGCATCAAGCGCAGCGCCGATCCGCTGGAGCGGCTGCAACTCCTGGCGGAAAAGAAGGCGCTCAAGGTCTCGATGAGCCAGGAGCGCGCCGTCTTCAACCAGATTCGCGGCATGCTCGCCGCCAATCCGTCGATCGCGCGGCTCTCGGATCGCGAGAAGCAGGAGGCAACCGAACTGCTCGCGATCATGATGGGGGTGAACTACTCGACCTACATGCGGGGGGTTGAGACGGGAGATGACCGGCTGCTGCAGGAGGCGCGTCAGGGGGCGCGCCAGAACCTCGAGCGACTGCTCGGTGTTCCGGTCGACCGCATCAAGATCGGCAGCAAGGGGTTGGAGCAGTAACGTCTCCTAACGCGAGGCACGCTGGGATGATGCGCGATCGAGCGTTACTGCTGGAGCTGCTCCAGCGCCCACTCGGCGTGCTCCCGCACCAGCGGCTCTGCGCTGTCGCGCGCCTGCGCGAGCCGCTCGACGTCGTCGGCGCCTCCGGCGTTCCCCAGTACGACGGCGGCGTTGCGCTTGAGTCCCGGCAGCTTCGCGCGCTTCATGGCCGAGCCGCGGAATGCCTCGACGAAGTCGTCGTGCGACATGGCGAGGAGGCGCCGGGCCAGCGTTGGTGCATCACCGCCTAACGCCGTACGCGCCGCGAAGGGCGAGTCGGGGGGAAGCGCCCTGGCGAACTTGACGTTCCACGGGCACACCTCCTGGGGGGAGTGGCCGGAAAACCGTTTTGAGATTCCGCTGTCAACGGGGCGGTTAACTCTAAGGAGGTCAGGTACTTAGAAGATTCTCGGCCGACACCTGACATTCCCACCTGGGCCGTCTGGCACAGCCCTGGCCCCTACTTGCGCGTTAGTCCAGAGGCGCTTCGCCGCGCCGCCGCGCCGCCGCGCCGCCGCGCCGCCGCGCCGCCGAGTCGTCGCGCGGGGCGGGGCGGGTGGTTGGCCCCTGGTGGGACGGTTGCGGCCTCTTGGCGTTCCTGAAAGCGCACCTCAGGTCAGACCACGGCGCCGCTCGCGTTTTGCTCCGTTCGATCTCAGTTTCCGGACATGACTTCCGAAACAGCAATGGCATCAAACGACCCGTCGATGATGGACAAGCCTCTGGATTGGGCATCCCTGCTAAATCCCAATCGACGCAAGAAACCAACGGGCGCTCCTTCGGCTACTCCTGCCGTGGAGGAGGACGATAACCGGACCGCGATCGAGCGCGACGCCGACCGAATCTTGTTCTGCACGCCAGTTCGCAGGTTGGGAGACAAAACCCAGGTCTTCCCACTGGAGCAGCACGACAGCGTACGAAATCGTTTGACGCATTCGCACGAAGTCGCTGCGCTCGCTCGCAGTATCGGAACGCGGCTGGCGTTCGGCCCGCTAAGGGACGTCATCGATCCGGGGTTGCGCCCGCAACGCGATTTGCCTGCGATGCTGTTTGCCATCGGACTCGTTCACGATCTTGGCAATCCACCGTTCGGTCACCAAGGCGAGCGCGCGATTCAACAGTGGTTCGAGCGAAAGTCATCAGCCCTCTTCACTGATGGAGCCGGACTATCGCTCGCTATGCAGAAGGACTTTCTGAAGTTCGATGGGAATGCGCAGACCTTCCGGTTGGTCGCGAGGCTTCAACTTCTTAACGATGACCGCGGCTTGAACCTGACGCTCGGTACTCTTGCTGCACTGCTGAAGTACACGGTCCCATCGGACCGTGCCAACAAGGATGATACATACGCCGGCGCAAAGAAGGCGGGCTTCTTTCAGTCTGAGTCGCACATTGTCGAAGAGGTGCGGCGCGAAACCGGAATTGCCGAACGGGTACGCCATCCGCTCACCTATATCATGGAGGCGTGTGACGACATTGCATACTCGGTTGTGGATGCCGAGGACGCGGTAAAGAAGGCGTTGGCATCATTCCCGGATCTCGAAGAATTTCTGCGGGCAAGCGTCCAAGATGAACCTCAATCTGAAGCAAGCACGCTCCTAGAGAACGTACTGAGTCGCGCTGCTGACGACCGTAATAAGTTGCGTGGGAGTAACCTCTCTCCCGGCGAAACGAACGACGTATCCATGCAGAAGTTTAGGGCATACGCCATGACCGCAATGGTTGGGGCCGTGTCAGACGCATTCGTGGCAAACTTAGATGCGATCCTCAAGGGTCGCTTCGAGGGGGACTTGATATCCGCAAGCCGTGCGAGCTTGCTTTCGAAGTCTCTCAAGAAATTTGATCGTCGCGTCGCGTACAACCATCGCAACGTCCTCGGCCTCGAGGCTCGGGGCGCCAAGGTGATTCACGAACTCATGGACGTTTTCTGGCGTGCAATCTGCGACCGTGCTGATCGGCAGAAACCGGTCGGACCGCGGCTCAGTGCAGAAAGCGCGTACGTCTATGCGCTCATATCTGAGAACTACAGACGCGTGTTCGAGTCCCCGAACGTGCCGGTGCAACCCGTGCTCTATGGCGAGTTGCAGCTCCTGACCGACATGATAGCGGGTATGACGGACTCATTCGCGATGTCGCTTCACCAAGAGTTCGCTTCTCGAGGGTTGCTGCGCGTCGCGGCCGGTGGCTAGCGCCGATGTCGCAGTGCCAAACTAGGCTGTTCGCGATCTCTACGCTTGCGCTTGGCGGCGAGCAGCGGACCTGAGTTAGACCTTTTGATCTGATGCTGCGAGACTCCGAGAGTTACTGTTCACTCGGGGTTTGTACAGTAGGGTGGATGGCCCCAGGCCGGCCGAGTTTACCGTAGTATTTCGAGAATAGATGCCCGCTACTCCGACGAATTCAACGAAGACCCCTTGTCGACGAACAGCAAGCGCGCAGAACGACTCTGGCGCTGAAGGCGCATATGCGTTCGCAAGGAGTGTTTCGGAGAGAGTGCGTGGCAACGCCGCCGAATCGAGAATTCGACAGGTGCAAGCGGCGCTTGCCGGTCGGCACGATGCGGCCCCTGTAAATGATGGCAACGAGCTCGCTGGCCGAGTGAAGACTCTCCTTGAGCTGGCCATGCGTTCGAGCGCTGAGGCGACGAGCGTTTTGAACGCCATCCGTTCCGTGGGAAGGACGGCGCTCTTTGGAGGGCCGTCAGAGACCTTGCTCTCGCTAGACCGTCCGCGTTTCGTTCTGACCTCGATTTGGTTGTGTCGACTGACGACCCGACTGCTCTTGGAGAGGCGCTCTATCCTTTTGGTGGCATTCGAAATCGATTCGGTGGATACAGGCTCCGTGCGGGGCACTGGCGCTTCGATGTCTGGCCGCTCAGTGCGACGTGGGCGTTCAGTGCGGGGCACGTGTCATCGCAGGGTGGATTTCGTGCTCTCCCTCATACGACATTCTTCACGTGGGATGCGGTAACGTACGGATTGGATTCGGAAATTCTCTATAGCATCCGCGAGATCGACGAATACATCGCGGAATTGCGAGAGGGAGTACTCGAATTGAATCTCGAGGCAAACCCAAACCCGGCTGGTAATGTGGCGCGAGCCGTCCGAAGTGCGCTTCACGGACGCGCTCTGCTAGGCCCGCGGTTGGCGGAGTACGTTGCGCGCGCGCTTGGGTCCGCGCTTCAGTCCCAACATGACGAAGCAGATTTGAGAACTCGCCAGTGCCGCCTCATTAAAAGCGGTGTGTTTGACCAGTGGCGTAGAGCTTCTGGGGGCGCCGATCGTGGTGTCGTTGACGCGTCAGCGTTAATGGCCTCCCTATCGTTCGTGGACTTTGACAGCGTAGCACGATTCTATGGCGCGCTGGCGGCCCACGTGGAGCGTCATCGAGAGCTTCCGTTTGCTTATGGACCTCATCAGTACGAATTGCCTCTGTAGCTTTCGGGAAGCAAGATGGGAGGACGGGCCCGCGCAGCAGTAGATGCGAAAGGGATTGGCTGCGCCGGGGGCGTAGCGATTCGAGCAACATGATCAAAAGAAGACCGTAGTCTTCGGGTCCGTTTAGCGTCGGGTCGCACGTCTTACTGGGCAACGTACTCGGAAGCTTGCCCCCACTGGCACTTCGTAGCATACTTCCGAGCATATGGACCTGGTCGAGATCCTCACCCGCCCGGAAGGCAAAACCCTCGAGTTCAAGCGCGACCTGTCCTCCCCGGATGGCGTGCTCAAGACCCTGGTCGCCTTTGCCAACACGGCGGGCGGCACGCTGCTTGTGGGGTTGAAGACCGCTCTCGAAATGTGCGTGGGGTTCCAGATGCTCTCGATGTTGAGGAGCGCATCGCGAGTATCGTGAGCGATTCCATCGCGCCCCGGCTGTTGCCGGAGATCGAGATCCTGCCGTGGCGCCGAACGCAGGTCATCGCCATTCAGGTCCACCCGAGCGCGGCGCGACCGCACTATCTCAAGCGCGAGGGGGCGGAGTCCGGCACCTATGTGCGCGTCGGCTCCACCAACCGCCGCGCGGACGAGGACATGCTGCAGGAGCTCCGCCGCACGGCCCGTGGGGAGACGTACGACGAGCAGCCGATGCCCGACCTCGACTCGGAAGCACTCGACTTCCGAGCTGCTTCCGAGTCCTTCAAGCCCACCCGGACGCTCCGAAAGCGCGACCTTGAGTCCTTGCGGCTCCTCACCACGTATCAGGGCCACACCGTCCCGACTGTTGGTGGCGTCTTGCTCTTCGGACGCGACCGCGAGCACCACTTTCCGGACGCGTGGATCCAAGCGGGGCGCTTCGACGGCCTGGACAAGAGCCAGATCCTCGACCGGGCCGAGTTCCGCGGTCTCCCGGTCGGCGCCATCGAGGACGCCATCGCGTTCATCGAGAAGCACTCCCTGTACAGTGCCGACATCGGGCGAGTCCGCCGAACGGATCGCTGGAACCTCCCGCCCGTAGCCGTGCGTGAAGCCGTAATCAACGCGGTCGCCCACGCGGACTACGCGCAGCGCGGCGCACCGATTCGTATCTCGATCTTCGACGACCGCTTGGAGATCGAGAACCCTGGTCTGCTCCCGTTCGGCCTAACGGTCGCAGACCTTGAGCATGGCATCTCCAAGCTCCGAAACCGAGTAATTGGCCGCGTCTTCCATGCCCTCGGCCTTATCGAGCAGTGGGGAAGCGGCATCCAGCGAATGACCGCCGCGTGCCGCGACGCGGGGCTGGCCGACCCTCGGCTTGAGGAGATCGCGACGAGGTTTCGCGTGACCATCTTCACCTCACGGGTCAACCGCCCCACGCTCGACGACACCGACCAGGCCATCGTCGATGGACTGTCAGACGGGGAGGGCAAATTGACCAGTGAGATCGCCGCGGTCATTGGCCTGACCCCTCGGGCCACCCGCACCCGCCTGGCCCGCCTAGTGGGTAACGGGCTTGTTCGCGAAGTTGGAAGCGGACCGCAGGACCCGAAGCGGCGCTATTTCCTTGCCAAGCACCACCACTGACCAACGGAAACGATCTCTTGGGCATCCTAACCAATTGCACACCACGGGCTGACGTCCTCGCCGGCGACTTGAAGGACGCGATCTTCGCGGCGGACTTCGGCGATGTCATCTCAGGACACGCCGGTGCGCCGGAGGTGTACCTCGACCCGCAGCTCTTCTTCCGCAACACGCACCCAGCGCGCGACCTCGTGCGCATTGTGCGCGAGGTGTTCGGGGCGCTCGCAAACGAGAAGGAGCCCGGCCTGGCGCTGCGTCTCAGCACGGGCTTTGGCGGCGGCAAGACGCATACGTTGCTCACCCTCTGGCACCTGGCCGGCAACGTCGCCAAGTCCGGGCTAGGTGTCGAGCTGCTCCCCGCCCAAGGGCGCCCCAAGACGGTGCACGTGGCCGCCGTGGACGGCGCCAAGGCTGGCCACCCGGTCTTTGCCCAACACGGTGGGGTGGTGGTCAAAAGCCTTGCTGGCGAGCTGGCGTACCTGCTCGGCGGCGCCTCGGCGGTCACGACACTCGGGGCGGCTGACGACGTCGCCGCCCAGCCGACGGAGGCCGCCATCGAGGCGTTCCTCCCCGACGGCCCAGTGCTGATTCTGCTCGACGAGCTGGTGCTCTACCTCTCCGGGCTCGACGACCAAGGACGCAAGAACACACTCAACGTCGTCAACAAGCTGGTTGCCATCGCGTCGCGCCGGCCGCAGACGGTACTGGTGGTCACCGACCCCGGCGCCCAGCCCAGCTACGCGGGTGAATCGGCCGACCTGGGCAAGGTGCTCGTCGCCGCTCGCGCTCTCGATGAACTACTCGGTCGCAAGACCAGCGACTTCGATCCCATCGGCTCGGAATCGGCCAAGGTGATCGCCCGCCGGCTCTTCGAGTCGGTGGATGTGGACGCTGCGTCGGACACGGCCAAGGCGTATCACGCGCTGTATGCACGCGTCGCCGATGAACATCCCGGCAGCCTTCCGGCAAACGCTCGCACCGAGGAATACGCCAAGCGTATCGCCGACTCGTATCCGTTCCACCCCCGGCTCCTCGATACCGCGAAGGACCGCCTCGGCGCGCTCGCCGACTTCCAACGCTCCCGCGGTGTGCTGCGCCTGTTCGCGCGCATCATTCGCGACGTGTGGGAGCGCAAGGACGACGTCGACCTCATCACAGCGGGCGAGGTGGACTTCTCAAGCACACGCATTCGTGGCGACCTGCTGCAACGGCTCAACAAAGGAACAATTCGAGGCAGCCGTTTCGGCGGACGTAATCGCGCACGCCAGTGAACTCGACAGCGGCGCACGCGGCATCCATTCGCGTGTGGCATCGGCCCTCATGGTGGAGAGTCTTCCCGGTACGTCAAACGCGGGACTCACGCCGGACGATCTTACGCTCGCAGTGCTGCGCCCCGATGAAGCGGGCCAGGAACCGGTGGAAGCGCTGGACCATCTGATCGGAAACTGCTGGCACACGTATCCGATGGACGGCGGCTCGGGCTACCAGTTTCGCGTTGAGCCCAACGTGCGCAAGCAAATCGAGGAGCGGCGCAACCGCATCCCGCTCGCCGATGCCGAGGCGCGTGTGCAAACCGAAGCACAGCAGTACTTCGCCGGTGCGGGCTTCCGCGTGCGCAAGTGGCGCGAGTTCGCGAATGCGGTGCGCGACGGTCGGCAGTTCCAGCTCGTGCTGTGCCACTCTGAAGCGAAGGGGAAGTCCACGGCCGCACACGGCGACGATCGCGACCCGGGCGCGCCAATCAAGCGGCGCTTCATCAATGCGCTGGTCGCGGTCGCGCCAACCGACGCAGCCTATCGCGCCGCCGTGCAGCGTGCGCAGTCGTTGATGGCTGCCGAAGAACTGGAGCGCGAGTATCGCACCGGGGATTCCGGCGTGTTGATTCGCGAACAGTTGAAGCGTCTCAAGCCGGAGCTGGAGAAGCAGTTCCGTGTGCAGGGTCGCCGCGCCTTCGACCGTGTCGTACTCGCCGACGGCAGCGCGTACGCGATCGACGAGACCTTCCAAGGCGGCGACGACCAGATTCTCAAAGCACCGCAGGGGCAGCAGGTGCTGCGCCGGTTCCTCGAGGACAAGGCGCTGATCTTTGGTGCCACCGATGCACTCGACCCGAAGCTGCTGGTCCAGAAGTATCTCAAGGGTGCCGTCCCGGTATCGGGCGAGACGGATGTGTGGACAGCGAGCGCGGTTCACGAGCGTCTGCTCAGCGCGCCGGGGCTCAGACTCGTGCCGGACGATGAACTGACGCGTCGCACGCTGCTGCGCGGTGTGCGTGACGGCCAGTTGGTGCTGCGAGTGGGCGACGGCCGCGCGTATGATCGGGACGGCGTAGTTGAAGGGCCCACCGGTGCGCGCCGGCGAGTTAAGGACGGCACGTTGAACACTCTGGCCTTGTCGGACGATGTGCTCGTGGCGCTCCCCTCGGCTCCCGCCGTGGCTGGGTGGACGGCAGTGGACAGCGCGCCGTCCGGTGGGTCGTCGGGCACCCAGCCAGTAGCGCCCCCGCCGCCGCCGTCTGCGCCTGCGGGCGACCTCGTCACGGCGGACATCACCAAGGCGGTAGAAGCCTCCGCTTCGCGCCCGCTCACGCAGCTCGTGCTCACCGCACGTACCACGGCCGGCGCCAAGCTTCTCTCGCAACTGGCGCAGCCGTTCGGCGCGAGCAGCATCTCGCTCAACGTGTCGGTCGCCGGAGAAGTGAAGGGTGGCGGGACCATGGGGCTCAACATCGAAGGCGTGAAGCACACACATCCCGTGAAGCCGCTCGATGTGGCGACGGCGATCGCCAACTCGCTCACGTCCTCCGATTCGTTCGAGGCTTCGCTGACGCTGGAGTTCGATGCGGGGCTGCTGATGGCGGGAGACCACCTGAAGGCGCTCGCGAATCGCGGTGATGATTTCCGCGTGAGCTGCCGCTTTGGGCCTAGTGCGGGCGGTGCCGCGTGATGGTGCGCGAAGCGTCTTTTGCGTTACGCGTTGTTCGCCGCCGAGAAGGGGATGCCGGCATTCTGTATCGGCGCACCCTCACGGCGAAGCACCTGGAACGCCTAACGCGCATCAAGGCTATCTCGCCGTTGGCCTTTGCGGCGGCGATGCCGCTCCTCCGCGCGGCAGTGAGAGGCTCTGGCGGTTCGGCGGGAGTGCGGTTGGCGACGGGGCCCTACCACGCCCTCGACGCCGACTGGGGGGCACGAGTGGCGTGCTATGCACTGGTGGCAAGCGGACTGCGCGACGGTGGACGGTTGTCACGCGCGGCCGCGCAGCTCAAGGAGTCCGACGCTACCGAGGCGGCGTGGTGGCTTGCGACAATGACGCGACGCGACGGGCGCCGAGCAATACGTGCGCTACGCATTCTCACTGAGGCAACCAAATGACGCAGACGCAGGCGAAGGCGCGCGCGGCGATGACGGGGACGGGCGGAAAGCCACGGGTACTGATCGAAGAGTGGCTGCCGGCCGCAGCGATTGGCGTGGAATGCATCCGCGAGCGTTCTACGGGTCAGCAGCCTCCCGACAAGCGGATGCATGTCTGGTGGGCCCGGCGGCCTTTGACAGCCTCGCGCGCCGCGGTGCTTGGTTCCTTGCTGCCCGCGGATTTTCCGCGGGATGTCTTTGAACGGTTGCTGGGATTCGGTCGCCCGAGCGGCGACCTCGTTCGCATTCGACGTCTGATGGACGCGGGTGTCCGCATTCCGGGCGGCTTTGGTGTGGGCCGTGCGTTCACGCGCGGGCTGCCGGACCGCGACCTCGACCAGGCGCACGCGGCTATGCGCGAGCTCTGGGGTGAGGACGTCGCCGTGATCGATCCTATGTCCGGAGGCGGATCGATTCCTCTCGAAGCAGCGCGCATCGGCGTCCGGTCCCTGGCAAACGAGTACAACCCTGTCGCCTGTAGTGTGCTCGAAGCCACGACGGACTATCCGTTCCGCTACGGGCCGGAGTTCGCGGATCGTGCTCGTCATTGGGGGCGCGAGTGGCTGAAGCGCATCGAGCCGCGGCTCGTGAAGTTCTTCCCGAAGCGGAAGGATGGTCTTGTTCACGCGTACATCTACGCCCGCACCGTGCCCTGCCCAGACACGGGCCATGACACTCCGCTTGTTCCCGACTGGTCGCTGCTCAAACCAAAGGGCGGGCTTCAGGTGGTGGCAGAGCCGGTGGCGGACAAACAGGCGGGCACTTGGTCTATCCGCGTGCGCGAAGTGGGCGACGGTCGAGGGCAACTAAGACAGGCACCGCCGCCGAGCTATAAGAAGGGTCAAGGAATCTCAATCTTCAGCACCAACCTGATCCCGGCCGAGTACATCAAAGCCAAGGCGCAGGCAGGAGAGATGAGGAGCCGGCTATACGCGGTCGCGGTGAAGACGCCGCAGGGCTTGATGTTCGAGGCGCCGGAGCCTTCGGACTTGGATGCGATCGAGGCGGCGGGCCACGAGCTGGCGACGCATCGGGCGACGTGGGAGCGAGCCAGTGTACTTCCGACAGAGCTGTACCCAGAGGCATCAAGCGATCCACGTCCGCGCGTCTACGGGATGCCACGATGGGCAGACATGTTCTCGGCCCGGCAGTTATTGGGGATGGGTGTTCTAGTCGAGGAGTTGCGAAAGCTGCGTCCTGAGATCGAACGAGTCGAAGGCGAGGAGCGCGGGGCTGCGGTGGAGCATTTGCTGGCGTTCGTAGTTGACAAGTTTGCCAACTGGAACAGCGCTCTGTCCTCCTGGAATGTTCTCGAAAAGACGCTACGAAGTGTTTTTGATCGCCACGATTTTGCGTTTAAGTCAACGTACGCTGAGATGGCTCCTTGCGGCTCGGGTGGAGGCCTTGCATGGGCGATGGAGAGCGTGATCGACGCGTGGCAAAAGCTCGCCGCACTCCCACGCGCTGGATCTGCCTCACCAGTTCGACTGACGATGGGTTCCGCTACGGCACTGCCCGGCATCGAAGATGGTACGCTGGCGGCTGTCGTCGTCGACCCACCTTATGACGACAACGTGCAGTACTCGGAGTTAGCCGACTTCTTTTACGTCTGGCTCAAGCGAACGCAAGGGCACCGCCATCCCGACTGGTTCGCGACATATCTCTGCGAGCACGACGAAGAGGCCGTCGTCAACATCAGCCGCTTTCGCGACGACGGCGAAACGGCAAAGGCTGCCAAAGAGAAGGCGCGACAGCACTACCGCGAACTCATGACCGGCACGTTTCGTGAGTGCCATCGTGTGCTGCAGGACGACGGCGTCCTCACGGTGATGTTCACGCACAAGAAGCAGGAGGCGTGGGAAGCACTCTTCACTTCACTCATTCGGTCGGGCTTTACCATAACGGCTACTTGGCCCATCAAGACTGAGAGTGAGAACAGCCTGCATCAAGCCAAGAAGAACGCGGCGCAAAGCACCGTTTTCCGCGTAGCCCGCAAGCGAGACCCCGAAGCCGGCATAGGCTACTTCGACCGCGCAATGCAGCAGGAGCTACGACAGCGCGCGGAATCGGCCGCCGACCGGTTGCAGAAGGAAGGGCTAAACGCCGTGGACCAGCTCGTCGGCTCGTTTGGCCCGGCGCTCGAGGTGTACAGTCGCTACGCCGAGGTACGAACCGACACGGGCGACGAAGTGGGCGTGGATCGCGCGATCGACATTGCCTCGGACGCTGTCAGCAACTGGCGCATCCAGCAGCTCGCGGCGCGTGGCCTTGAGGGCGTGGAGCCCGAAGGCAAGTTCGCGCTCCTCTGTTGGGACGTGCTCGGTGCTGCGGAGTTCCGCTTCAACGAGGCCAAGCTGCTCGGCCACGCCGTGGGCATGGATGTCACGCAACTCGCCGCTGCCGGACTCGTGAAGCGCACCGCCGACAAGGTGAACATTCAGTCGGCCAAGGATCGTCGTCGCGACAAGGCAATCGAAGATGCCGACGAGGCCGGCAAGGGGGGTAAGGTGCACCCCAACGATGCCGCCTACAAGACCGCGGTTGACGGTTGTCATGCACTTGCGCTCCGGTACGCAGAGGCGGGCGGAGGCACGGCCGGTGTAGGTGCCGCGCGCTCGCTCGCGCGTCAGCAAGGGTGGGACAAGGACTCGGCTGTTGCCCGGCTGATGGCGGCGCTGGTGCAGGCCGCCCCGGCGGGGGTTCGCATCGAGCGCGGCAAAACTAGCGCGGCCGCCAAGTTCCCCGAGTTCCGGGCGTGGCACGCGCTGTTGTTCCCACTGTTCGGCCTTCCCGCCCCGGACTGGACCGAGAGGTTGCCGGAGATCATCGACGGCGGGCTCTTCGCCGCGGTCGATTCGTCAGACGAACCGGAACTGGAGGCCGACGAGGAGGCGGAGGACGAGGACGACGCGGAAGACGAGGAGTAGATGGCGCTTCGCGATCGGCAGTGGAAGCGATTCGTCAACGCGCCGGACCCGGAGCTGTTGACGGAGCTGTACGAGCCCGCGCTCGCCGAAGCGGTGCGGTACGACCGCTGCTGCGCCTATTTCTCATCCAGCGTGCTCGCGGTGGCGGCGCGCGGGTTCGCGCCGCTCGTCGCGCGCCTGCTCGACGCAGAGGAACCGTACGCCGACGCGCCGGTGCGACTCCTGGTGAACGAGGAGTTGACCCGCGAGGACGTGGATGCGCTGGTCCATGCGCACGGTGCCGATGCGTTGGCGCAGAAGCTTGCTGCTCGCCTCATGGAACCTCGAGACGCTATTGAGAAGGAGCGACTCGCGCTGCTCGGCCTACTGGTGAAGCGCGGGCTTGTTGGAGGTGCGCGTTGGTATCATGCGCTCGGGGCGCGGGATTCTTCACGCAAAGTTCGGTATCATCACCGACACGGCGGGCGACGCGCTGGTGTTCAACGGCAGCGGCAACGAGTCAGCGAACGGACTGATCGCCAACTACGAAGAGTTGGAAGTCACACGGTCGTGGGAAGACGCGGAGCGCTACGAACACTTTCGCGAACGCTTCGACCAGCTCTGGGCTGGCAACAACTCGCAGGTGGATGTGATCTCGCTGCCGGCGGCGGTGCGCGACCGACTCATTCGCTACACGCAGCACGAGGACATGCCCATCGTACCACCACGACCGGTGATGAGCCGGCGTGAGCGGCTCGAAGCGTGGATGCGCTGGCGCTTCGCGCTGGAGGCGCCGTGGTTCCCGGATGGCGGTCGTAACAGCGACGCTATGGCGCCAGGCGTGTGGCTCTGGCCGCATCAGGTGCGCGTGGTGGAAGAGTGCGCGTCTGCGTGGCCGGCGGGGCGGCTGCTGTGCGATGAAGTGGGGATGGGTAAGACCGTCGAGGCGATCATGATCCTGCGGCGCCTGCTTGCGGGCCGCGGCGTGCGTCGCGCACTGCTGCTCGTGCCCGCGGGGATCTTGCGTCAGTGGCAAGAGGAGCTGCGTGAGAAAGGCGGGTTGTTGGTGCCGCGGCTCGAAGGGCAGTCCACGCTGGTGTGGCCCGATGGGTACGAGGAGCAGACGCTCGATCTGGCTACGGCGCTGAGGCAGCCGTTGTTCTTGTTGATGAGCCGCGAGATGGCGCGACTGGAGCAAAACGCGAGTGTCGTTCTCGCCTCGCCGGTATGGGATCTCGTGCTCGCTTGACGAAGCGCACGCAGCACGGCGCGCGAGTCAAGTGGAGACGGAATTCAACTCCGCGACACTGCTGCTTGAGCTCTTGCGACAGCTGCAGCTTCGCGGTCGAGCGCGTGGACTGTTGTTGCTCCGTGCGACACCGATGCAGACGCATCCGTGGGAACCGTGGGACTTGCTTGCAGTGCTTGGTGAGGGCGCGCCGTGGATGTCGGACTTCGGAGTCGTGCGCAACTACTACGAATCGCTGGCGGCAGCGCAGGACGTACCAGTGCCGATGGATCGGGGCCGCGCGATCGCGGCGACGGTGACCGAGGACGGAGCCTTTCCCCAACTGCCGGTAACGACTGCGGAGCTTGCGACGAAACTGTTTGTCGCAGGTCGCGAAGGTCGTCATAAGCTCGTGGGACTGTTGCGCGATGGTGCGCCTCTCGGACGACGGATGCATCGGAACACGCGGCAAACGTTGCGGATGTATCACCAGCTCGGCTTGATCGCACGTCCGCCGGCGACGCGCAAGATCCAGGATGTGCGCTACGAGTTTACCAACCCGGACGAGCGCGCGCTATACGATGGCATCCAGTCGTACGTGGAACGTCGCTTTCAGGAGCTTGAAGCGGAGCGGCCCGGCAAGGGCTTTGTGATGACCGTGTACCGCCGCCGAGCGGCGAGTTCACCGTTGGCGTTGCGTCGTAGTCTGGAGCGTCGCAAGCAGGGCCTTGAGACCGTGGCGCGGGGTGCGGCCGCGAATACTGCCGACGAGCTGGATACATCCGACCAGCAAGACATTGACGAAATGATGGGGGGCGCGCCCGCGCCACGGTTCGCGTCGTCGTTACCGGATGATCCCGTTGTCGCGCGACAAGAGTTGCGAGACGTGCAGCGACTGCTTGATCTTCTCACCGGATTGGGCGGCGCCGATTCGAAGCTCGAACAGTTCGTCGGGGCGTTGCATCATGCGACAGACGATGGTCGCGCGTGCCTGGTGTTCTCCGAGTTCACGGACACGGTAGAGTATCTGAGAGACGCTCTGTTCCCGAGTCTTGGTGCCGGCGTGGCCTGCTACACAGGCGACGGGGGCCTGGTGTTTGACGACGGGCGTTGGCGGCACGTGACCAAGCAAGAGATCACGGAGCGGTTGTCGGCGCGAAAGATACGGGTGCTGGTCTGCTCGGACGCCGCGAGCGAAGGACTCAACCTTCAGACCGCCGGCGCGTTGATCAACTATGACCTCCCGTGGAACCCGGCCCGTGTCGAGCAACGGATCGGGCGCATCGATCGCATTGGGCAACTTGCCACCGACCTGCGCATCGTCAACCTCGTCCTCGCGGATAGCGTGGACGAGCGGGTGTACCAGGTGTTGAGCCTTCGCTGTGACCTGTTCCAAAGTTACGTGGGGGCGATGCAGCCGGTGCTGTCGATCGCGCGACGAATGTTGCTCGGCGTAAAGCCATTCAGTGCCGCAGAGCTCACGGCCGAAGCGAACCGCGCCGCAGCGGACGCGCTGGCCAACGCGGCGTTTCAGGGGGCGCAGCAGCTACCTCCGAAAGACAAGCCGCCTGGTGTGACGATCGAGGATCTTGTGCAGGCGCACGGCCTGCTGCGGGACGGCAAGATGGTGGAGGCCCGGGGCGGGCAGCGCGTGCTGGCCGCGTCGTCTGCGGAGCTGGCTTCGGATCCGAACGCGGTGCCGCTCTCGGCGCTTCAGGCAGAGGTGCGCACGCTGGGGCAGGCATTGCACGCGTCCGGCGACCGCGTGCCGCTGGTGCTCGACGCTGTGGACGAGGGCTCATTTCGGGTAGTTGTTGCCGTCTGGGCCGGTGAGGATGGGAACGAGATCGTAGAGCGCGCTGAACGCCTTGAGGCGCTACTCGCGATGTGGACTGGCGCGACGATCTCGGAAGCGAGGTGGTCCGAGGCGCATGCAGTCGCACGCGATCACGCGCGGCAGATGGTGCTCGCTATGCGCCAAAAGGCGAACGTTGAGGAACTGGAAGCGCTGGGTCGGCAGGTGGAGGCCGCCCGGCGTCGTCTCCTTCGTGAACTGGCTCGGTTCATCGCGTGTGCTGCCGATGGCGATGAAGCGTTCAACGTGGCGTTCCATCGGGCGATGCAACGCGGCGGACAGGTGGGCGCGCTGCTAGTGCGCGCTCACGGTCTGGTTGGGTATCCCGAGTGGCCGGGTGCGGTGATGCGTGACGCGGCGGAGTTTGTCTCTCGGCTCAGCGCGAACCAGCGGACGAATGTGCTGCTAGGGACTCCGTTGGAGGCGGCGGTTCGGGATCCGCGGTGGACGGCGGTGACGACGCTGGCCGCGATGCAGGCCCTGTTTCACGCATCCGACGCGGTGGGCGCCGCGTCGTAGTGCTGCGGTGCATGCATGGTGGCCGGAGTGCTAACGCGGCCTGCCACGAGCTCCACGTACGGGCTGCCGGGACTCGTTGTGCATGATGGCGTCGGTCGTCGCCATCGGTGGCGGCACCACGCGCGCCTTGCGGCGGGCGTTTCGGTTGACCGCTCGATTTGATTCCGCCACGGCAGCCGTAGCGACGCCCTTTTCCTCCAAAGCAAGCGCTGCTCTGTCGACGTGAACTGTCTCCTTGTCAACGCCCTGGCACGCGTACGACCGGTGATCGACGCGCTCCGAAACACCAGCGTCTTCGAGGGCGGTGTTACACATGGCGGCCCACGATGACCGAATCACCTCGACGCTCGCACTGCGCGTTTTGAGGGAGTCGAGTTCACGCGTCTTTTCGCCGAAGCTGCCGTCGTCGGCGACTCGTCGCGTGGTCATCAACAGGTGCGCATGCGGCTGGCTCTCGCCATCGCGCGCACGCGGGTTGTGCACCGCCACGTCGACCGCCACGCCGTGCGTTTCGCGCAGAAACGTGGCGAAGGCGACTGCGAGTGCGATCTGAGAATCCGGCGCCAGTTCGCGCGGGATCGCGACCTGCACCTCGCGTGCGACGACGCTGTTGCGACGTCGCTCTGTTGCCTCCGCCTTGTTCCAGAGCGATGCGTTGTCCCCGGCCCAGCCGACGAGGCACGCAAAAGCGACGTGCCGCTTCTTGGGGTAGTGAAACGTCACCCCAAGTCGTTCATCGGTGATGGGGCCGCCAAGCCGCCCCCACCGATAGGCCGAAGCAGCGCAGCTACTGCGGCCCTGCGACCGCGAGATCGAACTGAACGACAAGTGATAGATCGACACGGGCGCGCGGTTGGGGCTCGGGGCATCGCCCCGACACGCGCAAACCGAAGGTTTGCAACAGCGTGCCCTCGCCTGCGGCGTCGGGAGCCCCATCCACAACCAGCGTATGGCCCCGGCCCCCGCCCCCGCGACCCCCGCCAACACGCCGCCCTTGCCGAAGTCGCGACGATCCGGTGACCGTGTCTTTGGCCTTCCGGCCGAAACCCTATCTCCTCTCGAACGATGGACCCGAATGAACCTACGCCAGCAGACAACCCCCGCACTGCGCGGGCCACGCGCACGACTCGCCAATGCCAGCAGCGCGGATGAACAAACCGCACTCGTCGCTGAAAGGAAAGCGCAGCGTCTTGGTGCGCTAATCGTCGCGGCAGCAAGCAGACTCGGTCGCATCTCCGATCTCTCGACGGTGCTCATGGCTGCGGCTCGCCGCGACAAAGATGCAATCGCCATGGCCGCACTCGCGGACTCACCTTCGCCGAGGAATGACAATGTCAAATAGCGGACAGTCCAACGCATATGAGCTTCGCGACGCGTACTATGCTGCTCTGCATCGCGACGTGATGGTGTACGAATCACTCGACGACGTTCTGTCGGAGCTTGGCCTCCCGTCGCAGGGGCTCCGGTCACTGTGTCACGACGAGGTCAGTGCGGATGTTCAAGCGCACATGCTACGCGCGGCTGCGCAGCTCGCAGACGACTGCGGAATGCGAGACGTCTTCGAGATCGTAGTCGCGAACGTTGCGCTGGCTCGACGAGACTGGCCGTTGATCGCCGAGCTCGGAATACATGGCATTTCGTACGACGCGAGTCCGCCGCACATCTCCCCTCATGGCACGGCGGTGACCCGGCTCACCCAGCCCGGCTACTACGCCAAAGCTACGTGGCATTTCGACGACCAACGTTGGATTCCGCGGATCCACGGCGAGGGGCGCATTGAACAGGTCGCTCGCCATCTGGTTACATCGCTGATCGCCATCGCGGCGATGCGAGCATCCGAGCTGGGAGCCGAGCAATGAAGATTGACCGAATCGTCCAACGCATCGAACAGCTCCGCGCCCAGCAGCATCACATCGAAGCACGGGAGCGACAGCGGGAACGACGTCGCCGAACCCACGCCGCCATCGTTGCCGGGTCGCTGCTGCTGTCGCGCCCCGAGGCCTTCGGGTTGAGCGCTGAGATGGTGCAGGAGGTTCTCGCGCTTGTGGTGTCCCGGGATCATGACCGGCGCGCGCTACGGCTCCCTGGGGCGCCGGGAACGGACAGTTAGCATAGCCCAAGCACCCCCTCAAACGGGCCGTGGAGCGCCTCGGAGTCGACCTGACCCCGGGGCGCTCTGTCGTTGTCGACGCGTGCCGATAGGCGATTTCCGGCGGGCGAAAGATCGTCATGAGAGACAGTGAGTCGCGGCTAAAGACTGGCGCGACAATGGCTCGTATGTGGCGTCCCCCTACACTCTGGAAGTACCCGAACGAATTCGGGCTACCTCGGGGGTGCCGCCAAGTTCATGGGCCGTCTCCGAGCGTTGAGGAACGTCGGAATCTCCCCTCGGACCGCTGTGGCTCCGCTCCCACATCCACCAATCGAGACCATCGAGGCCGCGACTCGTGCGCTGCCGTCTCGCATAGCTGGGCTAATCAGCCCAGCCGTGCGGGCGGCGAGTTCAGCGAGGATCGCGGCCCGGTTGGAGGATATCAGTGGGGAACGTGCGCGGCAGCGTCGGTGTGTGGAGATTGTCGCGACCCATCTTTTGGAGGAGCATACGAATGCTGCCGGAATTTCGTAGGTGGACGGAACGCGTGGCCGCGGCGGGGGGCATGTCGTGGCGCGTGCGCTACGTGCGCAAGAGCACGGAGTCGACTGAACGCCAGGTCGCTTCGCACGCGCAGCAGATCGAAGCCATGGACCAGAGGTGGGGCGTCGTGGATCCCGTCTGGTACTGGCGTGACAACGCGTCCGGCACGTCGTTCAACCGGCCGGCGTATCAGGACCTGCTTGACTTCTGTCGGCAGAACCCGGCACCTAAATCGGTCGGTGCTCGCATCGAACTGTACGACCCGAGCCGCTTTGCTCGTGTGCTTGATGCGGACGGGGAGCCCGACCTGATCGCGTTTCAGACGGCATTCAACACCTTCGAGTCTTTGGGCTGGCGGCTGCATTTCGTGTCGCGCGAACGAACGGGAAATGTGCTCATCGACTCGATGATGATCGCAGTCGAAGCCTACAACTCTCCGGCGTACTCACAAAAACTGTCTCGCGACGTTCGCCGCGGTGTGCGCGAGCATGCCAAGGCTGGGTGGTGGACGCATGGTGGCGCCCCGTGGGGAACGAAACGACTCGACACGCGCACTGGGCGCCTCCTGGAGAAGGGCGAACTGGCGACCGCGGGCGGCGGTGGGGTTTCGCTAGTGCCGGACCCTCTCGTCCTTGAATTGTGGACTCGAGCCGCGCGGCGAATCGTTGCCGGTGCATCGCTCGAGGCCGTCGGCCGTGAGCTCTTCGATGAAGGGCACCTGGGGCTCCGCGGTGGGCGGCTGGGGCATAGCGCCATCAAGAAGCTGCTGACCAATCGCGCGCTAATCGGGCGGGTGCAATACATGGCGGATGGCCGAGGTGAGCGCGCGCGTCACGAAGTACCCGCACACTGGTCGCCAATGGTCGATGTGGATCTCTTCGAGCACGTGGCTGGCAAACTCTCCTCGCGCACCGTCAATGGTGGCGGCCGACACCGCCGAAAGCGCGAATCCTATCCTCTGGCTCCCGTCTGCGCGCACTGCGGCTTGGAATACAACGGGGGGCGCAACAAGGCCGAGCAGGGCAGCAAGCGCTGCTATACGCACGCGAATCCTAAGCGTCGTGCACAGCCCGAGCTTTACGAGAGGATGCACGCGGCTGGCTGCAGCGTTTGGAGCGTCGATGCCGGCGAGATCGAGACCCGTATCAAGGACCTGATCGTTCGCGAACGCGCGAGCGAGAGTTTCGAGAGCGATGTGCGCGATCTCCTCCACAACCGCGATGAGCGGCGCAAAGAGGCGGAGCTTCTGATCGAGCAGGCACGCGCGCGCTTGTCTGAGAGCGAGCGAAAGTACAAGTCGCTTGCACGAACGGTGTCTAGGCTGGCGGAGGGTACGGGGGATCCCTCCGATGACGACGCACTCATCACAGAATTGAAGGCCGCCAAACGCCAGGTTGCGACAGCAGAAGGCGCCGTGCGAGAGGCGGAGCGCTTTGCGCATTCCCACGAAGATGCGTGGCAGCGATTGTCCGGGATCATTCACGAGACGCGAAACATCGGGCAAGTGTGGGATCGATGCTCGCCCGAGGATCGCGCCGCACTGTTTGACTATTGGGCGCTCGACGTGATCGTCGTCGTCGAGCGGATCCCGGAGAAACGTCGGGCCAACTTCAAGACAGCGGTTGTCACGTTGCGCACCGCGCCACACGCTCCACGCTACTTCGAAATCGAATCAGGGAGCTCGTCGCGTGCGCGGAGGGCGGACGATATCTCGTCGCGAACATCGGGGTCGGGCTCGTCGACCAATCGCTCGCGCAGTGCGGTCGCTGCGAGCGAGGATCCGAGTCGCCCCAGTGCCCACGCTGCATGGCCGCGCACCAGTGATGACTCGTCGCGTAGTGCGGCAATGAGCGCGGGCGCGTCGTCCACCAAACCAACGTTGCCCAAGACGACGGCCGCGTTGCGTCGCAAGCCGGAGAACTTGGCGCGCTTCATGGGCGAGCCCCTGAATGACTCTGTGTATTCTGCGACCGACATCCCCAGCAGGCGCCTCGCGAGCGATCTTGCATCCATGCCGTCCACCACGGGACGGGGGGCAAATCTGAGTTCCGTCAACGGCAGTGAGAATTTACGGTTGTACGGACACACGTCCTGGCAGATGTCACAGCCGTAGAGCCACTCCCCCACACGCTCGCGCAGCGGCTCGGGGATGGCCGCGCGATTCTCGATCGTGAGGTAGGAGATGCACTGCGTGGCATCCAGGACCTTCGGCGCCACGAACGCGCCGGTCGGGCACGCCTTGAGGCAGCGCGTGCAGCCGCCACACTTGTCGCCCTCGAACGGCGTGCTGGCCACCAGTTCCATCGCCACGAAGAGCGACCCGATGAAGAAGTACGACCCGCGGGTGGGGTTGATGAGATTCGTGTTCTTCCCGAACCACCCCAGCCCGGCGCGGCGGGCGAGGTCGCGCTCGAGGATGGGCGCCGTGTCCACGTAGGCACGTCCGTCGATCGCCGCCCCCACGTCGGCGGAAAGCCAGGCGTGCAACGCCTGCAGCCGTTCCTTCATCACGTCGTGGTAGTCGTCGCCGCGTGCATAACGAGCGACGGGGCCTCGCGGCTGGCGTCCGCCGTAGTCCATGGTCACCACGATCGCGCTCACGGCACCAGGATGCGGGCGCCGGGTGTCGTGTCGGAGTTCGGCGTCGCGCGCCATGTACTGCATGTCGGCGTGGCGCCCGTTCGCGATCCAGTCGTCGAAGTGCGCGGCGGTCTCTGCCGGCCCGAGGCGGACGAAGCCCACGAGGTCGAAGCCTAACGCATACGCCTGCCGCTCGAGGCGCTGCTCGCGCGTCGGGGCAGGGGCGGGCGTGGCGCGCGGGTCGGGCGCGACGCGGGGAGCCGCCGCGTCGCTGGCGCCGCGCGCGGACGCCTTTACCCCTGCTTTCCGACCCATCGGGCGTAGCGGATGATGTCCTCCGCCGGCGGTGTGATCTCGGGGTCGCCGTACGCCGTGTGCATGCGCCACCGCACGTACTTGCGCGACGGGAGCGGGAGAAACGGGAAGCGCGCGTACCAGCCGTTCGCCCGGAACCGCCACGCGACGCGGAGGAGGTCGACGGCGAGCGCCGGGCGACGAAGCGCGGCGAGCGTCAGTTGGACGGTGAGGCGGCCCCAATTCATGCGCGAAAGTTATAGGGCGTCGCAAGGGCGCGGATTCGGCGATCGCCGTGGCGCCGAGCCGGAGCACGCGCGGATGCGAAGGCCGTCGTCAGGGTGCGCCTCGCCCTACATCCCCAGATGCTCCATGAAACGCCGCGCCCCCCAGAGCCCTGCGCCGAAACCGACCATGCTCACGACAAAGGCCGTCATGATCCCGATGTGCGCACCGATCCACCAACCGGCCGCGCTGCCGACCGTGGTCGTGATGAGCGCAATCAACTTGTGCATGGGAGACGGTACGGCGGTTGGGGCCGGCGCTCCCAGGAATGCGAGAGGCACACCGGATGAGGCGCGTCGAGCGGGCTACCCTCAAGGACGATCGACCGCCGCTCACGATTCCCGGCGCGGCGCTCCGGCCACCAGTGCCCCAAGCGCCGAGAGCGTTTCGCGAAGCACCGTCGACAGCTCGGGATCGGCAGCGATCGCCTCGGCCTGCAAACGTCGCCCATCGAGCGGAACGACCCGCGTGGTGGCCGGCGTGATCAGCGTCGACATCGTCCGCAGCGTCTCGGCCAGCGCCGCGTGCACGAAGCGCGAATGGGTCGAGGCCGTCAGCAGCGCGGTCGGTTTGTCGACCATCTCCGCCCCGCTCACCAGCCAGTCGAGCGCGTTCTTCAACGAACCGGGGACGCCGTGCGCGTACTCGGGGCTGGAGATCAGGAGCGCGTCGCACTGCGCGATCGCCTGCCGTAGCGACACCACGCTCGGCGGCAGCACGGCACCGATGCCGTCATCGTCCGGATTGAAGTGCGGAAGGGAGTTGAGCCCCTCGAAGAAGTCGACGACGGTGTCCGGTGGTGCGAGCAGGGTAACGGCACGCAGCAGCTCGCGATTGGACGACCGCGCCCGAAGGCTCCCGGAGATCGCGAGCAGGTGCACAGTGCAGGGGAAGGGGACGGGGTTCAGTCCGAGCGTAACGCCGTGGCCGGGTTGGCCGACGCGGCGCGGCGTGCGGGAAGGTAGCTCGCCAGCATCGCCACGGCGATGAAGAGCAGCGACATCACCGCGTACGTCGGCACGTCGAGCGGGCTCGTGTCGAACAGGAGGCTCCGTAGCAGTTGCGACGCCGCGCCCGCCAGCACGACACCGATCACCACGCCCAGCCCCGCCAGCCACATGCCTTCGCGCACCACCAGCGCGAGCACATCGGAGCGCGTGGCGCCCAGTGCGACGCGAATTCCGATCTCGCGCGTGCGGCGGTTGGCCGAGTAGGCGATCAGCCCGTAAAGACCGACGGTCGCCAGCAGCAACCCCACGGCGCCCAGCACGCCGGTCACGAGCGCCGCCACACGCTGAGGCAGCAGCGAGATGCTCGTGGTCTGCGTGAGGGTCATCACCACGGGACGCGGGAGCAGTGGATCGATGGCGCGCACCGCGCGCTCGATCGCCGCCGCGAGTGCGCCCGCATCGCCGGCAGATCGTACGACGAGCCACTGATCCGGCCGCCAGTTCTGGGCGCTGGCGAAGTACACGAACGACGGCGTCGCTTCCGCGAGGTGGTCGTACTTGGCGTCCTGCGCCACGCCCACCACGGTCACGCGTTCCGGCCCGAAGCGGAAGCTTCGGCCGATGGCTGTGCCCAGCGGCCACAGACGGCGTGCCATGGTCTCATTGATGACCGCAACCCGAGGTGACTCGGCGTTGTCGGTGGAGGAAATGGCGCGACCGCTGCGGATCGGGAGCTGCAACACGTCAAAGAAGCCGGCGTCGACCTGCGAAAGCTGCACGGAAACCTTGCCCTCGCGATCGACGGCGCCGTTCACGGCGTCGTCGACGTCGATCGTGGCGCCGCTGCTGCTGAGCGCCAGCGGGAGACGGTCGGTGAACGAGACGGCCTCGACGCCAGGTATGCTGCGTACCGACTCGCGCAGCGCCTCGTAGAATGCTCGTCCGCGAACCGCGTCATAACCGAAGGCCTCCGTATTGAACGCCACCGATGCCACCCCCGCGATCTGGAAGCCGGGATTGACCTTCTGACCGCCCTGCAGCGCGCGCAGGAAGAGCCCCGCTCCCACCAGGAGTACCAGCGACATGGCGAGCTGCCCGACGATGAGCGCGTGGCTCATCAGGCGCCGACGCGTCCCGCTGCCGGTCGAGCCCTCGCGCAGCTGGGCGGTCACATCCTTTCGCGACGCCTGCAGCGCCGGTGACAGTCCGAAGATGAGTCCCGTCGCCAGCGAGATGGCCAGGGCGAACGCGAGGACACGCGGATCGGGCGACAGCTCGAGCACGATGGCGGCATCGGTCGGAATCGGCACCTGCTCGAGCGCCGCCGTCGCCATGGTCGCGACTCCCATCCCGCCGATGGCTCCCAGCGTGAAGAGCATCATCGTCTCGGTGAGCAGCTGCCTGACGAGTCGTGCGCGCCCCGCCCCCAGTGCCACGCGCACCGCCATTTCCCGCTGCCGGGCGATGGCCCGCGCCGACAACATCGAGGCGACGTTGACGCTGGCGATGAGGAGCACGAGTGCGGCCGCGCCGAGCAGGAGCTGCATGAAGCCGAGGAAGCCCTCACGCGCGTCCGCGGGAAGTCCGGTGAGCGCCGAGAGCCGGATGGTGTTGTAATCGCGATTGCCCCCGCGTTCGCCGCGATCGGCGATGTACGCCACCGTGAGCGCCGTGAGTTCCTGCCGCGCCTGGTCCACGGAGGTGCCCGGGGCAAGCCGTCCAAAGGTCCGCAGCCACGCCGCGTCCTCCAGGTCGTGCGTCGAGCGCAGCTGCTGTTGCATCATCAGCGGGACCCACGCGTCGACCCTGAGCGGAGAGAAGACACCGCGAAAGCCGGCCGGGGCGACGCCGATGAGCGTGTACGGATTGCCGTTGACCGTGACGGCGCGCCCGATGGCGCCGCTGTCGCTCCCCAGCGCCGATTGCCAGAAGCCTTGCGACACGACCACCACCGGATGGGTCAGCGGCGTGCGGTCCTCGTCAGGCGCGAAGAATCGTCCCAGCGCTGGCCGCACGCCCAGCAGCGAGAAGTAGTTCCCGCTGACCATGTTGCCGTACACCGCGTTCCCCTGCCCCCGGTCGGCCAGCGTGAGCGACACCTTGGTCCACGCGGCGATGCCATCCAGCGTGCGCGTACGCTCGCGCAACTGCGTGAAGTAGTCGTACGACGCCGTCGTCCCTTCGCTGTAGTCGGCCGAGCGACGTTCGATGTCGACGAGCCGCTCGGTCCCGTGCGTCCCCGGGAGCGGGCGCAGGACGATGGCGTTCATGGCGCTGAAGATCGTCGTCACCGCCCCGCTCCCGATCGCGATGACCAGGACGGCGATGAGGGTGAAGACGGGGTTCTTGCGCAGCATCCGAATCGCCAGCCGGACGTCGCTGGTCAAGGAGTGCAACATGCGCTCTCGGGGAATGAAGGGAGGGGGGGCGATCGGTGACGAGACGAGGCGCTCGAGCACGACATCGCGCCACTCGAGCAGCACGGCACCCACGAGCGACGGGGCCAGGTGAAACCAGAATCGAACGACGGGGACGGGGGCGCGACCCGTGCGCGCATCGCGCAGCTGGTCGCGAAAGAGCGCGCGCATCTCCGTGCCAAAGCGCCGCCGGAAGCCCGGCGGAAAGCAGTACAGCAGCAATCCGAAGACGCGCTCGCTCACGGGGCGTACTGCGCCGCAAGCGCGCGCACCGACGGCAGGTTCACCAACGCTTGCAGCCGGCGGACCTCCTGCCCGGCCACGCGCCCCCCGAGCGGCGTGATGCGATAGTAGCGGCGACGTTCCTCGCCAAGCTCCGGCACCGGTCGGGCGGTCGACTCGGCCACGAGCCCGTCGGCGAGCATTCGCTTGATGACGCGATACAGGTTCCCCGGATCGAGCGACACGAGACCGTCGGTGCGATCGGCGATGGCCTGCACCAGACCATAGCCGTGCAGCTCCTGCTCGCCGAGCGCGAGGAGGAGCTGCAGGTCGACGGGCTTGAGGGGGAGAAAGGCGCGCGGATCTGGAGGCATCGGTGGGGAGGCGATATGGTTATTTCAACCATACGTGGCTCCCCGGCGGAGGTTTCACGCGATCGCTGAACGTCGGGACGATCACCCCGGGGCGATGCTGCGCGGGCCCCCGTTTCGCTACTTCGTGATCCGTTCTGTTCCGAGCGTGATCCGGTGCGGGACCTGCTCGCCCTTGAGAATGCGCACGGCGATGTCGACTGCTTCCCGGCCACCGGTGGGATAGACGAAGGTGGCGGCGAGCTTGCCATCCTGCACCGCCTGACGACCGCCGTCCAGGCCGGGGAGCCCGTCGATGCCGATGAACTTCATCGCCGAGTCGCGCCCCTTCGCCTTGGCGGCAAGATACGCCCCCATCGCCATCGGGTCGTTGTGTGCGTAGACCAGGTCGATGGTCGGGTGCGCCGACAGCGCCGACTCCATCTGTGTCATCGCCTCTTCGCGCAGCCAGTTGGCGACCGGGTCGTGGACGATCCTGATGCCGGGAAAGCCGGCAATCGCTTCACGGAACCCTTCACTGCGGTCGCGCGCCGGAGTGGAACCGGGAAGCCCCTTGATCTCCACGACCGCGCCCGTGCCGCCCAGCAGCGTCGCGACGTACTCGCCGGCCGCCTTGCCGATGTCGCGATTGTTGGCGCCGATGAACGTCGTGTAGGTCTCTCCTTCGATCTCGCGATCGAGTACGACGACCGGGATCCCGCTCTCGAAGGCACGCTTCACGATGGGCGTGAGCGGCTTCGCTTCGTTAGGTGATATGATCAGGAGGTCGATCTTCTGCCGCAGGAAGTTCTCGACGTCGGCCACCTGCTTGGCGTTGTCCTGCTGCGCATCGGCATAGACAAACTCGAGCTCCGGATGCCCCTTGGCCGCCTCGGCCACCTCGGCGTTCATGGCCACGCGCCACGGTTCGCCGAGGTTGGCCTGCGAGAAGCCGATCAGCTTCCGGGTTCCCTGTTCCTTGCCGCAGGCGGACATGAGGAACGCCGCGGCGACCAGCGCCAGGCTACGTCGCACGGCGCCGCTGTAGCCAGACCGCCGCGAGGATGATGACGCCCTTGAGGATGAGCTGGAGGTTCGCATCGACGTTGTTGAGCCCCATGCTGTTGTTGATGACCCCGATCGTCAGGATCCCGATGAGGGTGCCGGCCACACTGCCCGTCCCGCCGCTCAGCGACGTGCCACCGATCACGACGGCGGCGATCGCGTCGAGTTCATAGGCGACGCCGTCGTTAGGGTTCCCCTGCTCGAGCTGCGCGCAGTGCACCAGCCCGGCCATCCCGGCCAGGAGCCCGGAGATGACGTACACCGACGTGGTGTGCCACGACACCCGCACGCCGGAGAGCCGCGCCGCCGCCACGTTGTCGCCGATGGCGTAGAGGTATCGCCCGCCGCGCGTGCGCGCGAGAAACAGGTGCAGGAGCACGACGGCGATCCCGAAGACGAGCGCCGGGGCAGGGACATACGGGAGCAACGGCGCCGCGAGCGCGCGCACCGACTCCGGCGCCCCTCCGTCGCCAAAGCCAAGGGGAATCGCAGTCCCGCCGCTGAGATAGCGCGCCGCACCGCGAGCGGCGCTCATCGTGGCGAGCGTGGCGATGAACGCGGGGAGCTTCCAGCGTGCCACGACGATGCCGTTCACCCACCCCCACAACGCGCCGGCGCCGAGCACGATGATGGCGGTCGGCAGCAGCCCGAGGCCCTGCTTCATCAGCAGCCAGGCGCTGAGCGTCGCCCCGAACGCCAGGATCGACCCGACCGAAAGGTCGATGCCACCGGCGATGACGACCGCCGTCATCCCCACGGCGAGAATCCCCTTCTCGGCCACCTGCCGCAGGATGTCGGTGAGGTTGCCGATGTCGAGGAAGACCGGTCGCCCGCCTCGGGTGGGAGAAAAGACGATCGACAGGATGAGGACGGCGATGAGCCCCAGCGCGCCGCGATACCGGGCGAGCAGTTGCGACGCCCTCGCCGACATTGCGGGTGGCGGTCCGCTGCCGCCTGACGAGTACGTGTCGTTCGCAGTTGGCGGCGAGGCGCCCTTCGCTGCGATGGTGGCGTCCGATGCGTGTTCGCCAGGGGAGCCCGCACCCGCCGCCGCAGCGAGCACCAGCTCCTCGGTTGCGTGCTCTCGATCGAACTCGGCGACGATGCGCCCGGCGCGAAAGACGAGGATGCGATGGCACTGCGTGAGCACCTCGGACATGTCCGACGAGGCCAGCAGCACGCCGAACCCCTCGGCGGCGAGCGCGTGCAGCTCGCGGTACACATCGCTGCGCGCCGCGAGGTCGATGCCACGCGTCGGTTCGTCGAGCAGGAGGACCTTGGGCGACGAAAAGAGGCAACGCGCGAGCAGCGCCTTTTGCTGGTTGCCGCCGCTCAGCGTGCTGATGGCGACGGACGCCGACGCGGCGCGCACGCCCGTGCGCTTCATCAGCCCTGCGGCTTCCCCGGTCTCGTGCGCGCGATCGATCCAGCCCCAGCGACTCACGCGTTCGAGCGACGACATGGTGATGTTGTGGTCGACGCGGAGCTGCGGAAATATCCCCGCGCTCTTCCGCTCCTCGGGGAGCAGGACGAGTCCTTCGTCGCGGGCGTGCGTGGGGGTGCGCGGTGCGTACTCGCGCCCGTCGAGCCACAGCCGCCCGCGTACCTCGCCTCCGTGTGCCCCAACGAGCGACAGCAGGAGATCGGTGCGGCCGGCGCCCACGAGGCCGGCGAGCCCCACGACCTCGCCGGCGCGCAGGCGCAGGGAGACGTCCTGGAGTCGCGCGCCGCCGCTCCCTTCACCGCCCGCGGCCGCCCGTTCGACCGACAGTCCCTCGATGCGCAGTACCTCCCGCGCCGTCGCCGGAACGCGTGGGAGGTCACTCGGCGGAAGGTCGCGCCCCACCATGAGTCGCACGAGATCGTGCGCGGAGAGTCCCCGCGCCTCGCGGGTGACGACCCGCTGCCCGTCGCGCATGACCGTGACGCGATCCGCCAGCCGCAACACCTCGTCGAGCTTGTGCGAGACATACACCACCCCGGTCCCGCCGGCAACCAGGGTGCGGACGACCTGCTCCAGGCGCGCTTCCTCGCCGGCGCCGAGCGAGGCGGTGGGCTCGTCCATGATCAGGCAGCGTGCTTCCCACGCGAGGGCACGGGCAATGGCCACGAGTTGCCGGTCGCCGGGCGACAGGTCGCGCACGAGCGTGTCAGCCGCGATGTGGGGGGCGCCGACGGCGTCGAGGTGACGGCGGGCGATCGTCCGCGCGCTGATGCGATCGACGAAACCGTCGCCTGACTCGCGTCCCAGCGAGATGTTCTCCGCCACGTCGAGCGACGACACCAGCTGCAACTCCTGCGGGATGATGGCGATCCCGGCGGCGAGCGCCTCGCGCGGGGAGGGGAAGCGTTGCACCACGCCGTGGACCGCGATCTCTCCCTCGTCACCCTGCAGCGCCCCGGTAAGCAGCTTGCCAAGCGTCGACTTGCCGGCGCCGTTCTCGCCGACGAGGGCGTGTACCTCACCGGCGCGCACGTCGAAGTCGACGCGCGACACGGCGCGCACCCCGGGAAAGCCGATCCCGATGCCGCGGGCCTCGACGAGCGGCGCCTGCGGCCGGACACTGGCTGGTGCGGCGCTGGTGGCATCGGGAGGCGTGACGGCGTCGCTCAGCGGTGAAGCTCCGGTGGCTGATGGTGGTCGAGCGCATCGTGCACGTCGCCGCAGATGTTCACGCGCATTCCCATCGCCTGTGCCATGCTTGCCTTGCGCACCAGGGCGCGCAGCGCGAGTTCGGCGCTCGGCGCGTACGCCACCTGGATGTGGTTGGCCTGATGCTTGGCCATCAACTGGTCGCGCGTGACGCCGTAGAGGATCGCGTGCATGATGGGCCACTGCGACGTGGTCGCCGCCCAGCGCCGTTGTGTTTCCCCTTCGGAGAGGCGGACCACGCCGCCGCGCCCGATGTCCATGTGCAGCGCGTCGCCTTGCACGTAGATGCGGCTCCAGACGATTTCGCCCGGTCGGCTGACTCCCTTGAGCGTGGAGCCCCCCTTGGGGAAGTACATCGGGGGCTGTCGTTCGCCGGTCGCCCTCGCATAGCCGCCAATGAAGTGCGACGCTGGCGCCGCCCCGGAGATCTCGAAGACCCAGACAAACTCGTCGACGCCGCTGTCACGCACCGGTGCCCCCCATCGCACGTCGTGCAGGGTGTTGGACGGATCGATGTCGAGCGACCGCCAGGTGAGGTCGGTGAGGAGTCCGTCGACGCCCGCGCACTCATCCACTTCATTGAAGTGCGTGACCGCGCGTCCGGCGAGGATCTCGCTTCCGTTGCTGTCCAGCACCGGCGGCCGATCGGGGTTGTTGAGGAGCCCTTCGGCCAGGTCCGACGCGACGCAGGTGTCCTTGAGCCCCTGCTGGTACTGGATGCCGATTGCCGAACAGCCAAAGTCGTGGGCCAGCCGCACGGCGGCATCGTACATTTGCAGTCCCTCGAGCACCTGCCGTTCGGTAAGGGCCGTCGCCTCGTCCGTGCCTAACGCAAAGCGCATCCCGCGCGCCAGCAGCCACTCGTAGTGCCGGCGGGCGACGGCCTCGGGGACGCGCTGCATCGCCGCGTACAGGGCGCTCTGGCTCAGGCGTTCCTTGAACAGCCCCATGGCGTGCATGAGGTGGTCGGGGATGATCGCGTTGTACATCCCCATACACCCTTCGTCGAAGACGCCGAGTATGGCCTGCTCGTCGCGAAGGCGGGCGCCGGCCTCGGCCCCCACCTCACGATCCTCGTCGAAGGCGCGGGCGAAGGTGTCGTCGCGAAGGGCGCGTGCGTGCGAGGTGTTGTGGATCGCACGACCGTGCGTCATCCACTCGGCAATGAAGCCGCGGGCGAAGTCGTCGGAGAAGTCCTCGCTCCAGATGGTGGAGTAGGGGATCCCGGCCTTGGTGAGTGAACCGTTGAGGTTGAGCAGCCCCACGAGCCCCGGCCACTGCCCGCTCCAATTGGCGAGGGTGAGGATTGGCCCGCGATGCCGAGTGAGCCCCGCCAGCACATGGCTGCTGTACTGCCACACCGCCTCGGCCACCACGAGCGGCGCGGCGGGATCGATCGAACGAAAGACCTCGATGCCGTGCGCCTGACCGTCGATGAAGCCGTGTCCCTTGGCGGCGTCTATCGGGTGCCCGCGCACGACGCGTTGTCCGAGTGCGGCGAAGGTGGCGGTGACCGTGGCCTCGAGTTCGGCCTGCGCAGGCCAGCACACCTGGTTGGCGGAGAGTCGCGAGTCGCCGCTGGCGACGAGGATGATGTCGCGGTCGGTCATGGTTGCGGATACGACAGGCCGCTGCCGATGGGATACGCGTCGCTGACCTTCACCGGCAAGCGCCCCTTGGGGTTGAGTTCGCCCTTCACCGCGCGGATGAACGACGAGAAGTAGATCTCCTGGTTGCCGAACCACCCGCGCTCGCCATAACCGATCAAGTAGGCAGACACGGCAGGGAGCTTTCGCAGGTGGTGCGGATTGCCGTACGTCATTGCCACGACGGCGCGCGGCTTGGCGGCGATCACGCGTTGCAGGAAGGCGAGGTCCTTCTCGCGGATCGGTGTGGCATCACCCAATCGGTCGCGCGCGACAAAGAGCGACAGCACGACCAGCTCGGCGTCGCGCGTCGCGTTCCACACCTCGGCGTAGGCGGCCGAATCCATGCGGGCGGTGAGGGTGAAGCTCTTCGAACCCGGGAAGGTGACGGCGAGTCGTTGCGCGAGCGTCGCCGGGGCCGGGTCGTTGTCGAGCTTTTGTACGCTGATGTTCACCAGCTTGGGAATGGACGCGCGGGCGAGCGGGAGGACGCCATCGTTCTTGAGCATCGTGAGCGACCGATCGGCCACCTCCTGCGCCAGCTTCCAGTGGGCCACGGTGCCGACGCGATCGGCCAGGCTCGACTCGTCGACCAGCCGCACCTGCTGCAGGTTGAGGCGGGCCTTGAGCGTGAGCAGGCGGCGCACCGCGCCGTCGATCCGCTTTTCGCTGATGCGTCCATTGCGCACGGCGGCGACCATCGCCGCGATCGTACGCACCGGGTCCTTGGGCTTGAGGATGAGGTCGTGCCCGGCCTCGAAGGCACGTACGGCGACTTCTTCGGCGCCAAAGCGCGCGACGACGTGATCGTACCACAGGTCGTCCGTCGTCAGCATGCCCTTGAAGCCGAGTGAGTCGCGCAGCCAGTCCGTCGCGAGCTTGCGTTCGACGGAGGCGGGGAGATCGGAGCCGCCGGTGACCGAAGGGACGGCGACGTGTTCGGTCATCACGTAGTCGACGCCGGCGCTGATGGCGTGCCGGAAGGCCGCGAAGTCCTGCGCGGCCACCGCATTCGCCGCTTTGGGATTCCAGGTGAAGTCCGGACGTCCCGGCATGCGCTCCACGTCGCCGCGTCCCGGGAAGTGCTTGGCACCCGAGAGCATGCCGTTGTCGTGGTAGCCGCGCACGTAGGCGCGCACCATGCGCCCCAGCAGGTCGAGATCACCGCCAAAGGAGCGCACCCCTTCGGCCGGGTTCTCCGGGCGCCAGGCGATGTCGACGGCCGGCGAGTAGGTGAGGTGAATCCCCATCGCCCGCCCTTCGCGCGCGGCGACCGACGTGGCGCGATACACCAGCGAGTCGTCGCCGACGGCGGCAAAGGCCATGTTGGCGGGGGAACTCCGTCGCCCCGGAGACCTGCTGCCCGGGTCCCCCCTCGCAGTCGCCAGTGATGAGGAGCGGGACCTGCGCGACGCGTTGCAGCCGATTGAACAGCGCGGCCGCGTCGCGCGGCGTCCCCCCGTAGAAGACGAAGCTGCCGATGCCGTGGTCGCGGGCGAGCGATGTCCACCCCTGCACGCGCGGGTCGCCGCTGCTCACGTACCCCCCCTGCATCTCGGCCACGACGAGCTGGGCGACCTTTCGCTCCAGCGGCATCCCGCGCAGGGTCCGCTCGACCCAGGCGGCGCCGGCCCGGGTGGGGGCCACGGGGAGTGGCTGGGCGTCGCCCCGTGCGACCGGGGCGATCGACGCGAAGCAGAGGAGCGCCAGGCAACGCGCCACGGGGCGTGACCGCATGTCGGGGGAGGGTGAGGTCGGCGCGAATGTACCGGCGCGACGGGGCGCTGGCAATCGGTGTTGGGGGCATCCCCTAGCCGCGGCGCAGCGAGAGTGGGAAGTTTGGTGGCCGCCGCAGGCCTAACGACTCATTCCGGAGCCGCCGCCCATGCCGCTCACGCTGTTGACGCCGCTCACGAGGTGCACGCCGCTTGTACGGCGCACGTGGAACATGCCGTTTCGGCCGCGCCGCGCGCTGGCGACGCGCGCGGTGCTCCTGATCGCGGGGGTCGCGAGCGTCGCACTGTCGGTTCGGCTGGGCGCCCAGCTTCCGCCGGCGCTCGATCCGTATCGCCTCACGCAGCCGCGCGACTTCGAGGCGTTTCGCTCGTCCAGCAACAATGCGGACCTGGCCAGCAACGACGACAGCAAGCGTCCGCTCCCCGGTGAAACGGTCGTCCTCGCCGACCTCAAGGGGCCCGGGGTCATTACGCACATGTGGATCACCGTTGCCGCCAGCGAGTACGCGTGGCCGCGCCTCTTGCGGCTGCGCATCTACTACGATGGCAGCAGCGTGCCCAGTGTGGACGCCCCGCTGGGCGACTTCTTTGGCGTGGGGCACGGGATGGAGCGCCCCCTCAACTCGCTGCTCGTTCGGAACAGCTCGGCCGGGCGTTCGCGCAACTCGTACTGGCCGATGCCGTTCCAGCGTTCGGCCCGGGTGACGATCACCAACGAGGGGCGCCGGCGGGTGAGCAACCTCTATTACCAAGTGGACTGGTCGAAGTACCGGGCGCTCCCGGCCAACACGCCGTACTTCCACGCGCGCTATCGCCAGGCGTTGCCGACGCGGCTCGGCGCGCCCTATGAGGTCCTGCATACCAAGGGGCGCGGGCACTACGTGGGGACGGTGCTGAGCGTGGTGCAGAACCAGCCCGGGTGGTTTGGCGAGGGGGACGACTTCTTCTACATCGATGGAAAGAAGACGGCCAACATCGAGGGGACGGGGACCGAGGACTACTTCAACGATGCCTGGTCGTTGCGCGTGGGTGACGGCCCTAACTTCGGCGTGACGGTGGCCGACGGCACCGACCTCGGCTCGCGCATGACTGCGTATCGCTGGCACGTCGGCGATCCCATCCCCTTCACGCGCGAGCTCAAGTTCGACATCGAGCACGCGGGATGGACGTACAACAACGATGGCAGCGTGCGCAGCGCCTTCGAGGAACGCGAGGACCTGTTCAGCACCGTGGCCTTCTGGTACCAGCAGGGGGTGGCGCCGGCACAGCCCGAGCCGCCGTACGGCGCGGCGCGCCTTCCGCACGGGAATGCGGTGCATCTCGAGGTGGAGCAGCGCGCGGCCGAAACGGTGGGGACGCGTGGGAAGGTCTCGGTGCAGAAGGAGGTCTTCTGGGGGAAGGACATCCTCCTGTTCGAGGGCGAGGGAGTGGGCGCACGGCTCGACGTGCCATTCGATGTGGCGGAGGACGGGCGCTACGAGCTGATCGCGCAGGTGGCGGGGGCGCCCGACTACGGGACGTACTCCGTGCTCATTGACGGCAAGGTTCCCGGGAGCGGGACGGAGTTGGAGCATGAACCGGGCGCCAACATGGGGACGGGGTTCTCGATCGACGGCTACTACACCGAACTGTTTGTCGGCGAGGATCGCGTGATCGGGTGGCCGCGCCTGTCGAAGGGGCGGCACACCGTGTCGTTCATCTGTACGGGAAAGAACGCGGCGTCGACCAACTTCTTCCTCGGGCTCGATGCCCTGGTGCTGCAGCGCGTCGCGGGGGAGCGCGGCGACCGTTCCGCCGACTCCACGCGTGCGGACAACGTCGCCGACCGCCTGCGGGCGATCGGGAGCCGCCGAGCGGCAGGTGCGGTGCAGCTGGCGGTGCTTCGCCGTGGACTGTCTTCGTCATCGTCCGACGAGCGCATCGCGGCGGCGTGGGCCCTCACCCAACTCGGCACGGCGGCGCAGCCGGCGGTACCGGAGCTCACGACCGCGCTCACCGATGCGGATCACGTGGTGCGCGGGCTGGCGGCGCTCGCCTTGCGCGACGCCGGTCCAGTGAGCGACATGGCGCTCGATGCCCTGGCCGCCCGACTCACCGATGCCGACGACGGCGTGCGCATGGCGAGCGCGTGGGCCATCGGGGCGCAGGGGAGGCGCGCGACGCGCGTCTTTGGCGCGCTGATGGCGGCGGGCAAGGCGCAGCCGCAACATCCGCACGTGCAGCGCGCCGTGGCCGATGCCTTTGGCGCCATCGGGCCGGAGGCACGTGAGGCGCTTCGGTGCTCGAGGAGCTGGCCAAGGGGGTGCGCGTGCGGTGGAACGCGGTGGCGGCGATCAAGAAGGTGCGGGGGACCGCCCGCTAAGGCACGCGCGGCCGCCGGCGCGGCCGCGCGCGCTCTTTCGTGCTATCGTCGGCCGAAAACGCGCACCTGCGCGTGTCGCCCGCGCATGGTGTTGGCGTCGTACCAGAACTCGATGCTGCGAATCACCCGGTCGCCCCCCTCGAGGTCGATGACGCGGCTCTCGCCGCCAGCAGGGATGGTGTTCCGCAGGTTCACCGTCTGGTCTCCGCCATTGCCGAAGTGCACGACGACCCGGTGAAAGTCGACCGAGGCGCGTTGCACCGTGAGCTTGATGCGGCGAAAGTCACCGCGGGCCCCGGAGACGGGGATCACATCGTGATCCACGCGGTCGCTGACCTGCCGCTCGCCCAGCACGACCCAGTCGCGTCCTCCCTGCGGTCGCGCGGAGGCACAGCCCATCAGGGTCGCGAAGACGAGTAGTCCAAGTTTGCGCAGCATGTGGGGCTCTCCTGTCCGTGGTGTGGCGCGACCTGCGTCGCGCGGCCGGCTCGCGAGCGGGGATTGCTCGCTCGTGCAAGCGGCCCCGCGCTGTTGGTCGCCGTGAGGTGCGCGTCGTTAAGGCCGAGCGGCGCGCGTACGCCTTTCGGCGACCGGACGTCCACCGGCAGGCACGACTCCGAGCCGAATCGCTCGTATAGCCATCAACGCGACAAGGGCTCGGCGATCTGGACACGCCGCGGTGGGTGGGCTGCGCGCGGGGGCGCGCGTTGTCACGCGGCTTGTCGCGCGGGCTGTCTCGCGCGCCGTCCCGCGCGCCGTCCCGCGCGCCGTCCCGCGCGCCGTCCCGCGCGCCGTCCCGCGCGCCGTCCCGCGCGCCGTCCCGCGCGCCGTCCCGCGCGCCGTCTCGCGCCGGTTGTTTCCGCTACTCCGCGTTCTCGGCGATGCGCGCTTTCACCAGCTTGCGCACCAGGGCTTTCGAGAGCGGGTTGTCCGGAGTGAAGCGGATCGTCCCCTTGCTCGTTTCGAAGCCCGCGAGCTCGTCCGCGAACGCGGCCACCGTCTGTCCGCTCATGGGATAGAAGGCGCAGTGCTTCGCGGTCGCGCCGTAGCCGACGAGCACGCCGTTCAGGCGGAAGGCCGGGAGGCCATACGAGAAGCACTCCTCCGCCTTGGGGACGATCACCTTGATCGTGGTACGCAGCTGCTGCAGCGCTGCGCGCTGGTCTTCGGGAAGGCGCGCGAGGTACTCGTCGTGCGTGACCGGCTTCGCGCTCGCGCGTGGGGACGACTTCGCCTTCGCGATCATGACTGGGCGTGGTGTCAGGGGGAGGGGCGGCGCGCGGTGGAGCGCGGCCAGTAGTCGAACTCCTGCTGCGAGCAGGCCCCTTCGAGGTCGGCGACGCGATCGCGGAAGTAGGCCTGCGCGTCGCCGATCGCCCCATTGTAGATGGAGGGGCCGATCTCCTTCAGGATGAACTCGAGGAAGAGGCGCGCCTTGAGCTCGCCGATCTTTTCGTCGAGCTGCTCGTCGCAGTAGCGCCGGAGCGAGGCGATGGCGCGGGTCGTGTCTTCCGGGGAAAGCTCGATTGGCATGGTCTCTCGTCAGGCAATACGTTGCAGCGCGTCCATGAGACGCTCGATGTCCCCAACCGAGTTGTGCAGGTGGGGGGCGATACGGATCCCCGGGCCGCGACGCCCGACGATGATCCCCTGTGCCACGAGTCCCTTCACGATCCGGTCATCGCGCGCGCTGTCGCCGGTCGTGACGTTGACGAACGTCGAGCGGTGTGCGCTCGACAGGTCGGAGTTGAGGCGCACCCCGGCGTGCGGTGCCCGCGACTGCAGTGCGTCGAGGAGCGTCCCCACGTGCGCCTGGATCCTGGGGACGCCGACCTCCGTCAGCAGGTCGATCGAGCGCTCCATGGCGATGAGTGCCGCGTTGATCGTGCCACCAACCTGAAAGCGCGCCGCGCCCGGGAGCCACTCGATGTGCGGGGCATCGTAGACGGAGGTCTTCATGCTCGCGTGGCCGGCGCGGTCGGGGACGACGGCCTCGAGGAAGCGCGGCGACGTGTAGATCGCCGCCGTCCCCGGGATCCCCATCAGCCACTTGTAGCTGCCGGTGACGAAGAAGTCGACCTGTGTGGCCGCCACGTCGACGGGGACGGCCCCCACCCCCTGAATCGCGTCGACGATGCTGAGTGCGTTACTCGCTCGGCAAGCGGCGCCGAGCCTGGCGAGGTCGATGCGATGGCCGGTGAGCCAGTGCACCCAGCTGATGGCCACGGCGCGCGTGCGCCCATCGATCGCCGCCAGGACGCGATCGAGGTCGACGTGCTGCTCGACAGGCACCTGCCGCACCTCGACCCCGCGACGTGCCAGGTGGAGTGACGGATAGATCACCCCGGGAAACTCGTTGGCCGGCACCACCACGTTGTCGCCGGCGCGCCACTCGATGCTGTTGAGCGCCGCGCTCATCGCCTCGGTGGTCGTCGGGACGAAGGCGACGAGCTCGGGGGGCACGTTGAGCAGGCGTGCGACCTTCCCCTGCAGCACGGGGAGGGCGTAGTCCTGCGTGCCGGTCTGGTAGAGATGAAAGAGGCGTTCGCGGTCGCTGAGGTAGCCGCGCAACGCATCGCTCGACCGCTGCGGGAGGGGCGAGGATGCGGCATGATTGAGATAGATCCCCTCGCGCTGCCGCGGAAACTCGTCCGCGGCGAGTCGATCGCCCTGGTCGAGGCGTGCGGTGGCGTCGGGGGAGGGCGTGTTCATGGTATCGAGCGGTGCAGGACCCCCAGCGAGTCGTGCCACGCCAAGCCCGAGCCCGGCGAGCGCCGTTCGGCGCGAGAAGTCACGGCGAGAGAGTGGATCGGACATCGGCGGCGTGCTCCGCGTGGAGTGAGCGAGACTGGCGTGGTGCCGACGGCACGTGTGGGGGGCGCGGCGAGGCGCGACATGAGTAACCCGATTCCCGGGGACGTTCGAGTCTACGACCAACGGGGGGCGTGAGGCTATCCCTTGGACGCTCGCTCCTTCAACTTCTCATCGCTGACGCCGTTCATCGCTCGCCCTCGTCCCCGCACCGGACCGTGCCACAGCCCAACACCTCCTACGACGCCATCGTCATCGGCTCCGGCATCTCGGGCGGATGGGCCGCCAAGGAGCTGTGCGAGAAGGGGCTCAAGACGCTGGTGCTCGAGCGCGGCCGCAACGTCGAGCACCTCAAGGACTATCCCACCGCTCTGCTCGCCCCGTGGGAGCTCCCGCACAAGGGCGCGACGCCGCGCGCCTTGCTCGACGCCAACCCGCTCATCAGCAAGGCCGCTGGTTACGGGGAGGACACGGCGCACTTCTTCGTGAAGGACGCCGACCATCCGTACGAGCAGGAGAAGCCGTTCGACTGGATCCGTGGCTACCAGGTGGGAGGGAAGTCGCTGACCTGGGGGCGCGCCTGCCAGCGCTGGAGCCCCCACGAATTCGTGGCGCCGGAAAGGCTGGGATACGGGATGAACTGGCCCATCGGCTACGACGACGTGGCCGACTGGTACACGCACGTCGAGCGGTTCGTCGGGGTCTGCGGTGCAGCTGACGGGCTCGAGGCGATGCCCGACGGTGACTTCCTCCCGCCGTTCGACTTCAACTGCGCGGAGTTGCACCTGCGAGTTGCCCTGCGCCGGAGGTATCGCGACCGGCACGTCGTGCAGGGGCGCTGGGCACAACTGTCCGAGCCGCGAGAGATTCACCTGCAGCAGGGGCGCGGGACCTGCCAGGCGCGCAACCTGTGCATGCGTGGCTGCCCGTACGGCGGCTACTTCAGCTCCGTCTCGTCGACGCTGCCGTGGGCGCAGAAGACGGGGAATCTCACAATACGCCCCGACTCGGTCGTCCACTCCATTCTGTACGACGAGGCGAAGGGGAAGGCCAGCGGCGTGCGCGTGATCGACGCCCACACGCAGGCGATCAACGAGTACCGCGCCCGCATCATCTTCGTCAACGCCTCGGCACTCAACTCGACGCTCATCCTCCTCAACTCGACGTCGCGGCGATTCCCCAATGGCCTGGGGAACGACGCGGGTGTGCTCGGGCGATACGTCGCCTTCCACAACTACCGGGCGTCGGCGCACGGGACGCTGGATGGGCTCGAGGACCGATACTTCTACGGGCGCAACCCCACCGAGTGCATCCTCGTCAACTTCCGCAACCTGGGAAAGCAGGACGCCGACTTCGTCGGCGGCTACACGACCTTCACGGGCGGCTACCGGACGCGCGGCGTCGATGCGGCGACGCGGTTGGGCGGCACCTACAAGGATGCGCAGGCGCAGCCGGGGCCGTGGGGGCTGTACATGTACATGCAGGGCGAGACCGTCCCCAAGTACGACAACCACGTCCGGCTCCACGACACGCTCAAGGACCCGTTCGGGATTCCGCGCCTCGTGACATCGGTCGGCTACGACGACAACGACGAGGCGATGATCCGCGACTGGCTCACGCAAGCCAACGAGATGCTCGCCGCCGCCGGCTGTCGTGACATCGAGTCGCGCGACAACCACCAGGCGCCGGGGCTCGACATCCATGAGATGGGCGGTTGCCGCATGGGGCGCGACCCCAAGACGTCGATGCTCAACGCGTGGAACCAGCTCCACGCCGTGCCTAACGTCTTCGTCACCGACGGGGCCTGCATGACCTCCACCGGCAACCAGTCGCCGTCGATCCTCTACATGGCGCTCACGGCGCGCGCCGCCAACCACGCGGTGGAAGAACTCGCGAGGCAGAACCTGTGAGCGATGTCGTGAAGCTCCCACCCGTGACCCGTCGCACCGCGCTCAAGGCAGGGAGCGTGGTGCTCGGCGGCGCCCTCTTCACCTCCAGCGCGCTGCTCACCGCCTGCTCGAGCGATCGTGCCGCGCCACCGGCGTCGACCGCGGGCATCTCCACCGAAGATGCGCAACTGTTGGAGGAGATTGCGGACACGATCCTCCCCACGACCCCCGCGTCGCCAGGGGCAAGGGCGGCCGGCGTGGCCCCGATCGTCGCCCTCCTGGTGAACGACTGCTACGACGCGCCGGCACAGCGCCGCATCCGCGACGGGCTCCAAGCGTTTCGCGCGCTGTGTGTCGATCGGTGTGGCGGGGCCTTCACTCGGCTCTCGCCGAGCGAGCGAGAGACGCTGCTCGCTGGCGTCGATGCCGAAGCGGTGAAGGCCGGCGACGCGCACTGGTTTCACCTCGCGCGTGAACTCTCGCTCCGCGCCTACTTCTCATCGGAAACCGGAATGACGCAGGCGCTCCGCTACGTCCGCGTCCCCGGGCGCTGGACCGGCTGCCTCCCGCTCCAGCCAGGTCAGCCCGCGTGGGGATGACTGTCTCGTTAGGCCATCGTATGCAGCACGCCCCGACTCCACTGCACGACCTATCATCGGAGAGCCGCACGTGTCCAAGGTGAAGATCGGGATCATCGGGTCCCGCTTTCAGGCCGACTGCATCGCGCACTCGGTGCGCATGATGCCAGAAGAAGGGGAGGTCGTCGCCGTTGCCTCGCCCTCGGCAGGCCATGCGCGCGCCTTCGCCGAGCGCCACGGCATCGCCGCAGCCTACACCGACTACCGCGAGATGCTGCGCGACCCGGCGATCGAGATGGTCTCGATCACCGCCCCCAACCGCTTGCACGCGCAGATGACGATCGACGCCGCGCGCGCAGGCAAGCATGTGGTCTGCGAGAAGCCGCTGTGCGTCACGCTCGAGGAAGCGGACGCGATGCTCGAAGCGTGTCAGCAGGCCGGCGTCCTGCTCATGTACGCCGAGGAGTTGTTCTTCGCGCCGAAGTACGTGAAGGCCAAGCAGATGGCCGACGAAGGCGCCTTCGGGCGCGTGCACCTGGTCAAGCAATCCGAGAAGCACAACGGCCCGCACTCCGACTGGTTCTGGGATGTGAACCAGTCCGGCGGTGGGGCGCTCATGGACCTGGGTTGCCATGGCATCGCCTTCTGCTGGTGGTTTCTTGGCAAGCCAAAGGTCAAGAGTGTCTATGCGCAGCTCTCCACGCAGGTGCACGGCCAGCGCACCGAGGGGGACGACGAGGCGCTGACGATCATCGAGTTCGACAACGGGGCCACGGGTGTGATCGAGAACTCGTGGACCAAGCCCGGCGGCATGGACGACACCATCGAGATCTTCGGCTCCAAGGGGCAGACGTACGCCGACATGCTCATCGGGAACGCGCTCCCGACGTACTCCGAGGTCGGCTTCGGCTATGCCGTGGAGAAGGCGGCCAGCACACAGGGGTGGACCTGGCCGGTCTTCGAGGAGCACTACAACTACGGCTTCCCGCAGGAGATGCGGCACTTCGCCCGCTGCGTGCGTGGCAAGGAGACGCCGATCGCCGATGGCGAGACCGGGCGCGTGGTGCAGGAGGTGCTGTACGCCGCGTATGCTTCGGCCGGGCTGGGGCGCAAGATCAACTTTCCGTTCCACCCGTTGGGGATCGCCAAGCCGATCGATCTCTGGAAGAACCCCGCCCTCGCTGAGGCGGCGCTGGCCCGTTAGGCATTCCCAGGCACCCCTCACGTCCTCGTCATTCCGCATGCCTCGCGCTCCCATTCACGTCCTGCCCACGCCCGACGCCGTTGGCGCGTACGTCGCCGATCACCTCCTGGCCCGCATCGCGGAGGCGCACGCCGACGGTCGCCGCTTCCTGCTCGGCGTTCCCACCGGGCGCTCGCCACGCCCGGTCCTGGCCGCGATGGCGGAGCGTCTGTCCCGACAGCCGCAATCGCTGGCGCACGTGACGCTCGTGATGATGGATGAGTACCTGGTGGCCGGCGCTGACGGGCTCCAGTATGCGCCGGACGACGCGCCGTGGTCGTGCCACTACTTCGCCCGCGTGGAGATCCTCGAGCGGCTCAACGCGCACCTGCGCACGAGCGACCAGTTGCAGCCCTCGCACGTCTGGTTCCCGCTGACAGAGAACCCGTCGGAGTACGATGCGCGCATCGCGGCCGCGGGGGGGATCGACTGCTTTGTCCTGGCCTCGGGGGCGAGCGACGGGCATGTCGCCTTCAATCCGCCGGGGAGCCCGCGCGACAGCCGCACGCGCATCATCCCGCTCTCCGAGGAGACGCGCCGCGACAACCTGCAGACGTTCCCCTCGTTCGGGACGCTGGAGACGGTGCCGCACCACGGCGTGAGCGTCGGCGTGGCCACGATCGCCGCGTCGCGCGAGGCGATCATGCTGGCGATGGGGGTGGGGAAGCGCCTGACCGTCTCGCGCATGCGCGCCGCCGACTGCTATCAGGCCGACTGGCCTGCCACCCTCATCCATGACGTCGCGACGGCGCAGATCGTGGTGGACGCGGCCGCGTCGGAGTAAGCTGCAAGGGCGCGCGGGCGCCGTGGCCCGCGCGCGCCCCGCGCTCGACCGACGCTCCGGAGGATGACCATGGGTGTGCTGCTGCAGGCCTTCTACTGGGACTGTCCCGCGCTCGAAGGGCGCGAGCGCGCGTGGTGGGGTCGCATCGAGGCGGAACTGCCGGCGCTCGCCGAGGTGGGCTTCACCGCGCTCTGGCTCCCCCCGGCCAGCAAGGGGATGAACGCCGGCGGCATGGGCTACGACCCGTACGACTACTTCGACCTCGGCGAGTTTGACCAGAAGGGGGGCGTCGAGACCTGGTTCGGCTCTCGTCAGGCACTCGCGTCGCTCATCACCGCCGCGCACGCGCAGCGCCTCGAGGTCTACGCCGATCTGGTGCTCAATCACTGCAGCGGCGCCGACGAGCAGGAACTCAACCCCATCACCAACGAGTGGCGCTGGACGAAGTTCACCCCGGCCAGCGGGCGCTTTCCGCGCGACTGGAATTGCTTCCACCCGTCGGAATACGAGTCGTGGGACGACGATCACTTCGCGGGCTTCCCCGACCTCTGCCATCGCAATCCGCACGTCTATACACAGATCATGCAGTTCGTCGAGTGGCTGGTCGAGGAGATCGGCTTCGACGGCTTTCGCTTCGACTTCGTGAAGGGCTTCGGTGAGGAAGGGCGTGGCGCGTGGCTCATCACCGCCATCCAGGAGTACCGCTATCGCCGCGTCGGGGCGACGTACCACAAGCCCTTCGGCGTGGTCGAGTTCTGGGACGAGGAGCACGCCGACGCCATCATGGGCTATCTCGATGGGGCGAACTTCTGGAACGACAATCCCGTCGCCGGCTTCGACTTCCCGCTGCGGCGGCGCCTGGCGCGCCTCTGCGCTGACGACGGCTTTTCCATGCGCGAGCTCACGCAGCCCGGGACGATTCTCGCGCGGCAACCTGCACGCAGCGTCACCTTCGTCGAGAACCACGACATCATTCGCGACAACCCCATCGTGCGCGACAAGATGCTCGCCTACGCGTTCATCCTCACGCACGAAGGGTATCCCTGCGTCTTCTGGCAGGACTACTACAACTTCGCCCTCGGTCGCGCGGGACAACCCGACGGGATCGCCGCGCTGGTCGGCGTTCACGAGTCCCATGCGAGCGGACCGACGGAGGTCCTCTACGTCGACGATTCGCTGTACATCATGCAGCGACGCGGGCTCGGCGGGCGTGGCGGATTGGTCGTCGCGATGAACAACAGCGGGACTGCCTGGCGGGGCGACTGGGTGACCACGGCCTTCGCCAACCGGCGCATGACACCGGTCGCCCACGGATCGTCGCTCGATCACGCGACGCCGCACGACAAGGAGACCGACGCCGGCGGCCGCGCCGACTTCTGGGCGCCGCCGCGCGGTTATGCGGTGTACGTCCCCGCGGACGCGTGATCGGCCACCCGTTGCTGCTGGCGGCCGACCTGCGAGCGTCGCTCACACATACGCGATCCACGAGCGCAACAAACGCTCGAACGCCGCGCGCCTGGCGGTGAGGTCATCGAGGTCGCGGAACACGATGGTCGCCCGGTCCTTCCCGAGCCAGGTCAGCAGCTGCCCCGGATCGTCGATCGCCATCCCCTCCGGCGACAGCGACTTCACCTTGGCACCGAGATGGAGGATGAGCTGCACGCCCACCTTGGCGCGCAGGTGAATCGTGGCGAACCACTCGGTCGTGCGAAAGCTTGGGGCGTTCCACTTGATCCCGTCGGTGATGCTGGGATGCGCACCAAGGATGATCGCGCGCAAGGCCACGATCTCACCCTTGTGCGGGTGGACGAGCGTGGCGAGCAGCTCGTCGACGGAGTCATCGTCTGCGCCGGAGCGACCCAATGACGCGGTGGTGGTGCGTGATGTCGACCGTTTGGCGGGCATGAGGGGCTCCGCGAAGGGTGGAGATGCCGTGCGAGGTCAGGTGCCGAACCATCCGTTCCGGTTCACTTCATCCAGCCGTGCCTCGAGGTAGTCCCACAGGGCAGGGCACCCCGCCTTGATCTGCGGTGCGACGCGCCCGACCACCCGCGCGTGCGTGATTCCGTTCTCGCGCCAGCTCTGCCCGTGGTTGGCCAGGTTGAGCAGCACCGGCATGGCCCGGTCGACGGCGTTGGCGAAGCGCGCCTCGGCCGTCGCCCCCGCCTCGAACTCCTCCCACAGCTGCAAGAAGCGCTCGCCCTGCGGCGTCGGGAGCATCCCGAAGATGCGCTGCACCGCTTGCCGCTCCGCCAGCTTGCGTTCCTCCCACCCGCCCTCGGCGTAGGCAATCGTGTCGCCGGTGTCGATCTCCCCCACATCGTGCACGAGGAGCATGAAGACGACATGGTTGAGGTCGACCGGCGACTCGGCGTAGTGCACGAGTGAGGCCGCCAGCATCGCCAGCTGCCAGCTGTGCTCGGCCGAATTCTCGTATCGATCGAGGCCGATCACGCGCGTCTTGCGCGTGACGCCCTTGAGCTTGTCCAGTTCGAGGATGAAGTCGACGATCTGCTGCATGACGGGGCCAAGGAGTGAGCGGTGCGCGTCGAGCTTAGCTCCGGGCGCACGTCGCGGCTAGCAAGCATATTGGACGGAGCCATGGCCGATCCCCAGCGCTATCCCATCCCTCGCGCCCGTGCCCGTGCCGAGGTGGTCATCGAGCGGAGCCGCTTCATCTGCACGCTCGCGCCCGCTGAATCGCCCGAGGCGGCGCACGCCTTCGTGCGCGAGATGTCGCACGAGTTCGACGACGCGACGCACAACTGCTGGGCCTTCGTCGCCGGACCGCCGGGGAGCACTGCGCGCATCGGGATGAGCGACGACGGTGAGCCGCACGGCACCGCAGGACGCCCGATGCTGACGGTCCTCCTGCACGCCGGTGTGGGCGAGATCGCCGCGGTCGTGACGCGCTACTACGGGGGGACCAAGCTGGGGACCGGTGGACTCGCCCGCGCCTATTCCGGCGCCGTCCAGGAGGCGCTGTCGCGACTCGAACGCCACGAACGCGTCGAAACCACCGACCTGCGGGTGCGCGTCGGCTATCACGCCTTCGCCGCGGTGCGGCACCTGCTCCCCACCTACGAAGCGCACGTGCTCAACGAACGGTACGACGACGCCGTCGAGCTCACCCTGCGCGTCCCGGTCATGCAGCTCGTGGCGTTGCGCCTGGCGATCGGGAACGCGACCGGCGGCCAGGAGCAGTACCTCCCGGAGGAGTGATCGAGGGTCGCGCGCTGCCACTCGGCGGCGTGATGTGCTGCCGCTACGCGGCGCTATGCCCTACGCGTCGGGGTGCTCCAGCACGTACTCGAACGCCGCGCGCCATCGACTCGCGAGCGGGGCGCGCAGCGCGTCGCGCAGGACGTCGGCGTGGTGCCGGCGATCGTGCCACGCGCGAAAGAGCGTGGCTGCCAGCGGAAAGTCGGCCGGAGCCGGCTCGACGGTGAACGTGTCGCCCGCTTCGACATGTCCGTCGCGGATCACGCGCGCATACACGCCCGGGCGCCCCGCCTGCGCGAAGCGCTTCACGAAGCGCGGGTCGCCCACGCGCGTGGCGAGTGTGGCACAAGGGACGCGCGGAAAGGTGAGCTCGAGCGTCAGCCGAGCGTTCGTGAGGCGATCGCCGATGCGTACCTCGGGCCACCACCGGTCGATGGTGAGGTTCTCGCCAAACAGCCCAGGCGGCATCGGTCGATCCAGCTCCCCTTCCCAGAACGCGAGGTCCTCCGCGCTGTAGAGGTACACCGCCTGGTCGGGGCCGCCGTGCACGCGGCCGTTGGCGATGAAGTCCCCCTCGACACCGTCGGGCGTCACGCGTACCGCGCCGGGGCACGGCTGCTTCACGATCCCCGTCGCGACCATCTCGTCGCCGATGATCAGGTCGTGCGACGAGCCGATGTTGACGGAGTGGATGGTGGCGTGGACGGAGCGCGTCATGACAGCTATGGGTGTGTAGGGTCAGTCCTGCAGGGCGCCGGCCTTGGCCTCCAGCGCCGCCAGCTGCAGCTGGACGCGCGCCAGGATCGCCTTGATGATGGCAAACTGCTCGCGGTGCGTCTTGGTGGGGGGATGCAGGCTCCCCTGTAGCGCCCCCTGCCCGTTGAACTCTCCCGCCAGCCCGTACACCCGTCCGCGCAGCGCTCCCGGCCCGGCGCGCACCGTGCGTTCCAGCGCCGTCAGTTGCGTGAGCGTGCTGTCGGTGGAGAGGCGCGCCGCGCTCCCGTCGCCCGCCGACGCGCGGCGCGCCACCAGCTGGCGGCGCAACGCGGTCATGCGCTCGCCCACCTCGGCCACACTCTGTTGCGTCCCGCTCACCTCGAGCAGGAAGCTCTCGCGCGTGCGGTGCTGTTCCACGGTCACCGGCAGCAGCGGGTCGGGGCGCACGACCACCGTGCGCGACATCTTCTCGCCGTCGGCGTCGATCGTGACCGTGTAGCTCCCGGGCGCGACGAACGGCCCGCGGTCGCCCATGTCGTGTGGCGGGCGCGGGAGCGACTCGGACGTCCCTCCCTCCTCGCCGCCCCCCTGCCCGCTGGGCGGAGGCGGGGCGTGGCGCAGGTCCCAGTTGATCCGGTGGATTGCGCCTGGCGATATAGGCCCGGTGAGCGTACGCACCGGCCGCCCGGCTGGCGTGGTGATCGTCACCGTCACCTTGCTCGCCGCGCGCCCGAGATGATACGACACCAGCGCCCCATCCTTCGGGTTCTCCCCGGCGAACGCTCCCTGCGCACGATACGAGAAGTCCTCCCAGAACTGGAAAAGCGTCGCCGCCCGCACCGGAAAGAGGTGCACGCGCTTGGTCGCCACCGCCGGCGAGAAGTCGGCGATCGGCGCGGCATCGTCGAGGATCCAGATCGAACGCCCGTGCGTCCCGACGATCACGTCCTTCGTCTTGGGGTGCACGAGGATGTCGTCGTAGCGTGTGGTGGGGAGCGAGGCCACACGCGTCCAGGTGCGTGCGGTATCGACCGACAGGTACAATCCGAACTCCATCCCGGCAAAGACGACGCCGGGCTTCCCGTCGTACTCGTGCACGGTGCGCACCGGCATGTCATCGGGGAGGTTGCCCACCACGCGCGTCCAGGTGGCGCCGAAGTCGAGCGTGCGGAAGAGATGCGGACGATAGTCGCCGCCACGGTGCCCATCGAACGACACGTAGGCCGCCCCGCGCCCTAACGACGAGGCATGTACGCGGCTCACCAGCGTCCCCACCGGCACCCCGGGGAGTGCCGCCGTCACGTCGGTCCATGTCACGCCGGCGTCGCGCGAGACCTGCACCACGCCGTCGTCCGTCCCCACCCACAGCACCTTCGCGTCGAGCGGCGACTCCGAGATCGTGCTCATCTCCGAGTACGACGACTCGCCATCGTAGCGCGACAGCGTCACGTCGCGCCCCAGCACCCCCATGATCGGGAGCGTGTCTCGGTTCACTCGGCGTGTGAGGTCGGGCGAACGCGTCCACGAGTTGCCGTAGTCGCGCGTGGTGAAGAGCCGGTTGCCGCCGACATACACCGTCCCCGGCGTGTGGCGCGACACGATGATCGGCGCCGTCCAGTCGAACCGGTACGCGGTATCGCCTTCGGCCGGCGGGAACGGCTTGAGGCCGAGCCGGTCCCCCGTCTCGATGTCGAAACGCTGGATCCCCAGGTTCTGGCTCGCGGTGTAGACCCACCGCTTGTTGAAGGGGTCGGGGCGCTGGTACATCCCGTCCCCGAAGCCGATCTGCCGCCAGTCCTCGTTGACGATGCCTAACCAGTGGCGCGTGGCACTCGGTCCCATCCACGAGTGGTTGTCCTGCATGCCGCCGTAGATCCAGTAGGGGTCGCGATCGTCGGCGGCCACCGAGTAGAACTGCCCGATGGGAAGGTTGTTCAACCGCACCCAGGTCTCCCCCAGGTCCCACGTTTCGTGCAGCCCGCCGTCGCCGCCAAGGAAGGCGTGGCGCGAGTCCTTGGGGTTGAGCCAGAAGGCGTGATGGTCGCCCTTGAGCCCGACGTCGTACGTGGGGCCGGTGGGGAGCGTGCGGAAGGTCCGCCCTCCATCCTCACTGCGATACACGGTGACCCCCGGGATCCAGACGCGATCGGCGTTGGTCGGGTCGATCACCGGCTTGGAGTAGTACATGGGGCGCGGATTGAGCGGGTTCACCCGGCGCCACGTGTCTCCGCCATCTTCGGATCGGTAGGTGCCCGCCTCGGTGCGATGCTCGATCGTGGCGATCACGATGCGTGGATCGGAACGGGCGATGGCGAGCCCGATGCGCCCCTTGTCTCCCGTCGGGATCCCCTCGGTGATGGCGCGCCAGGTCTCGCCGCCGTCGGTCGACTTCCAGATCCCGCTCCCCGTGCCGCCACCGTTGTACCCCCACGGCGTGCGCAGGCGCTGGTAGGTCGCCGCAATCACGACGTCGGGATTGATCGGGTTCACCACGATGTCGGTCGCCCCCGTGAGCGAATCGACGAAGAGCGTCTTGCTCCACGTCCGCCCGCCGTCGCTGGTGCGGAAGACGCCACGGTCTGCGTTAGGCGCCCACAGGTCGCCGGCCGCGGCCACCCAGGCGATGTCGGGGTTGGTCGGGTGAATGGCCACCCGCCCGATGTGCCGCGTGGCGGCGAGCCCCAGGTGTGTCCAGGTGGCGCCGGCGTCAGTCGACTTGTAGACCCCGTTCCCCCACGAAGTGCTCTGCCGGTTGTTCTGCTCTCCCGTGCCCACATACAGGATGCGCGGATCGCCTTCGTAGATCGCCACGTCGCCGAACGTCGCGACCTTCTGGTTCTCGAAGATCGGCGTCCACGTCGTCCCCTTGTTGGTCGTCTTCCACAGTCCGCCCGAAGCGGTGGCCACGTACAATGTGAAGGGATCACCCGGGACCCCCTCCACGTCGTGAATGCGCCCGCCAAGTGCGGCCGGGCCAATCGACCGGAAACGGAGCGAGTCGAACGGCGACTGGGCGCCGGCGACCATGGGCGCGAGGACGGTGAGGGCGAGGGCGAGCGAGCGGCGCATGGCGTCGAAAGTCGGGTGAAGAGTCGCGCGAATCTACGGTCGCGCGCGCCACGCCACGAGCGGGGCCCCCGGGGTGCCGAGCGCCCGTGCCGCGGTGCCGACCCGCCGCCGCGCCACGTTGCCCGGGGTCTTCCACCGACTTGCGCACGGCTGCCCCGCTGGGAGAATAGAGGCAACCCCACACCCCGCCCCTTTCATGGTCTCACGTCGCGACTTCGTGAAGCGCACCTCGGCCACGCTGGCCGCTACACCGCTCGCCGGCCTGGCGATGTCGACCCCTGACGCGTCCACGGACGCGTCGCCGCGCGCCCCGGAGCTCTGGCTCAAGCACGCCGTGCGCCCCGTCGTCATCTCCGACTACTCGGGGTGGGAGTTCAGGAACGGGGGGACCGAGAACGCCGTACAGCGTGCCTTCCGGCTCATCACCGAGGGCAAGGATGTGCTGGACGCCCTCATTGCCGGCGTCAACATCCCTGAACTCGACCCCACCGAGACCGGGATCGGGTACGGGGCGCTGCCTAACGCCGACGGTGTGGTGCAGCTGGACGCCTCATGCATGCACGGCCCGCGCAAGCGCGCGGGCGCCGTTGCCTGCATCGAAGGGGTGCGCACCCCGTCGCTGGTGGCGCAGGCGGTCATGGACTACACCGACCATCACCTGCTCAGCGGCGAGGGGGCGCGCGAGTTTGCGCGGCAGATGGGGTTCACCGTCGAGGCCGACCTCAATACCGACACCTCGCGCCGCCTCTGGCGCGAGTGGCGCCGCCGCGTCGATCCCGAGCACTGGCTCGATCCCAAGGGCAAGGGACGCGCCCCCAAGGACCGGCACGAGAAGGACCCCGGCGACACCGACTTCGCCGCGAGCGCGCATCGGGTGCCTAACGCCGAGTGGGAGTCGCGCGCCCTCGCCGCCGGCCGGTCGATGGTCCGCGATGGACTCGTGCGCGAGGGATCGTTCTGGGGGACGATCAACTGCGATGGCATCAGCCCCACCGGCGACATCTGCGGCGTGACGACGACGAGCGGGTTGGCGTGGAAGATCCCCGGACGCACCGGCGACTCCCCCATCCTCGGCGCCGGCCTCTACGTCGACAACGACGTCGGCGCGGCCGGCTCCACCGGGCGTGGCGAGGCCAACCTGTACAACCTGTCGTCGTTCCTCATCGTCGAGGCGCTGCGCCGCGGCATGAGTCCCAAGGATGCCGGGATGGAAGCGCTCAAGCGCATCAAGGCCAACACCATCGAAAGCCGCCTGCTCAACAGCAAGGGGAACCCGAACTTCAACATCCGCTTCTTCGTGCTCAACAAGCGCGGCGAATGGGCCGGCGTGTCGATGTATCACGCGGGGGAGACCAAGTTCGCCGTCTGCACCGAGAACGGCGCGCAGGCGCCGGAGTTGGAGCCACTGCTTGCCGGTGGGCCCGAGGACTGACCGCGGCGGCTAGCGCGCGCGACGGATGAAACGCACGATCTCGTCGAACAGCACGGGGAGATAGGCCGCACGATCGAACCCCGGCGGGTCCTGCGAGGGCGGGATCGCCGGACTCACCATCTCTGGCGGGTACGGGCTGAGGAAGGCGAAGTGACCGGCGTTCGCGACCACGAGGTGATCGAGTTGCGCCGGGTCTTGGAGGCCGCTGGCGACCACCTGCGCGTGAAACGCCGTCGTGAGCATGTCCCGCTCCCCGGTGCGCATGAGGATCGGGACGTCGACGTCGGCCAGTGCGCCTCTGGCCATGAACCACGGCGTCGCCGGCGCGAGGAGGACCAGGGCGCTCACGCGCGCGTCGCGCCTAACGGGGACCGTGACCGCCGCGCCGTTAGGCGATTCCTGCGCGAGTGACGTCGGCTTCCCGCCGGCAACAGCAAGCGCGGTGTAGCCGCCCATCGAGTGCCCGATGATCGTCACGCCGCGCGGTGCGACATGCGCACCGACGATTGGGTCGGTGAGCGCGGCGTCGATGACCAGGTGGAGGTGACGCGGCCGGTTCTCGAGGTTCGCGACCGTTCCCGAGAGCGAGTCGTCCGCACGACAGTTGCCGGGGTGCTGCACGAGCGCCGCGACGCACCCCGCGCGTGCGAGATGCAGCGCCAGGTCACGATGCGTGAAGGGGGTCCCGCCCGACCCGTGCGAGATGACGACCAGCGGGAGCGCGTGTCCGTCGACGGGGGCGTCGAGCGCAATGTCGACCCGGAATGGGCCGAACGGCGTCGGCCGCGCCTGGGCCCGTGTCGGATAGAGCAGGCGCACGGGGATGCTGGTCCCCTGAACCGCGTCTGCCACGTCGATCGCGCGGCAACCGGCGTTGATGCCGGCGGAGAAAGTCGTCACGAACGATGGGCCACGGTCACGTGTCGAGCAGCGCCGTCATGCGTGCCCGCGCTGGCTGGGAGCGGGGGAAGCATGGCGCCCGCCAGCCGCAGCGGTCAAGCCGCCATCGTGCGGAGCGCGACTGCTGAGTCAGCGTGCACCCACAAGTGCCGCCACCGCGACACGTCGATACACGATGACCAGCCTCAGACGCTCGGCTGCACGTCCGATTGGCGCACCCGCACCGTCCCGGCGCCGGAATGGAGCGCCACCAGGTACACCGGCTCAGGCGTGGCGCGCAGCAGCAGGACGACGGTCCCCGCATCGCCTTCGTGGGCCCCAGCGAGGACGCGCACCGTCTGGTTGTGCATCAAGGCGATCCCCTCGAGGCGCTCGCCGAGCAGCCATCGATCGCCGATCCCCTGCATGGGCGCGGTCATGGACGATCGACGTTAGGCATGGGCGCCGTGCCCACGCGGGCGCTCGTCGGCGTCATGAGCCACACGACTCAGAACCACGGCTCGGGGTCGCCCGAGTAGGTCCCGTCGCGCGACACGGCGAAGTCGACGACCGCACGTGCGTTGGAGGCGACGGTGACCTGCTTCGAGAGCGGATCGGTCGCCGCCAGGTAGCCGGCACGCGGAATGACGCGAACCCGGTACACCCCACCGCCCGACAGGTGAACGCTCACGCTCCCGTCGTTGCTCGTTCGCGTGATCACCTCGGTCGCGGCGAGCGTCACGATCACCTGCGTGCGACCGACCGCCACCCCGCGATCGTCGCGCACCCGCACGTTGATCATCGTCGCGTCGGGCTCTGTCCCGCCCAGGACGCCGCAGCCTGAGGCCCCGACGAGCAGCAGCATCAGCATGAACCGTCGCATGGGATCCTCCGTCTGCTCGACCGACGTGACATGGGGCGCGGGCGCACATCCTGCGAGTGGAAGCAACAGTGAGCCGCCACGACGGGCAAGTGGGGCGATCGCTCGGCCGCTCGTGCCACGTCCGACGCAGGGATGAGGCGACGCACGTGGTGCACCGGTGATCGAAAACGCGCGATCCCGCTGGCGGCGACACGCGCCCGGGGCGACCCCCCACGCTCCACGCGCCCGCTCCGCACGTTCGCGCCCCGTCAGCGCCTCCGCGCGACGCCCCCTCGGTCCAACGCCCACGCTAGCCCGATCCCCACGGCATAACACGTCAGGTCGCTCCACAGGAACCCCTGCCCGAGCACGAGTGCGCCAATCCGATGGGCCCGGAGCGCCACCAGCCACGCCGGATGCAGCAGCTGACTGCATTCCACGGCTAGAGCCGCAAGCCCCGCCGCACACGCGAGTCGAGGCGCCGCTGCGCTCGGCCGAAGCCACGCCAGCAGCCAGTACACCAGCGTCGCCCACAGCACGTCGCCGCCGAAGGTCGCAAGCACCTCGGGAAAGGCCGCCGGAACGCGACGCGTGGCGAGTCCGGTGGCGATGGTGGCGACGGCCAGCGCGGAGAGCCTGAGGCGAGATCGCACGAGCGACGAAGTGGCCAATCAGCCGGTGCGTGCGCGGCGCTGGCGCAGCACTTCGTACACCGCGATCCCCACGCTCGTCGACAAATTGAGCGAGCGAACGCGCGTCGCGTCGATCGGCATGGTCACGAAGCGATCGCGATAGCGCTCATGCAGCGCGGCGGGCAGCCCACCGGTTTCGCGACCGAAGACGAGGACGACGTCGCTCGGCTCGCCGAGTGGTGCCTCCCAGAACAGGCGCGTCGCCTTGGTGGAGAAGAAGAACGGCTCGCCGAGTGCCGGCAGCGCACGCTCGAACGCCTCCCAGCTGGGCCACACGCGCAGGTCGACGTGCTCCCAGTAGTCGAGCCCCGCGCGCTTGACCTCGCGCTCATCCAGGGAGAAGCCCAGCGGCCCCACCAGGTGCAACGTGGCGCCGGCAGCGAGGCAGGTGCGCCCCGCATTGCCGGTGTTCCAGTGGATCTCGGGGTGGACGAGGACGACGTGTGTGGCCAACGGAGGCGAACGGTGTGGGGCCGGTGAAGAGGGAGCGGACGATGCGGGACCAACGGGAGCGGCCGCGCGCGCGTCGCCGGGAGAGCCTAACGACTCGCGCCCGCGGTCGCGAGCGCCCCATCGCCCGGCGACAGCCGCGCCACCTCGTCTGCGAGCGCCTGCCAGACCTCGAGGCGCCAGTATCGCCGAGCCGCCGCACTCGTGGACGGGGCCACGAAGAGCCGAGTGGCCCCGACCATCTCGGATTGTAGCCCGAGGGCGACGTCCGTGCGCCCCAGGAACTGCTGCGCGGCGCGCTTTCCGTTGAAGCACAACATCCGCGGCCGATAGCGCTCGATGAGGGAGCGCAGCACCTCGACGTCCGACTCGGCGGGCCGCAGCACGTGGTCGGGACCGACCTGCGTCTTCACGATGTCGGTGAGGCCGATGCCGAAGTCGAGAAGCGTCCGGAACTCGTGCGGGGCCAGCGGCCGCGGCGTGAGGCCGACCTCGAACAGCGTCTGCCAGAAACGGTTCTGCGGCCCGGCGTAGTAGCACCCGGCCCGCGCCGACGCCGTACCGACGGCCGAACCACAGATGACCAGGCGAAGGTCGGGGGCAATGACGTCGTCGAGCATGGGTCTATTGATCTCGTGGTGCCACTGGCGTCGTCAACGTTGCGGCACCGATTGACAGAACGGCAGGGCGAGACATATGGTTAGCCATATGGCTAACTATTCTGCCTCGCTCGATCACGTCTTCCTCGCCCTCGGCGATCCGACGCGTCGAGCCATCGTCTCGCGGCTGGGCGTTGGATCGGCCTCCGTCACGGAGCTCGCCGCGCCGTTTCCCATGGCGCTGCCGTCGTTCATGAAGCACATCGGCGTGCTGGAGCGCAGCGGCCTCATTCGGTCCAAGAAGCAAGGACGAATCCGCACCTGCGAGCTCGACCCGGCGACGCTTCGTGACGCGGAGTCGTGGATGGCCGATCAGCGCGCGCTCTGGGAGGCGCGCACCGATCGCCTCGAGGCGTACGTCGAAACCCTGCAGGGCCCCCCTCACGCAAAGGAGTAGGACCATGTCCGTCGGCGGCGAATACGACCTCGAGATTTCCCGTGTCCTGCGCGTGCCGCGGGAACTGGTCTGGCAGGCGTGGAGCGATCCCGCCCATCTCAAGGAATGGTGGTGCCCCAAGCCGTGGACCACCGAGGTGCGCGCCTTCGACCTCAGGCCAGGCGGTGCCTTTCACACTTTCATGCGCGGTCCCGATGGTGGCACCAGCGACAACCCGGGTGCCTTCCTCGAGGTGGTTCCCCAGTCACGCCTCGTCTGGACCTCGGCGCTGCTCGAACACTGGCGCCCAGCCGCCGACCCGTGGATGCCCATGACGGCCTACATCAACCTCTCCGACGAGGGGGAGCACACGCGCTACGTGGCGACGGTGCTCCACAAGGACAAGGCGACGCGCGACCAGCATGAGGCAATGGGGTTCTTCGACGGCTGGGGGACATGCATCACGCAGTTGGAGCAGTTCGCGGCGTCGCTGCGCCGCTGAGGGCCTCATCATCCCGTCGCTTCCGGCTCATCACGCCGGCGGCGATGAGGGCGAACAGGAGTCCCACCGGGAGCGGCTCCAGGAAGGTGATCGCGATGTTCACGAGCGGCTTCTGGTACATCGCCTGGAACTCCTCCATCTCCTTCCGCTTGGCGGCAAGTTGGGCTTCGTTGGCCCCGGACTTCCGCTCCTTCTCGATTGCCTGCGCGGTCATCTTCTCGGAGTAGCCCGGGGTCAGCTTGAAGTACATCACTTCCCACGTGGCGACGTAGCAGCTGCTGGCGACGAACATGATCAGGAAGCCGACCAGGAAGGCGCGCCCGAAGGTGATGCGCCCCCCGGCGACGTTGTCGCGATACGTCTTGACCCCCACGAAGATCATCAGGAAGGCGAGCACCATCGACGTGTAGCCGATGATCATCCCCTTTTCGGGCCCGATCTGCTCCTGGAACGGCATGGCGATGAGCAGCATCGCCGACATGATCGTCCCGGCGATGAGCCCGAACGTCAGCACGATTTTCCGCATGACAACTCCCGGTTGGTTGAGGAGGGGCGAGTCTATCCGTCGTCCCCCGCCGCGCGCGTCACACGAACGGGTGATTTTGGGCGATCTGGGGCAAAATCATGCGAAAGTGGGAGGGTTCGGGGCGGCGCCTTCGGGGGTGGGCCCTCGAGCCCCTCACGGAATCAGGCGCAGCTCCTTGCCCAGCTGCACCGCCTGCGTCCGTCGCCGGGCTCCCAGCTTGTCGAAGACCCGGCTCGAATGCGTCTTGACGGTGTTCTCGCTCACCGACACCCGCTCTGCAATCTCCCGGTTGCTCAACCCCTCGGCCATCAGCGCGAGGATCTCCAGCTCGCGCGGGGTGATCCCGAGCGCCCCGACCTTCTGCTCGTCGCGCACGAAGGTGGCCGGCGCGGGGACGTGGACCGGCACCGGAACGTGGATCTCCTGGATCTCCCGCACGACGACGGGCTCGGCGGGGCGGGTCAGCCTGAGGCCGAGCCAGATCCCCAGCCCGGCGAAGACCGCCGCGACCAGTGCGCCATAGATCTCGATCGAGTGCTCGACGATGATCCAGCGGTACTGAATGAAGCGGAGCACGGCGACCAGGGCGCCGCACAGGAGACCGTACAGAAGGACGTGCTTACGCATTCCTGCAGTTGGAGAGGGGCGGGTCCGGAAAGGGACGCGATCCGACGCAGAAGGGCAAGCGCCGCCGCGCCGCCGGGCGACATTCCGGATCGCTGTTCCGCGCGCCACTTTCGGGGATCTCTCACCCGTCAGGCTCTGCCGCCATGTCATCGTCCCGCCGCGACTTCCTTCACACCGCCGCACTCGCTGGTGCGGGGCTCGCCCTCTCCCCCTCGATCGCCTCTGCGTCGGGAGCCCGTGCGAACGCGAATCCGGGCGAGCGCCGCGATCCCACGCCATCCGTGGCCCCCAAGAAGCTCCTGATCCTGGGCGGCACCGGCTTCATCGGCCCCAACACGGTGAAGTACGCCCTCGCCCGCGGGCACGAGGTCACGATCCTCACGCGCGGGCGCAGTGCCACCAAGGTGGACGGCGTCGAGCACATCATCGCCGACCGCGAGGGCGACATGGGGATGCTCTCCAAGCGAAAGTGGGACGCGGTGCTCGACAACAATGCGCGAGACTACCGATGGGTTGCGCGCAGCGTGGCGGCGCTCAAGGACTCCACGGGACACTATCTCTTTGTCTCGTCGATCTCGGCGTACAAGACCGATACGATGAGCTACGCGACCGCGGGGAACGTGCGCACGGAGCCGATCGACGAATCGTACGAGCGCTTCGCCCCGCCGCCGGGGTTCAAGGACGGCGATGAGGCGCCGTACGGCCTCACGAAGGCGATCTCCGAGAACCTCGTGCACGCCGCCTTCCCGAAGCGCGCCACCATCGTGCGCCCCGGGCTCATCGTGGGCCCCACCGACCCGACTGATCGCTTCACGTACTGGCCGGTGCGCGTCGACGAGGGGGGCGAAGTTCTCGCCCCGGGGAACCCCAACCACTCGTCGCAGGTCATCGACCAGCGCGATCTCACGGAGTGGATCGTCAGGCTCGCCGAGAACGGGGTGATGGGCGACTTCAACGCCACCGGCCCGGCGACGCGGATGAGCTTCGCCGAGATGCTCGCCGGCTGTCGGGCGGTGACCTCGACCCCGGTCTCGTTCACGTGGGTCCCCGAGTCGTTCCTGGCCGAGCAGAAGGCGGCGATCTGGAGCGAGATCCCGGCGTGGGCCCCGGGCGACGCGCTGATGTACGTGAACGTGAAGCGTGCCATTGCGGCTGGGCTCACCTACCGACCCTTTGCCGTCACGGCGCTCGACACGCTCGTGTGGGACAAGTCGCGTCCCACCGCCGACCGCGCCAAGCGTGCGGCGGGGATGACGCGGGCGCGGGAGGCGGAGATCCTCGCGCGCTGGCGGCAGCGCGCGAAGTAGCGCGCGACGCAGGGCGCGACGGAAGACTCACGGGAGCTGCAACCGCACCCGTGCGTCCACCGCCACCACGCCGTGCGCGAAGGCGAGGAGCGGATTGACGTCCAGTTCCGCGATCACGGGAAAGTCCGCGGCGAGTTGTCCGAGCCGGCACAGGGCATCGACCAGTGCCGGCTCTTGTGCAGGCGGCTCACCGCGAAGCCCCTGGAGCACGCGTGCCCCGCGGATCCCGCGGAGCATGTCGAGCGCCTGCGCGTCGTCGATGGGGGCCACGCGGAAGATCACGTCCTGCAACGCCTCGACGAAGACGCCGCCAAGCCCGAACATGAGCAGTGGGCCGAAGCGCGGGTCGTGCATGATCCCGGCGATCGTCTCGCGCCCACCCGTGAGGTAGCGCTGCAGCACCACCCCATCGATGTGCGCGGTCGGTGCCGCCAGCTGCACGCGCGTCATCATCTGCGCGTAGGCGTCCCGCAGCTCGTCGGCATCGGCGATCCCGACGTGCACGCCGCCGACATCGGTCTTGTGGGTGATGTCGGCGCTCGCGAGCTTCAGGACGATCGGGTAGCCGATCGCAGCGGCCGCATCGTCGAGCCCCGTGGCATCGCCCGTGGCGACGAAGCGCACGTCGGCCACCGGGATGCCGTAGCAGCGCAGCAGGGCGATGGACTCGCCCTGTGACAGCTGTGCGCGTCCCTCGCGGCGCGCGCCGTCGATGATCGCCGCGGCCCCCGGGCGATCGACCTCGCGCGGGGTCGCGCTCGCCGCGATGCGCTCCTCCCATTCGCGCTGCCGGTTGAGCGCGTTCAGGGCGCGCGCCGCGCTCTCGGGGAAGATGTAGGCGGGGATCCCCGCCTCGTGCAACTCGGCCCGCCCCTGCGGGAGCCCCTTGAGCCCCATCAGCACGGCCAGCATCGGCTTGTCGGGGCGGGTCACGGCCGCACTGACGATCGCTTCGGCCACGTCCTCCTGCCTAACGCCGAACGGCGGGACGAAGATCGGGACCACCGCGTCGATGTTGGGATCGGCGAGGAAGGCGGTGAGCGCCGCCTTGTAGCCGGCGGGGGTGGCGGAGGCGATCATGTCGAGCGGATTGCGAATCGAGGCCTCAGGCGGGAAGAGCGGGCGCAACGTCTCGACGGTCGCCGGGCTCAGCTCCACGAGTTCGAGCCCCTGGGTCTCCATCGCGTCGGCGGCGAGGATCCCGGGGCCGCCGGCGTTGGTGAGCACCGCGGTGCGACGCGACCGGGGGCGCGCCAGCACGCCGAACCCCATCGCCATGTCGAACAGGTCCTCGATGGAGTTGGCGCGCAGGACGCCGGCCTGCGTCAGCATCGCGTCGACCGCCGTGTCGCTCGCGGCGAGTGCGCCGGTGTGCGATGACGCGGCGCGGGCCCCGGCGCGCGAGCGCCCCGACTTCACGACGATGATCGGCTTGTGCTTGGTGATGCGTGAGGCCGACTCGAGAAAGCGCCGGGGGTCGCCGAAGTTCTCGACGTACATCAGGATCACCTTCACCGCCGGGTCGGTCTCCCACTGCTCGAGCAGGTCGGTGCTGGAGACGTCGGGGGAGTTGCCGATCGACACAAACTGCGAGATGCCAATCCCATACTCGCGCGCGTAGTCCAGCACGCTCAACCCCAGCGCCCCCGACTGCGAGACGAAGGCCGCGTGACCGAACGGGGGCATGATCGGGGCGAAGGTCGCGTTCATCGACACCGCCGGGTCGGCGTTGATCACCCCCATGCAGTTGGGACCGATCATGCGCATCCCGTGCCGCTGGACGATCGCCATCAGGTCGTGTTCCAGCGTCACGCCGGCTCCCCCCATCTCACGGAAGCCGGCGGTGATGACGATCAGCCCCTTCACCCCGGCCGCGCCGCACGACTCGGCCGCGTCGAGTGCCTGCTCCTTCGGCACCACAATGACCGCAACGTCCACCGGTTCGGGGACATCGCCAATGTGGCGGTAGGCGTGCACCGAACGGATCGACGACGAATGCGGGTTGACCGGGTAGACGGTCCCGGTGAAGCCGAAGTCGATGAGGTTCGAGAGGACCTGGTTCCCCATGTGGCTCGCGCGGCGTGAGGCGCCGATGACGGCGACGGTGCGCGGGGCGAGCAGTGGGGAGAGGTCGGAGGACGGTGTGGAGTTCACGGGGGGCACGATGACGGTCGGGTGCACGGGTACGCGCGCAACCTCGCGCCTCGTGCTCGGCCGCGGCATCGTGTAACCCCCTACACCGCGCCGACGGCAGGGGGCGCTCCGGCGTGGGGCGTCCGTCGCGCGCCTACGCGGTGGTGGTCTTGTTCATCCAGACCCGCCAGGAGATGGGGCCAGCGTCGGCGTTGGCCATGGGCCGTCCCGCCAGCTTGAGTGCCAGCTTGATCTGGCCGTAATGGTAGCCCTCGTGCCAGAGCATGTGCTGCAGCAGGAGGAGCGGATGGTCGTAGTGCTGCTCCATCGCCATGCCTAACGATATACGATGACGCACTGCATCCCGCACGGCCGCGGCGCTGTCGCGCAACATCTCGGCCAGGCGGCCTTGCTCGTGCGCGTCCGACCACTCCTGCTCGGGTAGCGCCCGGGCGAACTCCGGGGCGTCTTCGGCGATGAACACCAGCCGCACGTAGTGCATGTGCGCGAACAGTTGGGCGAACGTTGGACTTCCATCCATCGCGCGCAGCATCATCGTGTCCTCGGGGAGGGCGAGGAGCAGATTGACCAGGATCGTGTTGTTCCGGTCCCACGAGTCAAGCAGGGCATCGAGCAGGGGACCGTCCGGGGAGTGCGGCATGTCGCGCGACCTCGTGGGGTGATTGGGTGGTGGCGACCGTCGACGCGATCACCGCCGCGTGCGTGGACTACGATCAACCGGCCGCGGCGCACGACGCAAGCGGTTGCGCACTCGCCTTCCTCCTGCGTTACGCTAGGTCGTGCCGAGGTCGATGGTGGCCACGACCCGCACGGCGATCCCGGTTCGACCATGGTGATCGAAGCACCGGGCGTCGAGCGCGATGGGGAGCGCGCCGCTGTCCACGCGACCGAAGGCGATGCGCAACGACTCCACCTCCAGCGTGTCGTCTCCCGGCAGCCAGCACACGCTGTCGCCCAGTTCCGCACCATGTACTGCCTCGGTGTTGCCGAACGAGAGTGTCCGCCCCTCGAGGTCGGCGAGCGCCGGGACGTCCCCGACGTCGAGGCAGTTGATCGCGATGCCGCCGAGTCGAGCGTTCGACGAATCGGCGACGAGGTCGATCCAGGCATGCGGTGGGCCGTCGTCGAGGAAGTACTGGAAGTGCAATCGGACCGTCCCGATCGGGATGGCGCGACCATCAACGGTCATCTGGGCGCTCATGCGGTACACGATGGCGAGGGGAGGGTGTGCCTAACGCTTCCGTCGACCGACGCGCCCGTTTTCATCTGCGGCTGATAGGTCGGGCAGTTGGCGACGCTCATGCGAGATCGGTGCGAGAGAGAGCGAACGGCATACCTGGCGGGTTCCCGTGATGCACGAGCGGCCCTGACGGCGCGTACGATGCGACGTGGAAGAAGGCCACGAAAGTGGCGAGAGGCTCAGCAGCCGCGACTGTAATCGATCCTGCATCGCACCCCCCGAGTGCCACGCGCCCGTCTACGGGGAGACGAGCCGCAACTGGATCCGGTCTCCCGACTGCTTTCTTTGAGCCGGCGCCTCATCATGCACTCGTGCCGGTTCGACTCGACGGCCACAGGCCGATCAGAGTCCCGCCGCGCCCCCCGGTGAGCCCCGCCACCTCGGAGATGGCCTCCGGACGCCAGTGCCACGGTGCACGCCCGCGAGTTCTCGCCGCCGGGGGAGAAGAGGGAGGACCACCTCCCAGATCTCTGGAACAGGAGGTCGACCATGAAACGCATCCTGCCATTGGCAGCCCTTCTGGGGCTGTTCGTCGGGGCGTGCGATAGCCCGGACCCTGTCACGCCGCTACAGGAATCCCCAGCGGTCGCATCACCCATGCTGGTGTCGGCTGGTGGGTTCTTGCAGCTGAGCTCCGGTCATGAGCATACCTGCGCCGTCCGCGTCGACGGCACCGTTGCCTGCTGGGGCAACAATCGCCTTGGCCTGCTCGGAGTCCCCGCCAACTTGGGCCCGGCTACGCAGGTCAGCGCGGGCTGGGATCACACGTGTGCGCTCCTGAGCGACGGCGGCGTGACGTGCTGGGGTTACAACGGCAACGGACAGGCGACCGTCCCTGCGACGTTGCGACGCGCGGTGAACGTCGATGCTGGCGGCGGACATAGCTGTGCGCTGCAGGACGATGGCATCGCCGTCTGTTGGGGAGGGTACACGCACTCCGGCGAAGGCGTGATACCGCCGACGCTCGGTGTGGTGAAGCAGGTGAGCGCTGGATGGCATCACACCTGTGTGCTCAAGCTCGACGGGACCGTCGCCTGTTGGGGGGGCAACAGCGATGGGCAGATCAACGTGCCGCCGGGACTCACGAACGTGAGCCAGGTGAGCGCCGGTGAGAACGAGACATGCATCCTGCGCACCGATGGCAGCGTGATCTGTTGGGGCGGGAGGGGGATGGGAGTGGCCGATCCGCCGGCCAACCTGGGTATCGTCACGCAGGTGGATGCCAACCATGCGCATGCCTGCGCGGTCAAGGCCGACGGCGGCGTTGCCTGCTGGGGCTACAATGCACTAGGAGCGACCACGGTACCGGCCAACCTCACGGGGGCGGTTCAGGTGAGCACCGCGGGATACCACACCTGCGCGGTGATGACCGACAGTCGGGTGACCTGCTGGGGCTTGGCGGCCGACGGACGGACAACGCCGCCATCGAGCCGTGTCCCACCAATCGCTACCCTCACGGCACCGTTGGGTGTGCGCGAGGGGAGCCCGATCGCCCTCGCGTTGGCCAATGCGTCGGTGCCAGGCTACATCGGCAATGCCGGCCTGACCTTCGCCTTCGATTGTGGTGACGGTGCCGGCTATGGCCCCTTTGGCGCCGCGAGCAGCGTGTCCTGTCCCACCGTGGACAACGGCATGCGCACGATGCGCGCGACCGTCATGGATCGCGACGGTGACTCCAACGAGTACACGCGCCCGGTCCGGATCGAGAACGCCGCCCCGCAGCCAGTGATGACCGGCGATGTGTGGGCGACGCTCGGCAAGCCCTACACGCTCACGCTTGGCGTGATCGATCCGGGGGTGGCCGACGCTCCATGGACGTACGCCATTTATTGGGGAGACGAGACGCCCGCCGCGACGGGTGCGCTACAGTCGATCGTGGCGCCGCTCGTCGTGACGCATCGGTTCACGCGCCCTGGTCCCACGATGATCATGGCACGCGTGACCGACAAGGACGGTGCGATGCGCTCGCGCACCATCAAGGTGAACGTGCGCTTCCCGTTCTCGGGCTTCTTCGAACCGATCGTCGCCACCCCGGCAGTGAACGAGCTGACCGCGGGCGACCTTGTCCCCATCAGGTTCACCCTCGGTGCAGACTACGGGATGAACGTCTTTGCCTCGACGTCGGGGGTGCAGCAGGTGTCGTGCGACACGGGGGCACGACTCGGCGACCTCCTGCGGCCGAACATCATTGGCTCGGGGTACGAGGTCGTGGCCGAGCGCTATGAATTCACGTGGAAGACCGACAAGGCGTACAGGGGGAGCTGCCGGCGCCTGGTCGCGCGGCTGACGGACGGCACGACGCACACGGCGGAGTTCCGCTTCCGGTAGTCCGCGTGTTGTGCCGCAAGCGAAACCAGCGCCGGGGCATGTGCCTCGGCGCTGGTTGTCGTCCGTTCGTGCCGACACACGGCGCGTTGATGTGCCGTGCGTGGGCGTCGACTGCGTGTCAGCTCGTGTGACAGTAGGTGACGTCGGCCTCTTTTGCCCGATGCGGGCCGTCCGATGGCGTCGCTACGGCAGCACCTGCACCGCCACGTGCGACGGATACCGCGGGGTGTGCCACACGCGGTGCCGCTGCGCGCGGAAGTCGCTCGGCCGGGCGCCGAAGATGTTGGGGACGAAGGTCTGCGGGTTGCGGTCGTACAGGGGAAACCAGCTGCTCTGCACCTGCACCATCAGGCGATGCCCCTTCAGGAAGCGATAGTACTGCTGGTGCAGGTCGACGGTGAACGGCGTGACCGCATTGGCGACGATGGGCGTCGCGATACCAAAGCCCTTCCAGTAGCGGCCGCGCATGATGTCGGCGTTCACCATGAGCTGATAGCCGCCTAACGTGCGGTTGGTGGGCACACTGTCGGGGAAGACGTCGATGAGCTTCACGACCCAATCGGCATCGCTCCCCGTGGTGGAGGCGAACAGGCGTGCCACGACCTCGCCGGCAATCGTGAGGTCTTCCGTCAACGGTTCCGACTCCCACGTCGCCACGTCGGGCCGATGGTCCACGAATCGCTGGTCCTGCAGCAGCCAGGTGCGCCAGCCGTCGCCGTTGTCGGGCCGAGGGAGGTAGGGAATGGGATGCGCCGGGTCTGACACGAACGTGTCGTACTCGGCGGTGTGTGCCGGGTCGACCGGCGTCGCGGTGCGCCCGTGCGCTGGCGCGGAGCGAGGCGGATCGAACGAGAGCGCGCCATTCTCCCGAAGGTAGAGCTGGCGCGGCCGAGCATCCCTGGGCGGCCACGCGTCGAGCGTACGCCACGCGTTGGCCCCCGTCTCGAAGACCCACGCTTCCGGAAAGTCCGCGGTCCCCTTGCCGTGCAGGTAGTGGGCAAACCACGGGCGCAGGATGCTGGCCCGGAAAAAGTCCGACGTCTTGCTCCCCAGTGCGAGCGGACCGAGCGAGTCGCCCCCTTGCTGCAACCAGCCGTTGTGATACCACGGACCGAGTACGATGCGGTTCCACCCTCTGGTGTCCGAGCGCTCAACCGTCTGATACGCGAGTTGTGCGCCGAGGATGTCTTCCTGATCCCACCATCCTCCAACAAAGAGCAGCGGGACCTCTGCCTTCGTGAGAACCCGCTGCATCGCCCGTGCCTTCCAGTAGGCGTCGTACGTGGGGTGCGTGCTGTAACCGACCCATGACGGCAGCCGCGAGACGCCGGTCGCCCTCGCCAGCGAGTCCAGCGTCGGGTACCGGAGATAGTACTCGTAGTGGTCGTATGCGGGGATCGTCTGGAATGTGAAGCCTTTGGGGTCAGTCTCCATCAGCGCGGCGAACTCGACGCCCGAGGTCTGGCGGAACGCCCCCTGATGAAAGAAGTCGTCGCCCATCCAGGTGTCGGTCATCGGCGCTTGCGGCGAGACCGCCTTGAGCGCCGGGTGCGCGTCCACGGCGGCCAGCCCCGCGAGCCAGCCGGAGTACGACGCCCCCATCACGCCAACCGCGCCGCTGTTTCCCGCCAGCTGCTTCACCAGCCAGTCGATGGTGTCGTACGCGTCGGTCGATTCGTCGGTCGCGCGAGGGTCACGTGCATCGCGCTGCGGTCGATTCACGACGAACGCCCCCTCGGACCTGAAACGCCCCCGGACGTCTTCGAAGACGAAGATGTACCCGTCTTCTGCCAGCTCACGGTACATCGGCGGGAGCTGGGCCCCTCGTACCGCCCCTTCGGCCGAGAAGGGGGTGCGAACGAGGAGGATCGGGAGCGGCTCATGCCGCCCCGTCGGGAGGAGCGCCACGGCGAAGAGCTTCGCCCCATCCCGCATCGGGATGGTGAGCTCTCGCCGTTCGAAGCCGGTCGCGACTTGTTGTGCGTCGCTAGGCCTCGCGGTCGAGGCGAGGGCGCACGCGACGCTGCACGTGACGGCGACGGCGAGCAGGCGCGGTGAGCGCAGCAGACGGGACAGATGATGCACGCGACGTCCTGGGGCGAACGATGAAGGGACTGGGCGAGGGCGTGCGGCATCCACGTGTCGATGTCACCACCTCGCCGGCGCAACACTGCCGGTCGACGCACATTTCCACCAGCGCGCATCGTGCCTCGTCATGTCCGGGCTGCGTCAGAAGTCGCGCGCTCCACGCATCCCGGTCGGCGACGGACGGCGCGCGGGATGACCCGACCGGTGAAGGCCGCGCACCGCGGGCCGATACTTCCAAGGTCCTGCGTGGTGCACGCCACGCCCGCGTCCCACGCCGCCCGCGCGCCGAGTCGTCCGATGAGCATGATGATGTCCTGGACCCCCACGCTCTCCCGGGACCGCCTGGCCGACCCGCTCGCGGTCGCGGGGCGTGCGTTGGATGCGCGCGACTATTCCAGCGCGCTGGCCGCCCTCACCCCGCTGCTCGCGCAGGACTCCGTCACACCCGCGACCCGGTGGATGGCCGGGCGCTACTTCGGCCTCCGGCGCGACTACGCAGAGGCGGCGGTGCAGTTCACGCGAGCGGTAGAGGGTGACCCGACGCTGAGCCAGGTCGAGTTCGACATCGCCGGCCGCGTGGTGCGATTGGCCGACGTGCACGGATCCAGGTGGGCGGCGAACGTACTCGAGGAGTTCGCCCGCGGGACCTACAATCTCACGTCGCTGACCCTTGCGCCTGGCGACACGGTCCTCGACATCGGGGCCCACATCGGAGGCGTATCGATCATCCTCGCCGCCCTGCATCCCGATGTGCGGATCATCGCCTACGAACCGGCGTCCGCCAACTACGCCTCGCTCCTGCGCAACCTGGCCGCCAACGGCATCACGAACGTCACGCCGGTGCAGCAGGCGGTGATGGCCGAGCACGGGGAGATGACCATCACGTGGAGCGCCGAGGCCACCGCGGGCTCGACGGTGGGACTGTCCCGCGAGGCGCGCGCCGCGCGCGAACGGAGCGGGTGGAGTTCCGAGACGGTGCAGTGCGTCACGCTCGACGAGGTGTTCGAGACGCATGGAATCGAGCGATGCGCCTGGCTCAAGCTCGATTGCGAGGGGGCCGAGTGGGGGATCATGCGCACCACCGGCACGCTGTCGCGCATTGGTCGGGTGGCGATGGAGCTGCACATCCCGGCGGCGCGCCAGGCCGAGGGGGTCAACGCCTGCGTGCAGGACTTCGCCGCGTTGCTGCGGCGCGATCCCCATGCCCCCGACGTCGTGATCTCCTCCACAGTGTGGATGGCTGATCTGCAGTAACCGTCTGTGTCCCCTCGGGATGCTCGCACGTTCGTCAGGCGCCGGGGGCGCCGTGCAGGACTTCGGCGCGCGCCGATCACGCGCCGGCAGTCGAACCGCCGCCGAGTGTGAAGGTCGCCAGCGTGCGAGTGGCGGCGCCACGTCCCGCGATCAACTCTACCCGATCCGCCGTGAACGTGCCGGCATGCGCCAGTTGGAGCAGGGAAGGCCACGCTTCGGCGAGGCGGGCGCCGTAGGCCGGATGGAGCACGGTGACGTGCAGCCCGAAGCGCGAACGCGACGTGAACGGCGGGGCGAGGACCAGCTCGCGCAGGCGGCGCACTCCGCCCTGCGGATCGGCCACCTCGAGAAAGGCCCCCGCATCGGGTGGTGCGAACTGCCGCACGGCTCCGAGCCGTAGCACGAAGGGCCGTTGCTCGGTACATGCGTGCGCAAGCCGAGCTGACAGCCGCGCGACGTCCGGGGCCTCGTCGTGATAGATGAGGGTGAGGTGCGCCGGGTTGTTGGTCGCGACCTCGGGAGTCCAGCGCAGGCGAGCGTCGTCGATGGTGGCGCGCAGCGCCGCAGGGAGCGTGATGCGGAGCTGCACCCGATCCGTCGACGGCACGCTGCCCCCCGCGTGCGTCGCGGCGTCGCCGTGCTCCCCGCCCAGGCCCGAGCCTTCTGGTCGATCGCACGAACGAACCCGGTCTTGGCCTCGGTGTACGCCCTGCTATCGACCGCGTCGCGGGCCAGCCAGGCCGGCAACGCCGCCCCGGCTAGCTGGGGCGACCTCTGCCCCCCCCCCCGCCCCCCCCCGCCCCCCTCATCGTGCGCTGGAGGCGGGGTACAGGGCAGGCGCCTGGCGGGAATGCGGGAAATCTAGCGGCGACCCACGCTCCGCTTCGACCGCAAGGATGCCGGACCTGTTTGGATGACGACATCCGTGGTACAATCCAATACGCCCCGGCGGCTGGTTGTGGCGCGTGCAGTCCCCAGCCGGTGTCTCCCTCGAACCGCCCGCATGGGCGGCCAACGCTTGAGCAGGGCATCGGGGCACCTCCCTCCCGCGTGATCGACGCCATGCGTCCGACCCGTCTGGTCGCACCGCTCCTCGGCTGCCTCGTGACGCTGTTCGTCGCCGCGTCGGCCGCGACCCCACAACCTCCGACGGCTCGCGACACCGCTGCCCTCGAGCGCCGGCTCGCGGTGGCAAAGGGCTCCGCACGCATTCCACTCCTCCTCGCGCTTGCCGACGCGCGTCGCGAGCAGTCAGCCGCGGTCCTGGCCCTGACGCAGGAGGCGTTGACACTGCTCGAAGCCAACTCGTCGCCGTCGCTGGAAGTGCGCGCGCATGTGCTTCGCAGCTTCGCCCTGGAGACCACGGGCGACTACGATCGCGCGTTCGGCGAAGCCCAGCGCGCAGAGCGCGCGGCGCGCATGGCGCTGGCGGATACGGCAACGGCCGAAGCCGCCTATCAGCTTGGGTTCGTCGAATGGCGTCGCGCCAACTACGCCGCCGCGACGGTCGCGGCGGAGCGGGCGCGGACGCTACTGGAGCCGCGCGGGAACTCGGCGCTGCTCGCGCGAACACGCTCGCTTGTCGGCGCGATCCACTACATGCAGGGGGACTACGATGCGGCACTGAGGGGCTACCTCGGCGCCTTGCAGGTCAGTGAGGCCATGGGTGACGAGATCGCGGTGGCGCGATGGCACAACAACATCGGGCTTGTGTACGTCGACCTCGGGCGGAAGCAGGAAGCGCTCGCCGCGCTGAAGCGCGCACTGTCCATTCATGAACGGCTCGGGCCGAAGTCGAACCTCACGAATACGCTCAACAATGTCGGACTCACGCTCCTCGAGCTCGATCGGCCGCGGGAAGCACTGCCGTACCTCGAGCGCGCGATGGCGAACGACCGCGCCGCGAACAACCCGTACGGGCTGGCCAAGGAGCTGAGCAACATCGGGCACGCGTACGAGAAGCTCAAGGAACCCGACCGTGCCGTCGCCTTCCACCAGCAGGCACTCGCGGTGCGCGAGCGCATCGGCGACAAGGACGGACTCGTGCGCACGAGAGGGGCGTTGGCGGAGATTGAGCTGAAACGCGGCGATGCGAGGACCGCGATCACGCTCTTCGAGCAGTCGATCGCGCTCGCGCTCGAGATCAACGACCGGCACGACGCCGCTATTCAACTGGAGTGGCTCTCGAAGGCGCACCTGGCGGTTGGAGACACCGGTCGGGCCTTCCTTGCCTACCGGCGCTTTCATGAGCTGCAGGCCACGCTCTCCGACAGCGCCACGCGCGGCCGCATCGCCGAGCTCGAGACGCGCTATCAGGCGCGCGAGCGGGAGCGCGACCTCGCCACGATGTCGGCACTGGCCGAGTCGCGCCGGGACAAGCTGCGCTGGCTCATCGCGGGGAGCGCACTGTTGGGCCTCGCCCTGGTCCTCCTCGGCGTGCTGTACGTGCTGCGAGGGCGCGCGCAGCGCGCGCTCGCTGAGTCGGAGCAACGCTATCGCGCCCTCTTTCACGCGGTGGGGGTACCCATCTTCCTGCTCGACGCCGACACACGGCACATCGTCGATCTCAACGGCCCGGCCCAGGCGCTGTGCGGCGCGGACGCCGTGACGCGCGGGGCGACGGTCGGGGAGTTGAAGCCTGCGTGGCTTGGCCACGCCCTTTCGCGGCTCTTCGGAGGCGAACAGCGCGACCAACCGGCGATCGACGACTGCTGGACCGATGCTCCCGGTGGCCCACGCTGGACGGAACTCCGCGGGAGCGCGGTCACGCTGGGCGGAAGGTCGTGCCTCCTTGTTACGGTGCGCGATGCGACCGAGGAGCACCGACAACAGGAGCTGCGACAGCGCGAGGACAAGGTGCAGGCGCTCGGCGTTCTCGCCGGAGGCATCGCCCACGACTTCAACAACGCGTTGACGGCAATCGTGGGCCATGTCACGCTCGCGAAGAATGGGAATCCTGCCGAGCAGCAGGAGATGCTGGCGTATGCGGAGAAGGCGGCGATCGGCGCGAGCCGCCTCACCAAGCAGCTGCTTGCCTTCTCGAAGGGTGGAGCGCCGGTTCGTCGCATCACGAATGTCGGGCGTCTGCTGCGCGATACCGTCGGCCTTGCCGGAGCCGGTTCGCACATGCGGGTGGATGTGGAGGTGCCGGGCGATCTGTGGCATGCGCACGTCGACAGCGGCCAGTTCAGCCAGGTCGTGAGCAACATCGTGATCAACGCACAACAGGCGACGGGGGAGGGAGGGCGTTTGCTGGTTCGCGCCTCGAATTTCCACGGCGCCCTGCCTACTGGTGCGGCGACCGGCGACGCGCGGTTCGTGCGCATCGATTTCATCGACAATGGCACGGGGATCGCCGAGTCGATCCGGCACCGCGTCTTCGATCCGTACTTCTCCACTCGAAGCGGCGGCAGCGGCCTTGGACTGGCGACGGCGTTCGCCATCTGCCGCAACCACGGCGGGACCCTCACGTTCGAGTCACGGGTGGGGAGCGGGACGATCTTCAGCGCGTTCTTCCCCGCGTCCAGCGAGGTGGAGGTTGAGCCGACATCCGCGCCGTCACACGTGCCGTCGGGTAGCGGGTCGATACTGGTGCTCGACGACGAACCGTCCGTGCAGCTGGTGCTGCGCCGGACGCTCGAACGATGGGGGTACTCGGTGGAGACCGTCGCGGATGGGCGGCACGCCGTGCAGCGCTACCTGGAGCGCATGCAGGCGGGACGGCCGTTCGACCTCCTCATCATGGACCTAACGATTCCCGGCGGGATGGGCGGCCGGCAGGCCATGGCAGAGATCCTCCAACACGACCCGCAGGCGCGTGCGATCGTGGCGAGCGGCTACTCGGACGACCCCACGATGGCCAACTACCGGGAGGCAGGCTTCATGGCCGCGATGGCAAAACCCTTCCAGCACGCCGAACTCGGACGGCTCGTGAGTACGGTCATGGCACGCTCGACAGCGGAGGCCAGGGGCGGTCCTGCTCCGAAGCCCGTCACCGACGCTCGTTAGGCCGCCCCGGCGCCACCGTCCTGCACCCCGCGCACGCTGCGCTCGAAACACAGCGTGCCGGGGAGCAGTCCATCGCGATAGTGGGGAATGGCGACGAAGCCGAGTCGCTCGTACAGCGCGCGCGCCGCGAGCAGCTCCGGGGCGGTGTCCAGTCGCACGCGGTCGAAGCCGAGTTGTCCCGCACAGTCGATGAGGGCCCGCGTCACCGCCTCACCGACGCCGCGCCCCCGACCCTGCGGCCTCACGTACACGCGCTTGATCTCGCCGATGCCCGGCGCAAAGGCGAGCAGCGCCCCGCAGCCGATCGGTTCGGCGTCCTCGTGCGCCACCAGGAGGATGCCGGCAGGGAGGACATAGGGTGCGGGCAACGCCGAGATGTCGGCCTCCGGCGTCGCCCATCGCCCGGCGATGTGTGGCATCGCCGCGTACTCGCCCACGAGCGCCTTGGCCATCGCCAGGAGCGCCGGCGGACCGTTCGCCGATACGACCTCGAGCTGCAGTGCCATGGCTGCACAATCTCAACGGCTCACGGCCGGCGCAAGTCACGGCCTGCACTCCCCTGTCATATAACCCGCCCCCTCGCGCCACCCACTCCCGGAAGGCCGGAATCAACCAGCGACCCGCGCGACGGCGGGAGGGAGACACGACCATGTTCGGAACTGCAGCCATTCGTTTCCGGGGGGTGCTGAAGGGCGCGACGATCGCGCTCCTCGCCGCGACCGCAGCGTGCGAGCAGGCCACCGCGCCGCTCGCCAACACCCCTGATGCCAACGCCACCCTCGCCGACTACCAGGCGCTGGAGCAGATGTTCGCCTCCGACGGCTTCGCCGGCGTGCAGGCACTCGCCGGGCGCACCCCCATGTCGGCCAGCGCGACGGTCGCGGCGATGCGCGCACTCCCCGGGCTGGCCAGCGAGTCATCGTCGCGGCAGTACGCCCTCGACCTCTTCCGCGCTGCCGCTGCACAGGCGTCACGGACGAGCTTCGCCAAGACGGTCATCTCGTCGCGTCATCTCGGTCGCACGCTCGTCTACAACGTCGCGAAGGATCAGTACGTCATCGACTCCGCGCGGACCGGTGCGCCGGCCAACGGGACGCGCTTCATCGTCTATGAACTGAATGCCGACGGCAAGCCGAACGTCTCGCGCGAGATCGGACGCGCCGACTTGATCGACGAGGGGGCCGGCACGGGCGAGGCGATCGCGCTGCGGCTGCTCGTCGTCACCCGCGGCAGCACGACGCTCGACTACCGCACGCGCGTCGACATCGGCACCACCGCCAGCTCCATCGACGTGAGCGGCTTTGCGACTGACGGCACCGAGCGGCTCGACTTCACCGTCGGCCTCGACGGGCGCAAGGTCGCGACTGGCACCGTGCTCGATGCCGACTTCGAGTTCTCGGTGAAGCCTCGCAACTTCACGGTGACCGGGACGGTGCGTGGCGTGCAGGACGGGCGCGAGGGCGAGGGGAAGGTCTCGTTCACCGCCAAGCACCAGGAGAACACGCTGCGCGTGGAGCTCAACGGCACCGCCGGAACCGTCAACGGGGCCATCAACTGGAACGGGAAGCCCTACATCACCATTACCGGTCCCGCCGCCACCCCCACCCTGCGCGGCCCGAGCGGCCAGCCGCTCACCCCGGATGAGGTGCGCATGGTCCAGTCGGTCATGCGGATGTCGGACGATGTCTTCGACCTCGTCGAGGAACTCGTCGAGCCGGTCGAGGACATCGTCCTCCTCGGCTGGATCCTCTGACGCGGGGTCCGACTGTTTACGCGCCCGTCCTATATTTCCGCGGTCCCTCGGTGGCTTGGCCACCGGGGGACCCCACCCGTTTCCGCTCCTTCCAGGGCCATGCTCATGTCGCCTCTCCCCCGGTTCATCGCGCCTGCTGTCCGTCGCTTGGGCGCCCTGCTCCTGCTCGCCCCCGCGGCGGCTTCCGCGCAGGCCTCCACCACGCGCGGGCTCTCCCTCGGCGCCCATCTCATGGGCACGTCACTGACGGTGGAGAACGGTGATGCGGTCGGTGGTGGCGGCTTCGGATTGCGGCTGGGCTACGGCTTCAACCGCATCGTCACCGGCTTCGTGCATGTCGATGGCTCGCGCATCGACCTCGAGTCGGGGAGCACCATCGTGGGACAGTGGGACCTCGCGCACGCCGAGGTGGGGGCGCGCTTCCACTTCGCCAACTCGCTGCGCCGCTGGGTCCCGTATCTCGAGGCCTCCGCCGGCGGGCGCTCCGTGAGCGTGAGCGATGCGTCGGTCAACGGAGAGGCGGCCGGCAAGATCAGCTTCAGCGGCGGCGCCGTCACCTTCGGCGGCGGGCTCTCCACCTACCTCACCCGCAAGGTCGCGTTGGACCTCTCGCTCAAGTTTACCGGCGGCGAGTTCACCAAGGTCGACGTCGGCAACCTCTCGGTGAACAACCTCGACATCGACGCCGCGTCGTTCCGCTTCGGCGTCGGCTTCGTCTGGTGGCCCAAGGCCTGACGCTGCACGCCGAACGAAAACGGGGCTGACGCGCATCGCGTCAGCCCCGTCGCTTTTCCCGGTGGTCCCTACTCCTCCACGCCTTCCTTGGCCGACGGCTCGGTGCGCAGCTTGGAGAGCGTCGCCTGCTGTTGCGGTGAGAGCAGGTTCTTGATGCGGACCAGGAGCGTGAGATGCCCCTCCTTGATCTTGCGCTCCGTCTGCATGACGCGTTCGAGGCGATCGCGCGCACGATCCAGGTCCACGCGCGGACGCGCCAATTCCGAGGCGAGCGACTCCACCTGATCCTGCAGCTCCCACTGCAGGCTCACCACCTGGCCCTGCAGCTCCTTGATCAACCGACTGATTGCATCACGCTGTTCGTCCGTGAGGTTGATGGCGCGACGGTGCTTCATGATCAGCTCCGGCTCGAACAGCGTCCGGGTGATCGGGTCGTCGACCGAGGGGGCCGACTGGGCCGCCGCCGGAGCACTAACGGCGGCGAGCAGCGACACCGCCACGACGAGGAGGCGACGGCGAGGGATGGGGAAGGGGATCACGAGGGTCTCCGTGTAGCCCCCGCCCCGGAACCGAGGGCAGGGAGTCGTCGCAGATATTCGGAACCCGGCACGGCGAGCAGTCCGTCGGTCGGGGCATTGAGGGCGCGCTCGGTCCGCGACCATTCGGAGACCAGGCGTTCGAACTCACGATCGGCCGCGCGGCTCGGGGCCAGCCAGATGCCGGCGAGTCCTGCGGCCACGGCCAGTGGCGCCGCCGCGGCCACCCAGCGCCACGGACTGCGCCGCTGCGGAGCCGCCGGCGCGATCGGCGACCGCGTGGCCGGCGACCGCACCTCGATCGGCACCACCGGCTCGGCCGGGATCGCCGCGCGGGCACGCGCGACCATCTCGCCAAAGGCGGGGGCGCGCCGGGCATCGGCGTCCCGCACTCCAGCAAAGCGATGTCGCAGCAGCTCGTCCAGATCGTCGTCGGGCGTCATGAGCGTTCCCTCGTGTCGTCGCCAGGCAGTGGCCCCTTCACCTCAGGGGCGTCGTGCCGGCTGGCCTGCACATCGCGGCCGTGTCCGTCTTCGGTGAGCAGGGTGCGCATGCGCTTCTTGGCTCGTTCATAGTGGACGCGGGCCGAACCCAGCGACACCCCCATGATCGTCGAGGCTTCGGCGATGCTGAGGTCCTGCTGAAAGACCAGGTGCAACACTTCCCGCTGTCGATCGGGGAGCATGTCGAGCGCGGTGCGAAGTGCCGCATGTTCCTCCGCCTCGATGAGCGTCGCGTCGGCCGAGCGCAGGTGCGCCTCCGGCTCCGGCTGCCCGTCCAGGGAGAGTTCGCGCCCTCCCTTCCGTCGGCCTTCGAGCGCGGTGAGTCGAATGACGCCAAAGAGCCAGGTCCTGAACGACGAGTGCCCGGAAAAGCGGGCGCTCCCGGAGAGGACCTTCACGTAGGTCGACTGCAGGACGTCCGCGGCGTCGTCCGGATCGCCGTCGCAGCAATTCCGCGCCCAGCCGAAGCTCGCCTCGTGCAGCGCTTCGAGCGACGCTTCGAGGTCTGGGGGTGGGAGTGCTGGGTGGGCCATCCGGTGGTCGAGTAGTGGTCATCCCGGACTTGGTGAGGGGGGCCGGGGTTTCATATGACACGACGGGACAAACGTGCCCGGGCCCCCAAGCCCCACGCACCGGTCACGCGCGGCGGTCGCCCTCGCCCGCGACGCGAAGCTGCGACCGCCTCACTTCATCCGCGTGAAGCGCAGGTGTCGCACCCGCCCCGACTCCACCACGAAGCCCGTAATGCGCCCCTTCGCGTCGCGCTGGACGTCGATCACCGAGCCACCGCGGGTGAAGCCGTCCTTGTACGTGGGCTCGAGCACACCCAGTCGACGGTGATTGGAGTAGAGGACGAGGTCACCCTTCTCGACCTTCCACGTGTGCGTCGCCTCGACCTCCTCGTTCCGGTAGTCGCCGGCATACTCGGCGAGCGCCGCAGGCGTCAGCGCGGCAGTGTCCGCGCGCGTGAAGGTCACCGTCTCCCCAGTCGTGCGGACGATCATCTGCTGCGGGCGCGCGGCGGCTCCGGCAAAGCTGATCTCGATGCCCGAGCCAGCGCGAAAGCGCTCTCCCGCGATCGGGACGAGGCGCACGCGCTCGCCACCGGTGGCGACCAACGAGTCACCCAAGAGACGCGTGCGTCGCACCTCGCCGCGCTCATCGTTGCGCCACACGCCCACCAGGCTCCGCAGGCTCTCCACCGGGAGCTCTCGGTGCGGCGCCGCGGCTAGCGATGCGGTCCACATGGCCGCGCTGTCGGGTTGCATCTGGTCGCCGAGGTAGATCCCCGCCACCTTGCGCGCCAGCGAATCGGGACCGGAAGTCGAGAAGTTGCAGAAGGTCGCGACTGCATAACGCTGTTCGGGGAAGCGCAGGAAGTGGCCGCGGAAACCCGCCCAGCTCCCGCCGTGCGAAATCACGCGCAACCCGCGCAGCGTGCCAACGCTCAGCCCGACGGCATACGCCGTGTTGGCGCCCGACGTCGCCGGTGATCCGTCGTTGAGCGTCGTCGCCGTCGTCATCGTCTCGAGAATCTGGCGACCGCCAATCGTGGCGGCGTCGTAGTTGTTGAGCCAGCGGCCGAAGTCCTCGACGGTCGTCTGTACCGCGCCGGCCCCCATGATCGCGCCGTCATACGCCGAGCGCGCGAGACGGAACCCGCCACCGGTGCGAGGGGCGTAGCTGTCGGCCAGGTTGGGAATGACCATCGAGGCATCGGAGAGGTAGCGTGTGTCGTACATGCCGAGCGGCCTGAAGATGCGCTCCTCGGCGAACTGCGCGAGCGTCTTGCCGGTGAGCCGGTAGACGATCTGCGCCGCGAGGATCCACCCCGAGTTGGTGTACAGGTAGCGCGCCCCCGGCTCGTAGTTCGGCTCGGCCGAGCGCGTGATCACGCGGAGCGCGTCGATCGTGTCGCCGGCGAATGCGCGCCCCGTCTGCCCCCACATCACGTAGAGGTCGCGCAGCCCGCTCGTCTGGCTTAAGGCCCGACGAAGCGTGACCTTGTCCGCGTACGCCGGCATCTCCGGGATGTATTTCCGGATCGGGTCGTCGAGCGAGAGCTTTCCCTCCTGCTGCAGCAGGAGGATGGCCATCGCGGTGAACTGCTTGGAGATCGACCCGACGTCGAGCACCGAGCGCGGTGAGAGGGCGATGCCATTCTGCAGGCTCGCCATCCCGTAGCCCCGCGCGTAGAGGACCTTGCCGTCCTGATAGACGCCGAGCGCGCAGCCGGGAGCGTCGGTGCGGTCGAACCGCTGGAAGACGCTGTCGGCGCGTAGGGCGCGCGCGTCACGGGCCCCGATGATATGCTGGGCGTTGGCCACGCGCGACGCGCCGACGAGCAGGACCGAGAGCGCGACGGGCAGGATCACGAGCCGAGCGGACGTCAGCGCGACGAGCGGTGTGACACGCGGCGCAGCGATCAGAGGAGCGAGCCGCGGAGCGACGCGCGCGATGGCGCGGAGTGCGGGGAGGCGGTGCATGGCGACGGTTGGGAGCACGAGGATGGAGGATCGGCGGCGCGCCGAAATTGCCCCTCCGGCTCCCCGGGCGCCAGCGGATGCAACGCTGGCGCGAGCCCCCCGCCCCCTATCTCCCCCGCGCGCCGGCCGTCAGTCGCGAAAGAGGAAGAAGTCGTACACGGCGCGCGCCGACTGGGCGATCGCGTCCTCGAGCTCCTTGCCCTCGATCTTGCTCGACTGCTTGAGATAGAGCGCCACCGCGACGTGCGTTCCGTCGGGGAGGTCGATGATCCCGACGTCGTTGACCGTCCCCGGATACGTCCCCGTCTTGTGGGCGACCTTGGTGCCGATCGGGAGCATCCCCTTGATGCGCCCGGCGCCGGTCTCGCATCGGTACATGATGTCGAGCAGCGCCGCGGTGTGCTCCGTGTTGAGCAATTCGCCTTTCCAGAGTTTGGTCAGGAGCGTCAGCATCGCCCGGGGCGACGCATGGTCGCGCGGGTCGCGCGCATAGTAGTACGCTGCCGAATCGCGGCGGGCCGGGCTCAGCGCCGCATACTGCCGCTCCCACTTCGACCGATCGAACTTGCCGTTGGTCCAGATGTCGGTGATGCCGAACGGATGGGCGATGATCTCGGCGGTCGGCCGGTCGACGCGCATGTCGGTGATCCCCGCGTCGCGCAGGCGCTTGGTGACCGCGGCGCCGCCACCGTCGAGGGCCAGGACCAGGTCGGTGGCGTTGTTCTCCGAGAGGATCAGCATCGTCTCGATGAGGTTCCGCACCGACATGGCGAAGCCGGGCTTCCGGAAGAGCAGGAACGCCTCGCTCCCGATGTGCAGGTCGGTGGTGTCCCACGCGACCATTCGGTTGAGGTCGAGCTTCCCTTGTTCCGCGAGCGTGAAGGCCTGCACCGCCATCGGCACCTTGTAGGTGCTGGCCATCGGATACTGGTCGTCCGCCTTGTAGAAGAAGCTTCGGCCGCTCTCGAGGTGCACGGCGGCCACCCCGAGCTGGCCGCCGGAGGCGGGCTCGATGCGGGCGATTTCCTTCGAGAGGCGGTCGGTCGACTGGGCGCTCGCCGCCACCGATACGGCGCCTAACGTGACCAGGGCAATCAGGGTTCGGCGCATGGCAACTCGGGACGGGGGAGTCGGGGAACGGGACCGGTCGGCCTCGCTATTTGGCCTTCCACTCGCGCAACACCCGCGCGTCACGTTCGAGGTCGAGCGTGAGATCCTTCGTTGCGGCTGCCGGCGCGCTCTTGAACCAGGCCAGCGTGTCGGCGGCCGTCTCGCGCACGGGACGGAAGGTGAGCCCCTTGGCCACGGCGCGCGCGGCGCTCACACGCGACAGGCCGCGCATCGCCGGCGGCATCACCATCGGGAACGCCACCTTGCGCTCGGCCAGGAATGCGTGGTCGATCCAGGTGAACGTCGCCGCCGACTTCACGCCGACGCGCACTTCCTCCAGATAGGTCGCCAACGTCATCGGCGAGGCGGCGGGACCGGCCACGTTGTAGATGCCGCCATGTCCCTGCTCCGCGCAGCGCAGCGCGAAGTCGGCCAGGTCGCGCACGTCGATGTGCTGGACGGTCGCGTCCTTCTCGCCGGGCGCAATCACTTCGCCCCCGGCGGCGATGCGCACCGGCCAGTAGGTGAAGCGGTGCGTCGGATCGCCCGGTCCCGCCACGATGTGCAGCCGCAGGATCGTCCCCTTGTCGCCGTACGCCTCACGCACCGCCTGCTCGCAGAGCACCTTGAGCTCGCCGTAGTACTTGTTGACTTCCTCGCTCGCCGGATCGGGGGCCTTGAGCAGCGGCGAGTCCTCGTCGTACCGGGGTTCGCCCGCCGCGTACACCGACCCCGTAGAGACGAAGATGTAACGCCCCACGTTAGGCGCCAGCAGCTGCACCGAGTCGCGCACGTGGCGCGGCACGTAGCCGCTGTTGTCGATCACCACGTCCCAGGCGCGGCCGCGCAGGGCGTCGAGCTGCCCGTCCCGGTCCCCCGTCAGCGTCTCGACGTCGGGAAAGAGGTCGGCATTGCTGCGCCCGCGATTGAACAGGGTGACCTTGTGTCCGCCGGCGATGGCGCGTCGCACCATGTGCGGGCCGATGAATCCGGTCCCACCGAGGATGAGGATGCGCAGGGGAGCGTGAGCGCCCACGCGGCGCAGCTCCGGGGCACCGAGGTAGCCGGCAGCGAGCAGCCCGGCCGTCTGTCCGAGGAATCGTCGACGAGTCGTCATGCCCGAATATACGGCCCTCGGGGAACGAGGCCAGCCTCGGCCGCCCGCACGAGCGCCGGGCGGCTGGCGCAGCGACGGTTCTGGCGGCTGCGGGACGAACCGCCGAAATGCACGGACTGGTTAGGTGACCGTGCGCGCCGGCCGCTCAGCGCGGACGCCGCGCGAGCCAGCTGGACAGGCGGCTGCCGGCGAGCGAATCGCGGACCATCGACGAGTCGATCCACTCGCGATACGGCGCCTGCGACTTGAGGTACGTCACGTATCGCGGATAGCTCGCCGGGTCCCGGCCGTCGAGGATCTCCAGCGCCGTCTTCTCCGTCGCCGCCGAGAAGGAGCGCCAGATCCGCTCCCCGAACTCGGCGGTGGCCAGGTGCGGTGCGCCGAGGTAGCCCGGCCATCCCTCCCGCCTGGCAACCGCGAAGGCCTCGGCGTAGTTCGCGCCAGAGACGACGGGTGCCTGACGATAGTCGCGGGCGACGAGCTCCGGACGCAGGTAGAGCATCAGGCTGTGTTCGTCCATCCCCGCGTGGAGCGAGAGCCCATCAGCGCGCTTCTCGTCCGGCGTCATGATCGACATGGCGCTCCCCCATCCGCCCAGCACCGGGATGAGCCCCCACAGGTTCACCATCGTCCCGCCGTACGTGTCGTGAAAGAAGTCCGATGCATCGTCGAGCGCCCCGATGTGGAGTGGCGACCCGTGGACGTGCACCACCAGCACCCAGCGAAAGCCCTGCTCCCCCAGCTCACTCGCGAGGTCGACGAACGCCGCCCGAAGCGTCGACGGACGCACGGCGTACGTCCCCGCAAACGAGTATTGGCGCCCGATCTCGTTGGAGCCGCTCGCCCCAACCGAGACCGGCGGAAAGATCAGCGCCGTCCAGCCGGGGCGCTGCCGCGCGATCCCGGCTGCGAGCTCGCTCGTCAGGCGCGCGCTCAGGATGCCGTCGGTGAACGCTGGCAAGTACGGGCCGTGCTCCTCCAGCATGCCGCCCTGGAGAATGACGACCGTGCGCGCGCGATCGAGCGCGCGGAGCTCCCGCGTGTTGAGGTCGCCGACGTGCCGGACCTGCGCCGGAAGGAGGCGAGCGAAAAGCAGCAGCATGGCCACGAGCATTCCGCGTCGAACAGGCATGTCACGCACCAAAGGAGAGGGGAGTCCTGATGAGGGGCATCGCTGTGCAGCGTTGGGAGCGCGGCGGCACGAAGGTGCGCTCGAGTGCTCGTATGGGCGATGTCGTGGAACACTTCTGACACTGCTCTGACATGCGCGGGGCGGGCGCACGTGGCGCGCGAGATGGCGGTCGCCGGCTCCCCCGATCGTCCCGACATGGTACTTTCTCTCGCCGGCGCGGTATCACTCCGCACCTGTTGACCCCTATTCGGAGTGGAGCATGCTCCTGCGTCGCGTCCTGCCGCTCGTCGTTACCACCGCGCTCGTCCTTGTCGCCGCCGACTCGGCGGGGGCACAGTCCCGCCGGGCGAGCGCCCCCGCACCGGCGTCGATGCCGACCCTGGTGGGGTTGTGGAGCGGGACCGCGACCGTGCAGCTCGGCGACAGCACCCTCGTCGTGCCGGTGAACTACACCTTCACGCAGGCCGGAGCGAACCTGGCGGGGACGGCGATGGTCCCGGGGCAAGGGGCCGGGCCGATCGGGAATGTCGTGCGCGAAGGGAAGCGCCTCCGCTTCCGTGTCACGGCCCCCGAGGGAAAGCGCCTGGAGCACGACGGGGCCTTCGTGAGCGATGACGCCATCGAAGGGATCGTGACGCTCGACAGCCTGCCGGTCGCCAAGTTCCGCATCGCCGCCAAGCGCGGCGACCCGGCGGCGAAATAGCGATTCCGCGCGACGGCCGCTCGTGACGACGGCGGTCGCCCCCTACATCGACGATGCCGGGCGCTCGATCCGCAGCGCCTGGAAGGCGGCGTTGGAGACCAGGCAGTAGGCGGCAAAGTAGTAGAAGCCCGGCCCCGCGACGGCCGACAGGTTGGCCGTCCCCTTCGCCACGAGCAGGGCGATGAGCATGCCGACCGCAAAGACGTCGGCCATCGACCACTTGCTGATGCTCTGGACCAGCGCATACAGCCGGTACGACGTCGCCGAGCCGCGCAGCGCGAAGATCGGGAGGAGCAGCGCGGCCTTGGTGATCGGGACCACGATGCTGAAGAGGACGATCAGTCCGGCGACGAAGAGGTTCCCCGACGCGTGCAACGACCGGACGGCGCCCACCACGCTGCGCGTCTCATTGGTGATCTCGCGCGAGACGCCGAACAGTTCGATCGTGGCGCGAATCGTGAGCGCCGGCTGCACCAGCCCCGGCCAGAGGAGCGCGAGCGAGAGCACGGCCAGCGCGATGGCGAGTCGGTTTCGGTTGGACATGCGGTCGACAATAGCGCGTGCGCGGGGGCGGCCACCAGTGCGCGCGTCGACGCGGCCGGGTGCGGCGCGCCGGAAACCGGACGGCCGGCGAGCCGCTTCATGATAGATTGAAGCACGACAGTACCGCTCAATCCTCAAGCCACGATCGACGAGGCCATATATGGACGGAACATCCGGCGGGAACGGCGGCAAGTGCCCGGTGATGCACCACGCACCCACGGCGGCCACCGCAGGGGGACGGTCGAACCGGGACTGGTGGCCCAATCAGCTCAACCTGGCGATTCTCCATCAGCACTCCGCCAAGTCCAATCCCCTCGGCGCCACGTTCAACTACGCAGAGGAGTTCAAGAAGCTCGACCTCGAGGCGCTCAAGCGCGATCTGTTCGAGCTGATGACGCGCTCGCAGGACTGGTGGCCGGCCGACTTCGGGCACTACGGCCCCCTCTTCATCCGCATGGCCTGGCACAGCGCCGGCACCTATCGCACGGCTGACGGCCGTGGCGGCGCCTCCTCCGGGACGCAGCGCTTCGCCCCGCTCAACAGCTGGCCCGACAACGGCAACCTCGACAAGGCCCGCCGGCTGCTCTGGCCCATCAAGCAGAAGTACGGCAACCGCCTGTCGTGGGCCGACCTCATGGTCTTCGCGGGCAACTGCGCCATCGAATCGATGGGACTCACGCCCTTCGGCTTTGCCGGCGGTCGCGCCGACGTCTGGGAGCCCGAGGAGGACATCTACTGGGGGGCCGAGGCGGAATGGCTCGGCGACAAGCGGTACTCCGGCGAACGTGAACTGGAGAATCCGCTGGCGGCCGTGCAGATGGGGCTCATCTACGTGAACCCCGAAGGGCCTAACGGCAAGCCGGACCCTCTCGCGTCGGCCAAGGATATCCGCGAGACGTTTGCGCGCATGGCGATGAACGACGAAGAGACGGTCGCGCTCACCGCCGGTGGCCACACCTTCGGCAAGATGCACGGCGCGGGTGATCCGGCTCTCGTTGGGCCCGAGCCCGAAGGGGCGCCGATCGAGGAGCAGGGACTGGGTTGGCGAAACCAGCTCGGTACCGGCAAGGGCGAACACACCACGACCTCGGGGCTCGAAGGGGCGTGGACCCCGACTCCCACCACGTGGGACAATGGCTACTTCGACACGCTTTTCGGTTGGGAGTGGGAGTGTGTGAAGAGCCCGGCCGGCGCGTGGATCTGGGAGCCGACCGACAAGGAGAAGGCGAGGGTCGTTCCCGATGCGCACCGTCCCGGGGTCAAGGTCCTCCCGGCGATGTCCACCGCCGACATGGCGATGCGCATGGACCCGATCTACGAGAAGATCTCGCGCCGCTACCACGAGCATCCGGATCAGTTGGCCGACGCCTTCGCGCGTGCGTGGTTCAAGCTCACGCATCGTGACATGGGGCCGCGCTCGCGCTACCTCGGCGCGCTCGTCCCGTCGGAAGAGCTGATCTGGCAGGATCCGATTCCGGTCGCGCACCATGCGCAGATCGACGCGCACGACATCGCGGCGCTCAAGGCCACGCTGCTCGCATCGGGGCTCTCCATCTCCCAGCTCGTCTCCACGGCGTGGGCGTCGGCTTCGACCTTCCGTGGCTCTGACAAGCGCGGTGGGGCCAACGGGGGGCGCCTTCGCCTCGCGCCGGCCAAGAACTGGGAGGTCAACCAGCCCGGCAAGCTCGCCCGCGCGCTCGAGATCCTCGAGACGATCCAGCGGGAGTTCAACAGCTCGCGGACTGACGGGAAGCAGGTGTCGATCGCCGACCTGATCGTCCTGGGCGGGTGCGCGGCCGTCGAGGCAGCGGCGCGGAAGGCCGGCGTCGACGTGACGGTGCCGTTCACGCCAGGACGCACGGACGCCACGCAGGACCATACGGACGTTGCGTCGTACGCCGTGCTCGAGCCCACGGCCGACGGCTTCCGCAACTACCTGAAGACCAACTACACCGTGTCTGCCGAGGAGTTGTTGGTGGACAAGGCGCAGCTCCTGACGCTGACGGCGCCGGAGATGACGGTCCTGGTGGGCGGCCTGCGCGTGCTGAACGCCAACCACGGGCAGTCGCGCCATGGTGTCTTCACCGACCGACCGGAGACGCTCACCAACGACTTCTTCCGGCACCTGCTCGACATGGGGACGGCGTGGAAGGCGACCTCCGATGCCGGGGACGTCTTCGAGGGGCGCGATCGCGTGACCGGCGACGTGAAGTGGACCGCCACGCGTGTCGACCTCGTCTTCGGCTCCAACTCGCAACTGCGGGCGCTGGCCGAGGTGTATGCGCAGGACGATGCGAAGGAGCGGTTCGTGCGCGACTTCGTGGCGGCGTGGGACAAGGTGATGCAGCTCGATCGCTTCGACCTGGCCTGAGTCGGGGCGCGCGGCGTCAGGAATGCACGACGGGGCGTCTCGGTGATCGAGGCGCCCCGTCAAGCGTGTGGGGCCTCGTGTGCTAGCGCGGGCCGCACTGCACGCCGATGAGGTGACGGCGCGCGCGAAAGACCGGGCGGGCGAGCGAGTCGCGCACGAGGTCGTTGGCCCCTTCGTCGAAGAGGACCTTGATCTGACCGGGGCACTCCTGCGCGGCGCGTGCGATCCACCGCGCCTCCGCGAGCGAATCGCCGCGAATGTCGAGTGGGGGGACCAACAGTGGCGAGGGGGCGCGGGCACAGGCCACGGCCGCGAGCAGCCCAACGGCCACGAGCAGGCGCGTCAGCCCCCCCCGCCCCTGCCATCGTCACGGCGCGACGATGGCGGCCTTGCCGCGTCAGCTGCAACGTCCGCCTACCCGCGGCGCGGCCGCATGGGGGCGGCGTTGCGCGTCGCCATGAGCTCGGCCTTCTCGCGGAACGAGATCGAGGCGCCGCACTGCGTGCAGCAGTAGTTCCCCGTTCGCTCCCCGTTGTCGTACTCGCGCGAGAACGTCGGGTGGTCGCAGGGGCGGTCGCCCCACGCTTGTTGAAGCGCGACGGCCTTGGATCGCTGCAGGGGGGTATCCTCGTTCGGGCGTTGGAAAGGGGAGGGGGTGCAGGAAGCTACCACACGCGGGCTTGCGAGCGGTTGCCTTGGTCGCGCCATTTGCCCGCCGAGTGCGGCCGTCGCTCTCGCGTGGAAGGGGCAGCCCCTCGCGCGGAAGAGGCACGCCCTCGTGCGGAGGAGTCGCCCGCCACCGACAGGTGAGTCACCGAGGCGAGGTGGTGGCTGAGCGCCCCGCCACGAACGCACCTGTCACGGCCGCGCCACAGGACCGCAGCACCCGGGCACCCCAGCGCCCGGGCCCTGCGGCGCGCCGGGTGCTCAGCGCACGTGCTCCCGGAAGAACGCGATCGTACGCCCCCACGCCAGCTTGGCGGCCGCTGCGTCGTAGCGCGGCGTGGTGTCGTTGTTAAAGCCGTGCTGCGTCCCCGGATAGAGGTGCCGCTCGTACTTCACGTTGGCCGCCTGCAGCGCCTTCTCGAAGTCCGGCCAGCTGGCGTTGATGCGCGGATCGGTCTCGGCTGACTGCACCATGAGCGGGGCGCGGATCTTCGCCACGTCCTCGAGGTTGGGCGCGGAGCCGTAGAACGGAACCCCGGCCGACAGGTCGGTCCCCAGGCGGGTCGCCAGGAAGTTGACCATGCCGCCGCCGTAGCAGAAGCCGACCGCGCCGATCTTCCCCGTGCACTCCGGCCGTCCCTTGAGGAAGGCCGCCGCGGCGACGAAATCCTCGCGCGTCTTGGGCTGCTCGAGCTTCGGGAACAGCTCGCGGGCCTTGTCCTCATCGCCGGGATAGCCGCCCAGCGGGAAGAGGGCATCCGGGGCGAACGCGACGAAGCCGTCCAGGGCGAGGCGTCGCGTGATGTCCTCGATGTGCGGATTGAGCCCGCGGTTCTCGTGGATCACCAGGATCCCGGGGGCTTTTCCGGTGGCGCCGGCGGGGCGCGCGATGTAGCCGCGCATCGTCCCGTACCCGTTAGGCGAGGCATACTCCAGGTACTCCTGCTCGATGCGCGCGTCCTCGGGCTTCACGACCTGCGCCTGCAGGAACTTGGGGCTCAGCTGGTCCAGCAGCATCGCCGCGGTCACCCCGCCCACCGCGAACTTGGAGGCGCGATCGAGGAAGGTGCGGCGATCGATCCCTCCGTGAACGTAGGCATCGAACAGGATGAGCAGCTCCTGGTCGAAGTCGTGCGCGGTCTTGCGTTCCATCGGTCTCTCTCCTGGAGTGGGCGCGAGTGGCTCAGGGGTCCGTTGGGGCGGCGCCAACAGTCTGCAGGCGAAGGCAGGCGCGCGCCAGCCGTGGTGGCATTGCCCCGCGGATGATCGCACGCTCACTTCCTCACATCGACAGGAGCAGGTGACGTGATGACCTGGTGCCGCAACCACCGCCTGATGAGGACACCATGAAGAGGCTGCTCCGACGCCTGCGTGGTGCCCTTGGCATGGGGCTCACCTGGGCCCTCGGCTGGGCCATCGTCGGTGGCGCCGTCATGGAGGGGATCGTGGACCCCGATGGCAGGATCCTCGACATGTGGCCGCAGACGCTGGCGATCCCCGGCTTCCTTTGCGGCGTGGTCTTCGCCTTCCTTCTTTGGATCGCCGAAGGACGTCGCCGATTCGACGAACTGTCGCTCCCGCGCTTTGGTCTGTGGGGGGCGGCGGTCGGGGCCCTGCTCGGGCTGGTCGCGCTCGGTTTGGGAGCGGCGAGCGGCGTCCTTCCGCTGTGGCTGCGGGCCACGGTCATCCTTGGCCCCGTCACCGTGTTGAGCGCCGTTTCGGCCGCCGGCTCGCTCGCGCTTGCCAGGAAGGCGGCGTCGCGCGAATCGATCGACGCCGCTCCAACGGGGAGCGACGCCGGGATCACCGACGGCCAGTAAGTCGACGTCAGGGTGCACGGCCCTGGGACCCTGGCCGCGAACGACATGCCAGGCGTCACCCGCGCTCACCGCTTCCGCCGCAACTCCACGTAGGAAGCGATCGAGTAGTAGACCGGGGTGTCCGGCGTCTGCGCGCTGGCCTGGCCGCGCAGCGTGCCATCCGCCAGCCGCAACTCGAGCTGGACGTAGTGCGGCGTCCAGTTCGCGTCCGGCGTGGGGATCGTCCCCGTGAAGACCGCCTCGAGCACGGGGGATCGCCACGAGATGAAGTTGAGCAGCGTCTCGAGCTGCATGTCGGGCGACGGCTCCTCGCCCGGGATCGGCTCGGGGCCGATGCGCACCTTGACGTCGCCGTCCTGTTCCACCGTCAGGCGCATCGGGAGCGTCTTCTGCCAGGTGCGCAGCGTCCCCTCCCACGTCCCCACCAGCTCAGGCCCCGGCGCGAACTTGCCGGGTGCGTCGGGGGCGGGAGCCGGCGCGGCCGACCGCTCGGCCGTGAGCGCCGCTGCATAACGAGGGACGAGCGCGGCCGCGATCTGTTGCGCCACCGTACGCGGATTGCCGCCCCCGTTGGTCAGCACGGTGATCGCCAGCTGCTCGGTCGGGTAGAGATGCAGCACGGTCGCGACCCCCGGCATGCCACCGGAATGCTCGACCAGCGGCAACCCGTGGTCGTTCGTGTGACGGAACCACCCAAGTCCGTACGACACCGTCGAGTCGCCGAAGACGGCCGGCGACGCCGGACGCTGCATGGCGTCGATCGTCGAGTCGGGCAGGATCGCCCGTTGGTCGGCAAGGTGCGCCTTGAGGTGGAACATCCCGAAGCGCACGAGGTCGTGCGCGCTCGAGTAGACCGCCGATCCCCCCGGATGGTCGAACGTGTAGAAGGGCACCACCTTCCCGCCCCACGCATAGCGCTCGGCCGCATACGGTTCCAGTCCCGGCCCGATGTCGATCGAGGTGTGCGTCATGCCTAACGGGAGGAAGACCTCCTGCCGCATGAAGTCGCGATACGACTGCCCTGAGGTGCGTGTGATGAGGTAGTCGACGATCCCGTACCCCAGGTTGGAGTACCGGAACGTCTCACCCGGCGGCGAAACCAGGATCCCGTAGCGCGCGATCGTCTCGTCCATCGTGGGCGGATGTCGAGACTCGTTGGCGTAGAAGAACTGGTAGTGCAGCGGGAGTCCCGCGGTGTGCGACAGCACGCGCCGCACCGTCGCCCCCGACGCGTCGCCGGCCAACCCGGTGAGCTTTCCGGCCCCCAGATAATCGTTGGCGGGGCGATCGAGGGCGATGGCGCCGCGCTGCGCGAGCACCATGAGCCCCGTCGACGTGATCGGCTTCGAGATCGACGCCAGCGAGAACATCGTGTGCTCGTCGGCCCTTATCCGCTTCTCTCGGTTGGCCCACCCGAATCCCTCCTCCCAGATGATCTTGCCGCCCCTGGCCACGGCGACCGACATGCCCGCTCCTCCCACCCGGAGGAGTTGCGCCTGGATGGAATCGCGAATCGGCTGCCAGCGGTCCGGCGCCTGCGCCTGCAGTGACGATGGACGTGTCGCCGAGGACGCGAGGGCGAGTACCAGGATCGCGGAGCGCATGGCAGGGAGCGTCATGAGTGGGGTGACACGGGGTGACTCGGGAGGGACGTGGTCGCGGCGACTCGTGCCGCGCCACGTGACCTACAAGACCCTCTGACAGCGCAAAGCACAAGGACGTTTGCGCGCGCGCCCCGGCGATAGCGATGCGCTGTCAGGGGCGCCCGGGAACGACCCCCGTGACGCGCACGCCGGCGCCGCGCGCGACATCGAAGGCGTACACGACCTCCTGATAGCGCACCCTCGGCGCCCCCTTCACGAAGAGGATCTTCTCGGGCCGGTCGCGGAAGGCGCGCGTCAGCTCCGCACCGAGGCGCGACGCGTCGATGACGGTCCCGTTGAGCGCATAACGAGGACCGGGGTCGACCGTGAGCACGATCGACGGGCCGGATGCGCCCCCGGACGACTGTTGCGGCAGCTGCAAGTCGAGCGCGCGCCGCTGTGACGCGGAGGCGATCATGAAGATGATGAGGAGGACGAGCAGGACGTCGATCATGGGGACGACGTTCGGTTCGCGCGTGAGGCGAGGGAGCGGGGCGGTGGTCATGGGGCCTCCAGGTGTCGGGTGAGGTCACCATGACGCCCTCGGATGAGCGAAGCCTTACGACAACATTGCGTGACGATGAAGGGTGCGTGACAAACGCCTTAGCCGGTAAGCGAAGGGCGCTCCCCTCGCACCATCAGCGTGTCGGCGCCGGCCAGCAACCCGAAGCCGAGCAGGGGGCCAGCGCCGCGTCAATCGCCATCAACCGCCGGCCCGTCAAGCCGCCGAACGCAAGCGCCGCTCCCAGCACGCCGACGCCAGCGAGCAGCGAATGTCCCCACGCCATCGCGACCGAGAGCATCACCGACACCCCCTGCACCATCCAGACGGTGCGCGTCACGTCGGCGATCCAGCGTACGAAGGCCCCGGCCACAATCGCCGGTAACGTGCCAAGGATCAGGGGGGCCGCAGGGGAGCGCATGACGACGCGACGGAGGAGAACGGAGACATGACCGGAAGCACGCGGCAGCCTGGGGGCTGCGGCCCGTTAGGCGGACCGGCCGCCGCCGGCGGGCGCGGGGCAGGCCGAGAGCGAACGGGGGTTCGCCCGGAGCAGGTCAGGGCTGACCAGGAACTGGCGTGCAGCTGGCGTGCTGCTACCGGGGATCAGCGCTGCACACCGCGTCGTCCGGTTTGGTCATGCAGCTGCGCGGCCAGGTGGGGACGCGCAACGCGTACAGCGACTCGCCGCTGAACCCGCGACAGGCGGCATCGCCCAGGCGACGCCCCGCGTTGGGGAGAAGCGATCGTCCCTCGGGAAACGCACACGCCCCCTCCACGGCACCGCCCGCATCGCGCACGTCGTGCGCGACAGCGCGCGCGAGCTGGCCCCGCTCGAAGTAGAGCGTTGCAAGGCGCGGCGTGCGATCGGTATCGGCGATCCAGAGCAGCTTGCACCCGGTGTATCGATCGGTGAGCGCATCGTTGCGCGGAAAGACGATCACGAAGCCGCCCGGCGTGGCCGATATCCCCGCCGCGTCGGGCGGCGAAGACACTCGGCAGTTGGGCGCGTCGGCGGGGACCAGCGAGTCGCCCCGTGCCTGCGCTTGCAGCGCCGCCGGCACCGCCGTGCACAGCAACACCACGGCGAGCCTCACTCGTACCGTCTCACGAAGTCCGCGCATCAGGAATCCAGGGTCAGGGTGAAGGCGGCCGCGCGGGCGCCCAGCATCGGCCAGGGCCGTCGACCGTGCGTGCGATGTCGTCTACCGATTGTACTCGGAGATCCAATGGAACTGCCGCTCCGCCAGCTGAAAATGCCGGGGGACGCGTACCAGCTCGGCATGCACTGAATCGCCGCGGATCATCGTGTGCAACGCCACGGTCATCGAATCGCGGACGTCGTATCGCATGCGGAACATGAAGGTGCTGTCGCCCGGAATCGTCGACGTCTTCCAGACGCTCGCCACCTTCGCCGCGGTGTCGGTCGCGTAGCGAAAGTACCCGCGCCGGTATCGCTGCCAGAAGACCGGATCGCGCGTCCCGACGCTCCCGGCCGAGCTGTTGTCGAAGATCACGTCGTTCCAGCGCAGCGAGTCGCCCATCGTGTACGGCACCTCGGTACCGTTCACCACGAAGCGACGCACCTGGTACACGCCGACCGCGAAGGGGCCCGTGGGCTGCGCCCCTGCGGCGGCCTGGTAGCGCGTCCAACCGTTCCACAGCGGGAGGATCAGGATCTGGACGACGATCACCGCCTTCACCGCGCGCGCCCCCCAACGCTGCCAGCGGTGCGTGAACGGCAGGTCGTACGCCACCGTGGCTGCTGTCGGGCGATTGAAGACGAAGAAGTCGAGCAGTCGTGGCGCGTCGAGCGCGAGCAGGAACAGGCAGGCCAACAGCAGGTGGCTGGCGAACAGCTTGACCGGCACGTCGTACGACAGGTTGATCATCACGACGTTGAGGAATGCCCCCGTGGCGGCGAGCAGCCCGGCGGTGACGGTGCGCCGATACAGCAGTAGCACCCCGGCCACCGTCTCGGCGACACCGGAAAAGAACTGGTACTTGAACGAATAGCCGATGAACATCCAGCTGAAGCGCATCGGGAGGAAGTCGCCGAGCGGGGTGGCAAGCTGGCTGAGCGTGGGGAAGAGCATCTGCAGGCCGAACAGCTTGATGATCCCGTAGCTCAGCGCGAAGGTGGCGATGTAGTAGCGCACGACCAGGCGCAGCCACCACGCGAGCCGCTCATGGTGCGGACGGCGCCGGTCGATCACGCTCCACACGAGCGTTGCCGCAGCGGCGACCACCAGGTACAGCTGCAACTCCGCCCACGCCCACGACGTGTCGCCGCTGCCATTCACCGCCACCAACGGATCGGCGACGTGGAAGAGCGCGCGATTGGCGGCCACGACCGCGGCGTCGACCCCGCGGGACCAGAGGTTGCCTAACGCTTCGACCCCCGGCACGATCGCGAACCAGTTCCACGGCGTGATCTGGAGGAGCAGATACACGAAGAAGAAGCGCAGCAGCACGCGCTGCCAGAGCGGCCACGAAGGGCCAGTCGCCGTGCTCGGCGCTGCCTCGATCGCCGCGTCGCCGGTCGACGTGGGTACGGTCATGGTGGACGGATGAGAAGGGAGACGCGCGGGCCATGCGGCGGACGAGGCGGGGTGACGAGCCAGCCGTCATCGCACCGTCACGGCACCGCCCTGGTACAGAAAGACCCGGCTAAACTACGTGCCCGACCGGTTCGCGGCGCCCCGCTTTCGCACGCTTCCACACCAGTCGAGTGGCCGGCCAGCCGTCACCCCCTGCGCCGGCCCTCTCCACCGTCACCCACTGCGATGCCCACGGGTGGGAGCCCGTGCACTCCCGCTCGCGCGAGGCCTCGCTCACTGGCCGACGACGCCCCGCACCAGCTTCACCACCATGGCGTCGGCGTTGCGCCTGGCGGACGCCGAATCGCTGGCCTGCGTGCGCACCGTGAGCAGGTCACCATCGCGGAGCACGACGGTCGTGTGCGCGAACTGCGCGCCCATGCGATAGCTGCTCATCCATCCGACGGCGGGCTCCACCTGCAGTCGCTCGATCCGGCACGACGCCTCGCGCGCTCGGCACGCCGTTTCGAGCTGAGACACCGTCGTCGTCCCCGCACGGAAGCGCCCCTCGGTCCCGTCGTCCTGTCGGCCGAGCTGCACGTCGATCGTCGGGCTGCCGATGCAGTCGGGACACATCATCGTCAGGCGCGTCGGCTCGACGCGCGCGATGTAGCCCATGCCGAGCGCCGTGGTGGGGTCGAACGGGGCCTTGGTGAGGTCGTGAATGGCGAAGCCGGTCGCCGACGGCCAGACGGCAGCCAGCAACAGCGAGCGGAGCGTGAGGCGCGCCATGTCGAATGTCCGTGCGCAAGAAGTGGACGTGACGTCGGGCGACGCCACACGCGTCGCCCGTGCTCGACAGCAAACTACGGCTGCAACTGCTCCGCCAGTTCCTCGAACAGCGCCCCCGCTGTGAGCGCCCCGGCCACCTGCATGCCCAGCAGTGCGCGCAGCCAATCGCGCTGCGCCGCGACCGTCCGGACGCCGTTGGTCAACGTGATCAGCGGCCCCAGCAGCTCCGACTCGTCGCTCGTGTTCGGCTCGGCCCGGATGCTCGCGACTATCCCGCGAAAGGTCTCCAACTCGGCTTCGACGCTGGCGAGTTCCTCCTCGAGCAGCTGGCGAAGCGCTTCCGGTGCCAGCCGTTTGGCGAAGAAGAGCTTGATGAGCAGCGGCTCTCGACGCACGACCGCCGGGGCCGGTGCGGCAAGCCACGCGTCGAGCGCCGCGAGGCCGGCCGGCGTGGCGTGGTACACCTTGCGATCGGGGCGGGTCTGCTGTGCCACGCGCTCATGCGTCACCAACCCCTCGTCCGACAGGTCGTTGAGCGCGCGATAGATCCCCGCCTGATCGGCGGACCAGAAGTGTCGGATCGAGTTATCGAAGTACCGCTTCAGGTCGTAGCCCGTGAGCGGCCGAAGCGAGAGAAAGCCGAGAATCGCGTGGCGCAGCGACATGTCGGTCAGGGGAGGGAGTTGACGGCACGACCCGAGCGCCGATAACATAGGCTCAGCGGAATATATGTGTACGCATATATCAATCTCGAGCTCCGGGTCATGCGAATCGGCCGTTCAGTTGTCGGTGCCGCTCTCTTCTCGTCTCTGGCCATCATCGCTGGATGCCGTTCGTCGAGTGTGGCAGTGACGCACCCCACGATCAGGAGCACGGACGGCATCGGGCTCGCGGCCGATCTCATCCTTCCGAGCGGCGTCCCGGCGACGGGGGTGCCGACCGTCCTGATCCAGACGCGGTACTGGCGCAGCTTTCGCCTGATTGGCGGCGGAGGCGGTGGCCGCATTCCGCAGGGGCCGCGCGACGGGATCGTCGCTCGCCTGCACGCCGCCGGCTACGCCGTTGTCGTGACCGACGTACGCGGGACGGGAGCGTCGGAAGGGGAGTGGCCGTGGCCGTGGTCGGCAGGCGAAGTGGGGGACATGGGGGCGATCATCGACTGGATCGTCGCGCAACCGTGGTCCAACGGCGCCGTGGGAGCGACCGGGGTGTCGTACGAGGGGACCACCGCATTGCTCGCCGCGGCGGCGGGACGCCCGGCGCTCAAGGCGGTCCTCGCCAGGCAGATCGAATGGGAGCTGGTCGACGAGACGCTGGCCCCGGGGGGCGTGCGCAACATCGCGTTTGTCGATGTGTGGAGCCGCGCCGTGCACGATCTCGATCACGGCACCTATCCCGAGATGTTTCCGTCGTTCGCCCGGTGGGTCACCCGTGGTGTGCAGCGACGCGACGACGATCGTGACGGGGTGGCGCTGCGTGCGCTCCAGGCGGCGCGCCCCGCCTCGAGCGTGGCGCAGCGTGCCGCGGCGGTCCGTCAGGCGCACGATCGTTTTGGCCCGGACGGACCGCCGACCGACTCGCTCGGCCCGGCGGGACATGTCAGCGCCCTGGCCACCACCTCTGCGGTCGTCGGCATCTGGGGGAGCTGGTGGGACGGCGCCACTGCCGACGCGGTCTTTCGCGCGACGCGTGCCATGCCGATTCTCGAAGCGCGCATCGGCCCGTGGGACCACGAAGGCACCGCGAACGCCAGCCCGCTGCGGCGGGGCGCCAGCGAGACGCCGACGGTCTCGCTCGACTCGGTGGTTGCCTTCTTCTCGCGACACCTCTCCCCATCGGCGGCAAACGGCGAACCGCGTGGTCGGCCGGCACCAACGTACGCGTGGTTCGTCGCCGGGACCGAGCGGTGGCAGCGCGCGACGGCGTGGCCCACCACGCAGGAGCGAGCGTGGACGGTCGCCGGGAACCGCCTGAATGACAACATGTCAGAAGGCGACACGAGCCTGCGCATCGGCGACGCGATGATGCCCCTGGTGGTGAACTACGACGCGACCACCGGACGGTTGAATCGATGGACCTCGGGACTCGCGCGCCCCGTCGATGCCCCCGATCGCGCGCGTGCCGTGGGGCTGCGTTCGTGGACCTCGGCGACTCTGGCTACGCCGCTTCGCGTCTTCGGGGCCGGCCGGTTCACCTGCCGCCTTTCGGCCGACGCACCGGATGCCGCGCTGCACGTCTACGTTGAATCCATCGACCCGGGCGGTCACGTCCGATTGCTGACCGAAGGGACGCAGCGGCTGCAACACGCCGTGGAGTCGCTCGACGTCGAGGTACGCATTCGCCCCGTGGCCTTCGAGCTTCCGGCTGGTTGGGCCCTCCGCTTCTCGATCGCGGGCGCCGACGCCTCGACGTTCGAGCGCGTGCCGGCGGCCGGGGGACAGCGCCTCGTGCTGGATGGGCGGCAGTGTCAGCTCGTGCTGCCGGTGCTGTCGCCGGCGTAGTGCCGAGCGTGCGCACGCGGTTGCTCGAGCGCCCAGCCACCCCCGACGGGCATATCGCTTGGCCGACTTCCTCACCAGGGTCGCCTCAGGAAAGCCCGCCCCCTCACTCTTCAGCAGCGTGCTCGTCTCCCCCTTGAGGTACTGGTCGAAGAAGGCGACGGTGTACGCGGTGATGATCTCGTGCGCACGCCGGGGCGCGAGCGCCGTCGAGTCCTGCGGAAAGAAGAGGGTGAGGTCCGAGAAGTGGCCGTGCGCGGTGCCGGCGATCCGAAGGTCGTAGACGTCATGCGTGGATGTGCTACGGAACTTCTCGTCCCATCCTTCCACCGTCGCCAGCAACTCCGCGAGGATCCCGTGCTGGCTCTCCGGCACGGTCTTCCGCGGGTCGTCGGTGCTGTGCACCAGCATGACCGGACGAGCGCTCCCTTTCACGCGCCCCAGCCCGAAGAGCTGTCCGTCCTGGTCGATCGCCGCCTTGATGCGCGCGTCGCGCACCAGGAGGTCGACCGATGTCGCGCCGCCGAACGACCAGCCAAACGCGCCGATGCGCCCGAGATCGAGTCGCCCCCTGAGCGGCGAGGCTGCATCGCGCTGTAGCGCGCCGATCCGGTCGAGCACGAACTGTGCGTCGGCCACCCAGATGGGGAAGAGCACACGCTCGAGGTAGTCCCAGCTGGCGAGGGCGTCGCCCCGCACGTCGGTGTTGGACGGCTCGGGGAAGCCGAGGGTATCGCCCTTGAAGTGATATCCGTTGGCCAGTGCGCTGCTCTGGTTGAAACCAAGGTGGTCCGCGCTCACCACGATGTACCCCAGGCTCGCCAGCTGCTCGACCTGGAAGGTGGCGGTGAAGCGGTTCCATCCTCCGCCAGGGTTGTAGAGCAGCACCGGATACCGGGTGTTGCCCGCAGCGATCGGGGCCCCCGACACCGCGTGCGTCGTCACGTGCAACACCTCGGCGAAGGGCGACGGCGAGCCGAACTCCTCTGGACGCTGGACGTAGCGGGCCGGGGCCTGTCCCGTCGCTGCGGCGGGGTACCAGATGCGGACCGGGACGTGGCGCTTGTCGTTAGGCGTCTTGGTGAGCGTCTCGGCGCGCGAGGAGTCGACCCACACGGTGTCGAGCGTCCCCACCGCGTACGGCCCGGTGGGCCTGGGGAACGCCTCGGCCGGGATGGTGCGTCCCTGCGCGTGCAGGGCGAGGGGAGTGACACCCAGCATCATCAGTACGGCCAACCGCCACGTTGCGCCTGTCATTGCCTATGCCATGCGAGGGGACGAGTCATCGGGCGTGCGTCGGGCGGTGACGTTGCGGCCGATCGCTCGAGGGCGCAAGCGCGCTCGCATCGCACCATCGGCCTCGCGCGCTCGCCTCGTCGCCCCTGCCGAGGGGGCGGACGATCGCATACGCACGATCCGACGGCGGGCGTGGCCGCTTCTTGGGCCGAATTGCGCCTCTCCCCGTGTGGGCGCACGTCGCGCCGCCAACCTTGGAGAGGAGACCATGCACTTCCGTACCCTGCTCGTTCGCGTCGCCGCCCTTGCGGCGGTCGCCACGCTCGCCGCCTGCTCGGATGAGGCGACCACGGCCCCACGCCAGGCCGCCGGCGAGAACCCGATCGACGCCAGCATCGACGTGACCGCCGACTCGGACGCCTCCATGGAGCGGCGTGGGTGGTTCCCGACCATTCCCCAGACCGAGGCGATTCGCGCGCGGGAGGCGTTGCGCCTGGGCGGGCCGACGCAGTTCGGCGACGTCTCCTCGGCGGCCCAGACCTACCCGATCCTCTATCACGGCGGCCCGATCATGCACAGCGCCAACAAGGTCGTGGCGATCTACTGGGGGCCCAACACCATCTACACGAACGGCCCCACCCCCGGGACGGTCGGGAGCGGAAACAATGACTACTCGCTCCTCGGCTACTTCATGCGCAACATCGGGCAGACCCCGTACTGGAAGATCAACCAGGACTATACCGATGCGCAGGGCCGCGGCGTGCCTAACGCACTCTACTACACCCGCTTCTGGGCCAATGCCAGCAATCCCGGGACGGCCCCGAGCGACGCGGCGATCCGCAACATGATCAAGTCGGGATTCTGGTCGAAGTACGCCCCCGACGTGAGCACGATCTACACCGTCTTTACGGGGCCAGGGGTGAATCTCGGTGGCAAGTTCGGCGTGACGGATGGCTACTGCGCCTATCACAGCAAGTTCTCGTACATCTACGGCGGCTTCAACTACGTCATCAAGTACGCCGTGATGCCGTATGCGGCCTCGAAGGCGATCTGCACTGCCAACCTGATTGAAAACAAGAGCCCCAACGACAACCTGGGGGTGGACGCGGAGGTGTCGGCGCTGGCGCACGAGCTGGTGGAAACGGTCACCGATCCGCAGTTCAATGCGTGGTACGACGCCCAGTCGCCGGGACAGGAAAACGCCGACAAGTGTGCCTGGAAGTTCGGGTCCACGTACACGACGCCTAACGGTGCCAAGGCCAACATCAAGGTCGGCGTGAAGCACTTCCTCGTGCAGCAGAACTGGAAGATCGGGTCCAGCCGGTTGTCCCAGATCGGCTGCGCGATGAACTAGGCGGTCGCACGGGCATCGCGACCGGCCGTCACCATTGCAGGTGGCGGTCGGTCGTGCGCCCGGCCGACGTGCCGACGCACGTCACACCCCTCCCACCCTCCGGCTGGTCGACGTGGCGGCGTCCCGATTCGCGCGCCCGCTCGCCCTCCCGCCGCCGCCGGGCGCCGTGCATCTTCGCTCGCCGCACGCGGTCGCTGTCCCCGGGTCCCTCCTCCATGCGTCCCGGGGGCAGGCGTTCCCCGACTCCGCCCCTTCCTCCGCCGAGATGCGTTCGCCCACCAAGGATGAGTGGATCACCCTCGAGCCCGTGCTCGAGGCGGCGCTCGACCTCCCGCGCGAGGCGGCGCGCGCCATGGTCGCCCAGGCCTGCGGCGACGATCGCGGGCTGGCGCAGTGGGCCGAGCGCTTCCTCGACGGCGCCATCGATGACTTCCCGGTCGCGCTCTCGCCCGAGGTGGTCGCTGGCGCCATGGCGCACAGCGAGTCCACGACGCATGGGGACGGGGAGCGCATCGGCCCGTATCACCTGGTGCGACAGATCGGCGAGGGGGGGATGGGCGCCGTGTACCTGGCGGAACGGGCCGACGGGCAGTTCGAACAACGCGTGGCCCTCAAGATGGGGCATCGTGCGCGCGGCGATCACGAGGGGCGCGAGCGCTTCCTGCGCGAGCGCCAGATCCTCGCGCGGCTCGAACACCCCAACATCTCGAGGCTCATCGACGGCGGGATCAGCGACGACGGGCAACCGTGGTTCGCGATGGAGTACGTCGAGGGAGAACCGCTCGACAGCTGGTGTGATCGTCGAAAGCTGGGTATCGAGGCACGCCTGTCGCTCCTGCTCTCCGTCTGTGATGCGGTGCAGGCCGCGCACCAGCGCCTGGTGATCCATCGCGACCTCAAGCCGTCGAACATCCTGGTGACGGCGGATGGGCAGGTGAAGCTGCTCGACTTCGGGATCGCCAAGCTGCTGGAGGACAGCGACGCCGGGTTGACGCAGGCCGGGGTGCGCGCCTTCACCCCCGAGTATGCAGCCCCCGAGCAGTGGCGCGACGAGCCGGTGACCACGGGGAGCGACGCCTACTCGTTAGGTGTGGTGCTCTACCAGCTCCTCACCGGGGTCCTCCCGCACCAGCTGCGATCGCACCCTACCGCGCAGTGGCCCGCCATCGTGCTGCAGCGCCCCGTGGCCCTCCCCTCGCACGTGGTCGACGCGCCGGCGGCCGCGGCACGGGGGACGAGCCTGGAGCGCCTGCGCCGCACCCTGCGCGAGGACCTCGACACCATCGTCCAGACCGCACTCCGGGTGGAGCCGGAGCGGCGCTACCGCACGGTCGACCAGTTCGCCGCCGACCTGCGGCGTCACCTCGCCGGGCATCCGATTGCCGCCCGCGCCGACACGTGGCGATATCGCACGCGCAAGTTTGTCGCGCGCAATCGTGTCGGCGTCGGTGCCGGTGCGGTCGTGGCGCTCGCCCTGCTGGCGGGAAGCGCCGGCATCGCCTGGCAGGCGCGGCGTGCCGGCCGCGAGGCGGCGCGCGCCATCGCGGCGCGGCAGTTCCTCGCCGACGTCTTCCGCGAGTCCGACCCGGCCAAGGCGCGCGGGGACTCGCTCACCGCCGGCGAGATGCTCGACCGCGCCACCCGGCGCCTCGACGCAACCTTCGCCTCGCAGCCCGCGCTCAAGCTCGACCTGATGCTCACGTTAGGCGAGATCTACCGCAACCTCGGACGCATCGCCTCGGCCGACTCGATCCTCGTGCGCGCGCTGCGCCTGGCCGACAGCGTCGACGTCGACCCCGAGCGGGCGCGGGCCACCACCGCCATGCAGCTGGCGAGCGTGCGCCTCAATGCAGGCAAGCTCGCCTCCGCCGACTCGCTCGCGCAGGCCGCCATCACCCGCTATCGCCGGGTCGGTGTCGGCGACACCACGCTGTCCGAGGCCTACCACATCCTCGGCGCCATCCTGCGCCAGCGCTCGGAGCTCCGCGAGGCCGAGACCGCCTACCGCACGTCGATCACACTCGCCACGCGGGCCCAGGTCGACCCGTTGCGCCTGTCGTCACACTGGAACGACCTCGGCGTCACCCTCCTCGACGGCGGGCGCTACCTCGCGGCCGACAGCGCGTTCCGGCGCGCCCTCGCACTGGAAGGGGGGCGCGTCCCCGCCAACGACCCGTCACATGCGCTGACGCTCATGAACCATGCCTTGTCGCTCGACTACCTCGGCGAGAAGGACAGCGTGGCCCTCATCGAGGAGGAGGTCCTGCGCATCCAGCGCCTCAACTACCCCGACGGGCACGAGCGCGTGGCCGAGGCGCTCAACAACCTGGCCTTCGCACGCATGGACCGCGGGGAGTTTGCTGCGGCCGATGCGCTCTTCCGTGAAGCCGTCACGATGCTCGAGCGGCGCTACGGTCACGACGGGCTCGGGGTCCTCATCTGCCGCAACAACGTTGCGCGCGCCGAGCTCCTGGCTGGGCACCCGGTCGAGGCCGAGGCGAAATTCCGCGCCGTCCTCGCCGACGCGCGTCGCGTGCTGGGGGAGAAACACGGCTTTGTGTCACAACCGGTCCACTGGATGGGACGCGCCCTCCTGGCCCAGGGTCGGGGGCGCGAGGCCCGCCAGCTCCTCGACTCGGCGCTGCACATGGCGCAACGCACGCTCCCGCCGGCGCATCCACGCTTTGGCGAAGTGCATACCGCCATCGGCGCTGCGGCGATGGCGACGGGCGAGACGGCCGTGGCGGCGGGCGCCTTGCAGCAGGCGATCGATCATCACGTGGCGAGCGGTGGCGCCGCGTCGCTCGAGGCAATGGAGCCGATCCTCCTCCTCGCGCGCCTGCGCGCGCAGGAAGGCCATCGTGCGGTCGCCGAGTCACTCTACGTGCGGGCGCTGGCGACGCTCGAGGGGCATGGCTGGCTGGCGTGGCGCAGCCAGCCGGCGCGCGCCGAGTACGAGCAGTGGCGCGTGCGTTGGGGGGCGGCGGCGCGCGGGACCAGCGGCGCGGGGAGACCCGCGGGCGCACCGCAGGATCCGCCCGTCAGGCGCACCGGGCGCTAGCCGCCGAGTTCCGCCGCCAGCCAGCCGCGCGCCTTGAGCCAGTCGCGCCGCACCGTGCGCTCCGAGGTGCCTAACGCCAGCGCCGTCTCCTCCTCCGTCAACCCGCCGAAGAATCGGCATTCCACCACCTGCACCAGGCGTGGGGCGATCTCGGCCAGCCGCTGCAGTGCCTCCTCCAGCTCCAGGATCCGGTCGGTCTGATCGGCCGCTACCGCGAGGGCGTCGTCGAGCGTGACCGCCCGTCCCCCCCCGCCGCGCTTGTCGGCCTTGCGGGAGCGCGCGTAGTCCAGCAACACGCGCCGCATCGCCACCGAGGCCGCGGCGAGGAAGCGGGCGCGGTTCTCGTCGGGGACGTCGCGCACGTGCACGAGACGGAGATAGGCCTCGTGTACCAGCGCCGTGGTCGAGAGCGTGTGCCCGGCTTGCTCGCCGCGCAGGTGACGCCGCGCGATGCGCCGCAGCTCGTCGTACACCAGCGGAACGAGCTGCTCGACGACGGGGGCGCGTGCGTCCCCCGAGAGGACGAGCGAGGTGACGTCCTGCACGGTCCGGGCGGGAGTGGAAGGAATTGAGACGCTGCGTTGTTACGACCGGCCCGACCGCCCCGCAAGTGGGGAAGCCCCGGCTTTCGCGATTCTCTTGCCAGACGACCGACCCGCGCGCTGGTCATGCATGGCGAGTGTTCAAGCGGCTGGACGCCTCCGTCAGGGCGCCTGCTGCCGGCCCCTCGCGCGCGGCGTGCGTGACTCGCGCCTCCCGGCCGGGTGGTCCGCAGGTGCCTCCATGCGAATGCCGGGATGCGTCGTCATCACCCGACCGGGCAGCTGCAATACGCGATGGCGAGTCGCCGGCGCGCCGGCCCCGTCCCGTCAGCGAGGACTACGGCGTGCGGGGAACGCTTCGAGGAAGGCCGTCGCGTAGGGAGAACGCTCGACCGCCGCCTCGTCCAACCGCGTATTCCACTTCAGCGCGTCGCTGTTGGCCAGCAGGATCAGCGTGAGCCGCTCGGCGGGTGTCTCCCCCAGCACCTTCAGGTACAGCGCCGAGTACTGCCCATCCCACAGCCCGGTGTGCCAGGCGAGTGGTCGTCCCGCGTCGTTGCCGAGGAACCAGCCCAGCCCGTAGGGCAACGTTGCCCCTGACGGCGTGCGTGTCGACGCCCACAGGCTCGCACGCGAGGCCGGGGTGATCAGACGACCGTCCGCGAGGGCCACGTCGAAGCGCGCCAGATCGAGTGCGCTGGCGATGACTCCACCGGCCGCGCCGTCACCCTGAGGCGGCGGTGGAGCCGACGGCACCAGCCGGCCGGCCGAGTCCTGGTGATAGGGCTTCGCCAGCGCCGCCGCTAGCGCGGCAGGGAGGGGGAGCCGCCGATTTCGTCGAGCCGAGTGACGCATGCCGGCGGGGCGGAAGACGAGCGAATCGACCAGCGCTGAGAAGGCGCGCCCCGTCACCTCGGCCATCGGGCGCGACGCCCAGGAGTAGGACGGTGGGTTGTACCAGAAGCGCGTCCCGGCTGCCCCGTTGGCGGTCATCGACAGCACGTGCCGCAGCGTGAGCCGGTCGTCCTCGCACGCGTAGTCGCCGAAGAAGATCCCGCCCTCGCCGCGCGTCGCCGAGCAGAAGTCGACAAAGTCGCGGTAGCGGCGCATCGGTCGGTCGAGATCGAGCAGTCCGTCCTCCACGAGCCGGAGCGCCACGACTGCCGATATCGGCTTCGCCACCGACGCGATGTCGAACGGGGTGTCGGGAGTCACCGCGACCTGGCGCTCCACATCGGCGAAGCCGAAGCCGCGCGCGAGGATGACCGTGGTATCACGCAGGACGACCGCGGCGAGCCCCGGGATGCGCTGCGCACGTCGCAGCGAGTCAAGGCGCGAGAACAGCGCCTCGGCGGTCTCCCGGTCGCCGGGTGCAGTGGCGCGAACCGGCGCGTTGGGGCGCGAACGCGCGCACGCGACACACAGGGCGAGGGCGAGCGCAGGGGCAACAAGTCGCGGAGTGGGAGTCATGCCCGAGCCTACGTGCGTATCGACCCGCAGGTTCCACGGTGTTCCGCACACCGCGCGCGGTCGACGCAGCCGCCTCAGCAGTCGAGATGGTGGCCGCCTAAAAGGCTCCTGCGCGGCTGCTGGCGGAGCGGCCGGGGGGGGGGCGCCGCCAGCTCTTCCACGCCGGGCCGCCCGAGGGGGGCGTGCCGGAGGCGACCGCTTCCTGTCCCCCCCGGAACACGCGGGTCGCCGCCCCGCCCTATCGTTCTGATGCGCCCGCCGGTCGCTTGCTCCGTTGTGCGCGACGTGCGCGATCCTCCTCCCATTCGACGAAGGGGCCATCGAAGTCGATCAGGCGCGCCCCGTCGAACGCCCACACGCGCGTCGCCACCTCGCGCAGGAAGGCGCGGTCGTGGCTCACCAGCAGCACCGTCCCCTCGTACTCGTCCAGCGCGTCTTCGAGCACCTCGATGTTCTCGACGTCGAGATGGTTGGTCGGCTCGTCGAGGACCAGGAGATTGGCCCCCTTGAGCGTCATGAGCGCGAGCGCCATGCGCGCCCGCTCGCCCCCGCTCAGCGAGCCGATCTCGCGGAACACCTCATCGCCACTGAAGCCGAACGCGCCGAGGTGGTTTTGCACCTGACCGCGATTCCAGAGGGGGCGATGGTCGTTGATCGCGTCCGAGAGCGACTTGCGGAGCGGGAGGTCGGCGAGATCCTGCCTGAACCACGCCGCCGTGATCGAGCTGCCGACGCGAGCCTCGCCGTTGGCCGGCGCGCGATCGCCGAGCAGGGTGGAGATGAACGAGGACTTGCCGGCGCCATTCGGGCCGATGAGCGCGACGAAGTCGTTCCGACGCAGCACGGCGGTGAAGTCCTCCACGAGGACGCGCCCCGGGACCTCCACGCGGAGATCCTTGATCGCCACGACCTGGTCGCCGCCGCGTTCCGCCGGCTCGAAGTGGAGGGTCATTGCAGCTGGATCGCCCGGTGGCGGCGCCAGGCGCGGCAGGCGCTCGAGCCGCTTGCGCTTCCCCTTCGCCTGGAAGGAGTTGACCCCGGCGAGATTTCGCCGAATGTACTCCTCCTCCTTCTTCACGTACGCGCGCTGCTTCTCCATCTCGCGCTCGCGCGTGAGGCGGCGCTCGGCACGCTGCGGGACAAAGGCGCTGTAGTTCCCCTTGTACGACTCGCTCGTGCGCGCCTCCACGTGCAGGATGTTCGTGCAGATGGCGTCGAGGAAGGCACGATCGTGCGAGACGACGATGACCGTCTCGTCGGCCTCCTTGAGCCAGTCCTGCAGCCAGGTCGTGGTATCGAGGTCGAGGTGGTTGGTGGGTTCGTCCAGGAGCAGGAGGTCGGCGGGGGCAATGAGCTGTGCCGCGAGTCCCACGCGTCCGCGCTCACCACCCGAGAGCGACGAGACGAGCCGCGTCTTCGATTCCTCGGCGTCGAATCCCAACCCCTGGAGCACGGCGTCGACGCGGGCGTGGTAGATGTAGCCGCCAAGGTCGGCGAATCGCTCCTGATCGTGCCCGAACCGTTCGAGGATCTCGTCGGTGATGCGATCGCCCAGTTCGCCCAGCTGCATCGCCTGCTCGGCGATGCTGTGTTCGAGGGCGATGACCTCGCGCCACGCGGCGGCCCCTGCCTCCCACACCGTGGTCGCTCCCTCGAAGGCTCGGTGCTGGTCGAGGAGGGCATGCCTGAGTCCGGGCTTGCGCGCGACGCTCCCGACCGTGGGCTGCAGGTCACCGGTGATGACCTTGAAGATCGACGTCTTCCCGGCGCCGTTGCGGCCGATGATTCCCCACCGCTCGCCGTCGGCGACGGTGAAGGTGACGTTCTTGAAGAGTTCCGTCGCACCGAAGGAGATGCCGACGTTGGAGCAGGAGAGGAGGGTCACGCGGAAATGGACGAAGTCGAGGGAGAGGCGTCGGCGAAAGACGCGAGCCCCACGATCCCGACAGCACCTGGTCCAGCCCGTCCTCGGAAGCCCGCCACACTGCCCGCGACGTAGGCGAGCGCCCGGACCCTGCTGCTCGACTCGCTTCGAAAGCCCCGTCGTCGCCGCGAACGTGCGCGCGCGGCACGAGCGACTCGCTCACTTGCCGTAGAGTGTCCGGAGCCCTCGCACCACCGCCGTCCCCACCACGTCCACGTGGCCCATGCCGGGGTGGAACTCCGTCACGACCTTGAGCCCCGGATACTTGCGCCCGGCGAGTACGCCGGCCAAGTGGGCCGTCCCACTCACGATGCGCCCGACGCCTTCGAGATCGGCGTCACCCGTTTCGAGCACGCCGGCCGACAAGTAGATCCCGACCGCGAGATCCTTGTGGTCCTTGGCGTACCGGGCCTCCTGACGAAAGATCTCGCCGTCGCCGTACGCCATGGCGGGACTCGAGATCACGTACTTCTTGAACGGCGAATTCGGCTGGAAGATGGCCCACGAGGCGAAGAAGCCGCCGGCCGACACGCCGAACAGGCCCAGTTGATCGGGGTCGATCGGATACTTCGCCTTCACCAGCGGAATCAGCTCCGACACGATGACGTTCAGGAACTTCGGCGCGCCACCGGTGCACTTTGCCGGCTCCGTCTTCATCTGTGCGCACAGCCCGCCGACTAACTGGCCGAAGACGTCCTTCATGTCCCAGTCGGGCGGCGAAAACTCGTAGATCCGGCGCTGGGTCCAGAGCGCTTCGCTTTCATCGGCCCCCGTCCCGATGCTGATCACGAACGGGCTCTCGATCACACCCGCCAGGCTCCGGGCGGCGGTGTTGACCGCCGGAAAGGCCCAGTCGCCGTCGGTCGAGATCAACGCCTGATACTTCTTGCCGTCGCCCGCCTTGTAGCCCGGGGGGAGTCCGACACTCACCGAGAACCGGACCCCCATCGACGGCGACTGGAAGGTGAAGGCCTCGACCTGCTGCAGCGGAACGGGACGAGGCTCGAGTCGTTGCGCGTCGACGGGCGCCGCGGAGAGGGCCGATAGGCACGCCGACGCTGCGGCGAAGGTAGCGGTCGCGATTCGCATGATGGGGCCGGGTAGAGGTTGACGGAAGGTACACGAGTCGGGGGCATGCGGCGGCGGCCGCCACCGCCTTCGATCGCCCCGGTTGATCGGAACGACGCGTTCGGCGATTCCGAGATTTCCTATACTTAGGTATTTACCAAAGTGATTTCGGGTTGTACTATCCCTCCGGCAGTTCGGATCACCCGCGCATCGCGACGGAGTTGGACATGGTGCAATTCGCAGCCGCTGACGAAGTCTTTCACGCCTTGTCCAACCCGACTCGGCGACAGGTCCTGGAGCGACTGTCTGTCGGACCCGCCACCGTCAGCGAACTGGCGGCGCCGTTCGACATGCAGCTCCCCTCGTTCGTGCAGCACCTCTCCGTGCTCGAACAGAGCCGACTGGTCAAGTCGAAGAAGCACGGGCGTGTGCGGACGTATGAGCTCGCACCCGAACGGTTCAAGGTCGTGGAAGACTGGCTGCGCGCGCGTCGGCAGGAGTGGGAATCTCGACTGGACCGGTTCGATCGCTACGTCAAACAACTCAAGGAGAAGGAATCCGGATCATGAGCACGCACTTCGCCTTCAATCCGAAGCTCGACTTCGCCATCGAACGGTTCATCGACGCACCCCCGCGGCTCGTCTGGGAAGCGTTGACGAAACCGGAACACCTCATGGAGTGGTACATGCCCAAGCCGTGGGGGCGTGTGGCGCGAACCGAGATGGATGTGTTGCCGGGGGGCATCTTCAGCATCGACATCGCCGTGGGAGACGGTCCGGAGATTCCGAACCTCGGTTGTTTCCTCGACGTCGTCCCGATGCAGCGACTGGTTTGGACTTCCATGCTGTTCCCGGGTATCGCCCGGCGGTCTTCGACGACATTCCGATCACGGCCATCGTGACGATGGAGTCGGTTGGGACCGGCACACGCTACGTGTTCACGGCGCTGCATCGGAGTGAAGCGGACCTCGAGACGAACAAGACGTCGGGCTTCTACCAGGGGACCGAGATCGCCGTCGATCAGTTCGTGGCGCACGTGCTCGCGATGAAGTAGTGCCGGGTGGGTGGCAGGGCGCGCCCTGCCACCGATAGTTAGGCCATCATCACGCACGCACATAGCGCAAGTGCGTGGCGGCCGGGCCATCGAGCACCCGGTCAATGCGAAACTGCGGCCCGGGGTCGCGCAGGTTCTCGAAGAGACGCCGCCCACCGCCGAACAACACGGGGGCCAAGGCGATCTCCAACTCGTCGACGGCACCCAGGTTCAGGTACTGCTGGATCACATCTGCTCCACCCGCGAGACGGACGTCACGACTGCCGGCGGCTTCCCGAGCCAGCTCGAGTGCCCGCTCTGGCCCGTAGTTGATGAAGTAGAAGGTCGTCCCGCCTGGGCGTACCCAGGGTTCGCGCTGCTCATGCGTGAGGACGTAGACCGGGGTATGAAACGGAGCGTTCTCTGGCCACACGCGTTCGCCCTGGTCGAACATGCGCTTGCCCATGATGTTCGCCCCGATGCGCTCCGTGGTGTGACGAACCAGGTCATTGACCGGGCCGGTCTCTCCCCCGGTTCCGAGCTGGAGGTTCTCGCGGAAGTACTGTTGGTTGAGGATCCACGCCATCATCGCCCCCCACTTGGCCCCCCAGTTCTTGTACTCGAAGTTCTCCATGGTCATGCCGTCCGGTGCCATGTAGCCATCGAGGCTCAACCCGATGTTGACGAATACGCGACTCATGCGGCGCCCCTCTCCTGTGCGGGTGACGGCCTAACGTAGCCATCGGAGGGTCCGAGTGGCGCTCGTGATGTGGCGTCGGGTGGCGAGGCCGGGCATCGAGTGTGGGCTGGCGGTGAATCTGTGCGTCGCCTTCCCCTGCGTCGAGTCCGTTGTGCCCGCGACGGGCACATCCACACCAACGGGCCTGCGCCCACTCGGCGGCGCCGCGCCCACAGCTAGGCCCGGGCAGTGTTGACAACCTGCGGGAGGAAGGTGAGGGAGAAGAGGACGGCCCTACTCGAGCTCGGCGGTCCGGAGGCAACACGCGACGGCGCGGCGAGGATCGCGACGTTGCACCCGCGGGCTCTCCGTGCCCGGTGGGCGCGGCCTATACTCGAAGCACGCCGATCGAGCGGCTGCGGCACCACCGATCGCCGCGGGGCGCAACGCATGATCGGCCTCCGCGACATTCGCACGTAATTGCCGAACCTCTATGCCGGTGACTGGAACGAAGCTCCGCTTCATCGCGCCGTTCATGCTGCTGGCGGGCGCCGCGCGGTTCACACCGGCGGTGGCACAGCCCACCGCCTACAGTGTCACGCCGCCTGCAGGTTGGGTGAGCGCCGCGCAGGACGGTGCCACGCTCTTCGCGCCACCGGGCGTCGCGCCGGGGAGTGTGTACATCCTCCTCCTGCCGGTGCAGCCGCAGGGACCGGACTTCACGGCACAATTCACCGCAAACCGCCAGCAGCTGGAAGCATCGCTCGCCCTCTCCCTGGTGCGCGCGTACCCGCTCAAGCGCGGCACTGGCTCGGCGGGTGAATTCGCCGCCTGGTTCGCCACGTACACGACCAGCCAGGGGACGCGGCACTTCTCCTATCTGGCGCGCGCCGAGCGTGGCGCGCCTGCGGAACCATGATATTCATGGCCGATTCCGATGCAGGCTATCAGCGCTTCGCCGAACGGGCCACACAGATGTTCAACGGGATGCGCCTAACGCCAGACGCGGCCCGCCTTGCGGCGGCCGCGCCGCCCCCGGCGCCGGCCACGTCCCCCACGCCGGCGGCGCCGCCAGGGCCCGCAGGCCCTGCGCCCGTGGCGGCCGGGGCCGGGGCGGGACGTGTCCCAGCCGATGCGCTGGCCGGGCGCGCACTGGACCTGCGCCGCGAGCCCAGCGTGGAGCAGCTGCAAGGCATCTGGGTGTTCGACACCATCAAGCGCGACTTCCGCGTCTCCTTCGGCACGCAGACCATGGCATCGGGGCGCACCTACGAGACCATGACCACCTCCATGACTACCATGGACGGAGGCGGCGGCACTTACCTGCGCGTGGAACCGGACGGCCACTATCGCTACTTCTACGGCTTTCGCGACCAGCAATGCAGCCGCACGATCAGCCACGATGGTACGCTCACGCTGCAGGGCCGCCTGCTCGTGATGCAGCCGCAGCGCGCGCACGAGGCCACGCATCGCCTCACGTCCAGCGCCCCCAGGAGCTGCGTGGAGCGGGAGGGTGCGGGCTCGCTGGCGCCGCTCCGCTACAAGGTGGACCTGACCGAGTTGCAGTCCGTGTACGGCCTGCCCACCTACCACCTGGCGCTCACCAACGCCGACGTGTCGGAGACCATCAAGAGCTTCGAGCGCCTGCAGGCGGCCGTTGCCAGAAGCCGCCGACATGTTGCCCAACAGCACGCCACCCACGCAGCCACCGCCACCACGCATGCTGGGGACCTGGCTGGTGGCGTCGCATGATGCGCCGCTGGACGCGGCCGGCTTCCTGTCGCCGCAGACGCACTACGACGACCGGCGCTACCGGGCCGGGCTGCGCATCCTGGACGGCGGGCGCTATGAACTGGTGGTGCGCCGTCCTGACGTGCTGAGCGCGCCGGTGTGCACGCGTGACCTGCTGCTCGTGGAGCAAGGTGTGGTGCGGGTGACCACCTCGCCCTACAACCCCAACGGTGGCAACCTGGTGTTGCAGCCCACGTCGTCGAGCCTGACCGACCGCATCCTGCAGTGCGGTTCCGAGAGCGTGCAGCGTACGGCTGACCTGTCGCTCGCGCCGCGCCACCTGCATTGGCAGATGAGCGGCAGCCAGGGCGAGCAGCTCAACCTGTTGTGCGGCGACTGGGCGGATCGTCGGGCGGCCTGGCGCTTCCTCTCGTGCCCGCAGGACGCCGGCCAGGTCTACAGCGGCTACACTCGGCGTTAAGACCCGACAGGTGCGTAGCTCAACCTGATCACCCCATCGTCCATCCGATCGCTCGCGATCAGGCGAAGTCGCGGCCGGGGTCCGGCGAAGTATGGCGCGCCGTGCCCCAGCACGACGGGATGCAGGTAGATGCGATACTCATCGATGAGGCCAAGAGTGGTTAGGCAGTGCGCCAGGACAGGGCCGGCCACTTCGATCTCCCCGTCGCGCTCGGCCTTCAGCGCGCGGATCGCGCCCTCGAGATTGGCGTCGAGCAGGGTGGCGTTGGGGCCGACCTCGGTCAACGTGCGCGAGGCGACCCACTTTGGCTGCTTCCGCCACGCCGCCGCGAAGGCGCGTTCATCTGCACCCCATTCAGGATGGTCGTCGTCCCAGTAGCGCATGATCTCGTACATACGGCGGCCGTACACACTGCCTGCCTGCCCCTGAGCCTCCTCGACGAAGTGGCGAAACAGCGCTGGGCTTGGCGCGAACGCCATGTGGTCGACATACCCGTCCAGCGATTGGTTCATTCCGAACACGAGCTTCGCCATGCCGTCCTCCTTTGGATGTGAATCCTGCGGCCCTTCGCGAGGTGAGTCACCCGTGCGACCTACGGGAGGCGATGCGCCCTCGCGGCGCACGGCCGACATTCGGCGCCGTCCGCGACCACCGGTCGTTAGGTGCCGCCCGTGATTCGCTTGCCCCGCGTACGCCAGGCTGACGCGAAGGCGAGCAGCACGATGCCACACGCCCCCCAACCAATCAGAGGCATCACTCGCCGAATCTCGGAGGGGATGGTGAGTACGTCAGGCAGGCCGGTTTGCCAGAACACCCACTCCGCGCCGAGCTGCGACGCGAGTGCCTTGCTGCCGGTCGCCAGGACGATGATCGCGTCCTCCGTGTCGGGGTTGATCCGGACGGTTGCACTGATCGCTGGCTCATTGGCTCCGTCATGGCCGAAGATGACGCCGCCATTCTTCGTCGGCGCGTACAGCACGGTGCCCAACCCCCAGAGGTCGGCGCCCATCGATCGTGCCTCGGCGATGCGCATCGACTCGAGCGTCGTCCTGGCGAGTGGGCTCCCCTCGACCGTTCGCAGCTGCGCCAGGACCAAACTGACCATGTCGCTGGCAGACGTAGTGAACCCCGTCGCTGCCCGTGACGCGTACTGGTAGATCGGTGCTGGCCGGCCGTCGGCGTAGTATGACTTGGCCGAGTTGGTCGTTGCAGAAAGGTCGGCGTATCCCGAGCGCGTCATGCCGAGGGGTGGAGCACCTCGCGAGTGACGAAGGTGTCGAACCGCTCTCCCGAGAGTTCTTCCACCAGCAGCTCGAGCAGCAAGTAGCCACCGCCCGAGTACCGAAACTGAGAGCCTGGCTGGATCCCCACGGCGATGGGCGAGGAAGGGCGGCCGCTGGATGCCCGAGGCGCGGCCAGCGCCTCCTCCAATGTTGGAAGGGCCTCGTCTCGTCGATAGTCCCCGAAGCCAAGGCCATCGGTCAGCCCGGCCGTGTGACTGAGAAGTCGCCGCGCGGTGACTTCACGCGAATCGAACGCGGTTGATGGAAGGTGCCATCGCGTGAGGTAGCCCTCAACCGGTCGATCGAGGTCCAGCTTGCCTTGCTCCACCAGCTTCATGGCGGCATGTGCCGTGATCCACTTGCTCAATGACGCGGTGGCGAAGACGCTATTTCGGTCGATGGAGTCGCGACTCGCGGAATAGAACTCAGCGCCGATGGCGCCTCTCCTGATAAGGATGACGGCAGTGTTGGCGCGATTCCCCGCGTTGATGATGGGGATGGCGGCTTGCTGAAGGCGCGGGGATCATCCGTGGGCGTAAGCGGCCGCCGCCACCAGCCAAAGAGTGCGCCACCGAGAATCCCGGCGGCCCACAAGATGACCAGCAGCACGGTCACGCCGGCGCGTTTCACCATGGGGATCCTTGATCCTCCAGCATCTGTTGCGGCCTCATCACGCGAGCACCCTAACGACGCACGCCCCACACGACCACGCGTTCGACGTCATCGGCATCGAACGCGACACCGGCCACATAGTCGCGCCCGAACTCGAACGGCGCAAACCGCCGCGGGAGCGTCACCTCGGCCCGCCACGTACCGTCCGGTGCGAACACGCTCCACGTCTGCGGCGTGGTGGGGGCGAGGGGCGCCCCGGGACCCGGCAGGCCGAAGCCGGGATCAAAGGGACCGACCCACAACTCACCATCGGGCCCGAGCGCGAGACGACTGAAGGCGGGAGCGGTGCTCGCGAATGGGAACGCCTGCACCGCCGTCGTCATCTGCTGGCGTACGGCCGGCGGGGCGTCCCGGTTGGCGTCGAGGTACGCCTGACGCACCAGCGCGCGTTCCTCCTCGCGAATCGCGCGCGGCGCGATGTCGCGGCTGATGCGGACGCGCGCACGCCCCTGGGCCCGTGGCAGGTGAGCACCAGCCGATCAGAGTATCCGGCGCACGCGCTGGAGTCGGACGCGCGACCACGCCTTCTGCCTCGAGCAGCTGGCGGGCGAAAGCCGTGATCGGGCTTGCCGGTATCCGGGCATCGTGACAAGGGGAGCAGCGAGTCGCCCGCGGCGTCGGCGACCGTGAGCGTGTAGAAGATGATCTGGCGCTCACGCTCGGCCATCGGCGCGCCATCCGTGACGAGTACGTAGGACGTCGCGCCCCGCGCCAAGACCGATGCGTTGCGGGGTGCACTCCCGGCGCGGCGCGCCGGCGCGCTACGAAACCAAGCGGCCGGATGGCTCGAAGATTGGCCGCGAGTCCCCGTCGACGCCGACCAGCGTGTCGCCCCGCCGCAGCAGTCAGGTGATCCGGGCGAAACTCACCGGGCCGCTTCCCGCCCGTCCCAACGCACGCACGAACCGCCCATCGCGTGAGAACACGCGGATCCGTTGCTGGCGCCGTTCGCGACGGCGACGCCGCCATCCGCGAGACGCACCACACCACGCACCGCTGCAAACTCGCTCGCGGGGTCGTCGGTCACGCCGAGTTCAAGAAGGGGCTGTGCGCTCAGGCTCCAGGTCGCGCGCGGCTTCGCGCTCCGGGAATAGGTGGCGAGGCGCACACCGGCGCTGTCATGCGTGGCTTGTGCAAGGCCGACGGGGGACCAGGCGGCCAGCGCGAAGAGCGTCACGGCGAGTAGCAGACGCAGGGACATGAGCAATCGTGTGGACGTGCGACCGAAGGCCGGGTTGAGTTGCGGCCGAACGTTGGCACGATGCGATCTCGAGAGGTAGTCTCAATGGCGCCCGCGATGCGACAGGACTCGACCCCTTACGGACACGACCGCATGACGCACGGACGACGCTCACCCGGCTTTCCCCTCTCGTGGTTTGCGATTCTCGCGTTCACCCTCGTCGCGCCGTGGACCACGTCGGCGGACGCCCAGACGCGCCGCCACGAAGAACCCGCTGACCGGATTCGACCAGTACGTCATGGCGGCGATGAAGCAGTGGAAGGTGCCGGGGCTCGCGATTGCGGCTGTCCGGGGCGACTCGGTGATCATGCTCAAGGGCTACGGCGTCCGCACGGTCGGCGGGACCGACTCGGTGAACGCCCAGACGATGTTCGCGATCGGCTCCTCCTCGAAGGCCTTTACCGCCGCGACGCTCGAGATGCTCGCCGACGAGGGGAGAATCCGCTTCGACAATCGCGTGACCGAGTACCTCCCGTGGTTCGAGATGTACGACCCGTGGGTCACCCGCGAGATCACGGTGCGCGATCTCCTGCTGCATCGCAGCGGGATGAGCCGCGGCGACAACATCTGGTATGCCACCACGAACAGCCGGGAGGACATCGTCCGGTCGATCCGACGACTCGCGCCGACCACCAGCTTTCGCTCGCACTTCCAGTACCAGAACCTGATGTACATCACCGCCGGTGAAGTGGCGCACGCGGTGACGGGACAGAGCTGGGACGACCTGATCAAGTCCCGGATCTTCGCTCCCCTCCGCATGACGTCGTCCAACACGTCGGTGCGGGAGCTGGCAGGCAATCCGAACGTCGCCACCCCACACGCGGAACTCGGCGGTGTGGTCACGGCGATCCCGTATCGGAACATCGACAACGCGGGGGCAGCCGGGTCGATCAACTCCAACGCTGCCGACATGGCACAGTGGCTCCGCTTGTGGATCAACAACGGCTCCTTCGAGGGGAAGCGATTGCTGAGCGACGCGATGGTGCGCGAGGCGACGGCCCCGCAGTTCACCGTCGATGATCCAGACATGATCGCCCGCCTGATGTCGCCCCGCTTTCTGGGTTACGGCTTCGGGTGGTTTGTCGAGGACTTCCGCGGCCAGCGCTGGGTGAACCACGGCGGCAACATCGACGGGATGGCGGCCATGGTCGGATTCCTCCCCGAAAGCAGGATCGGGATGGTCATCCTCACCAACATGAACCAGTCCGACGTCACCCTCCCGTTGATGGCCAACGCCTTCGATCGGCTCCTGGGGATATCCCCAGCCAAGGACTACAACGCCGAGTACTACGCGGCCGAGCAGGCCGACCAGGCGCGGCGTCGGGCCGCCGCGAAGCCTCCGGTCAAGGTCGAGGGGACCAAGCCGTCGCTTCCGCTCGAGGCATACGCCGGGACCTACACGGACAGCTTCATGGGAACGGCCACCGTACGGTTGGACGGCGGGAAGCTCTTCATCAAGTACGACAAGAGCGCGATCGTCGGTGAGCTCCGAGCATTTCCACTTCGACTCATTTGTCGCGACGATGAACGATGCGATCATGGGGAAGATGCCGGTGACCTTCAAGATCGGCACCAGCGGCAAGGTCGTCGCCATGCAGTTCCCGCTGGCCTCTGCCGACTGGGTCAAGCGGTAGGGTCGTGCTGCTGCGGGAAGCGCGCGGGCGAGGTATCCGCTTCCCCCGCGATGACCGCAGCCGCGCCGGGAGATCTCCTCGATGACCGGCGCGAGGAAGATCGCAATGCCGATCAAACCGGAATCGCGGGACACCGGTAACCTGCGCCTTCTCAGAATGCTGGGAGGCGGGACGATGCTATGTCGACCGTCCCGCTGCCCGCAGCACTCCCCGTTAGGCAGCGTGGCGGCGGCTGCCGGCCCACCAGAGGAGAAGGAAGAGCGCAAGCCAGACACCAGTCCGCAAGAACATCGCGCACGCTGTCGAGCGCGACCACACCGCCCACACGGTAGAGATACAGGACACGAGCCAGTACGAGCGCGTTGAGACCGACGATCAGCAGCGAAGCAATCCGGCCAGCGATCGCGCGACGCCACGCGAGCATCCCAGCAGCCACGTAGCCGAGTCCCATGCACGTGTTGAAGAGCAGGAGCGGTCGATACACCAGGTGGCCCGGTCGCGTCCAGCGAGCACGCTGACTCCCGCTCCGAGCGTCGTGAGGCCAAACACGAGGGCGACGACAGCCGACAGTCGTTGAACTCGAATCCGCCCCTGATTCACGTCCGTCATCGTGGTTTCCATGTTGGTCAGCCCCGCGTCGGCACGATCCCCGCCGATCGTTCGAAATGCCGGCACCTCGTTCTCCGGACAGGTGGGACGACTGCTACGCCTCGTTGTATGCCCGCTCGAGCGCCGCCACGTCGAGCTTCACCATCGTCATCATGGCGTCCATCACGGCCTTGACCTTGCCGGGATCCTCGTCGCGGATGAGCTCCATGAATCGCCGCGGGACGATCTGCCAGGAGAGGCCGAAGGGATCCTTGATCCAGCCGCACGCCGTCGGCGTCGCGCCGGCCATGACGAGCTTGTCCCAGTACGCGTCGACTTCGGCCTGATCTTCGCAGTCAACGTACAGCGAGAAGCCTTCGGAGAACGCGAAGTACGGACCTCCGTTGTAGCCCATGAAGACTTGACCGCCAACAACGAACTCGGCAGAGACGATCGGCCCATCCGTGCCGGTGCGGGCGACGTTCCGCACTTCAGAGTCAGGAAAGGTGGCGGTGTAGAACGCGATCGCCGCGTCGAGCTGATCGTTGAACATCAGAAACGGCGTGACTTTGGTCATGCGAGGCGCTCCTTCCTTGCGGGAGATTGTGGCTGAGGCAAGGGTCATCGTGGGGAACCAATCCGCCCCCTGCCTGTTCAGGCGAGTACTTCACGGATCGTAAGGACGGTCACGATGCCATTGGCAAGCCAGTGGGTCCAGATGGCCACCGTCAGCGAGTTCGTCCTCTGGGCGTGGCTGCCGATCGCGGCCTGGAGGAGCGCGACCAGCAGGAACTCACCTGGCTGCCAGAAATGCTGCGCCGCGAAGAGGATCGCGAGTGCGACCGGCTGAAGCGCGACGCGGGCGGGGATCCGTCGCATGAGGTAACCCTTCCAGTAGAGCTCCTCGACGTACGGGCTGGCGATGACATCGATCAGGAAGTTGAACGACAGGGCGACCATCACGGCTGTGCGCCCGTAGGTTGCCACCGTCGTGGCATCGGTGTCGGCGCTGAGCCACCCTGGTACTACGTGCGCGAGGCGCGCACTGATCGCGCTTGCCACCGGATCGAGGAGCGCTGCCAGACCGGCGGCGACGAGGATGAACCCGACGATCGGGATCACGGCCGCGCGGAAGGGGAGGCGTGCCGTGAGGGCGACGGCGCGGCGCGGATCCCACGTGCTGGACAGGCGTTGCGCCTGCCGGGCGAGCACCGCGACCTCGCCGAGCGTCACGAGTCCGATCGCGCACGTGTACGCCACCACCGGCGGCCATCGGAGCGACTCGATCGCCGGGTGGAGCACACCGACCAGCGCGACCGTGGCGACGCCGGGGAGGAAGTTCAGCGCCAGCACGGCCGGCCACCCGAGTCGCCGCGGCGATTCGGTGGTACCTGCCGGTGCACGCTCGGGGCTACGGTCTGTAGCTCGCTGCTGCATGAGGTAGTGGTTGAACGAACCGGCGTTCGCCGCGAGTGAATTGTTGTGTTGGAGCCCGACGCGCCAGCGCTGCCCCAGCGCGCTCAACACATGCGCGCGCCGCCCGCTTCCGACACTGCGCTGTCTGAAGCGGCGCAGGGTGGGCGGTGGTCCGCGCGAGTCATCGCGGGATCCGGCCAAAATACACCGAATCGAGCACGCGCAGATACTCCGTCATCGGCGGGAGGCCCATCGTGGCGCGACGTGCATCCACCTGCGCCGAGTCGCGGATCGGCTTCAGGGCGATCTGCCCGTCGCGGAGGTCCGCCCGCGTGACGTACTCCTGCGGGAGTCCCCGAGCGCTGGCGAGTCGATCGGTCAGCAGTGCCACTTCTTGGCCCCTGAGCCGATGCGCTGCCGTGCTGGAGCCGCATCGCCAGGTGCCGCCTGATCGGCGGCCAGGCGCTCTCGCAGCGCCGCCTGCAGCGCGACGATAATTCTCTCCGCGCCCTCGCGCGGTGACTCCCGTGTGGTACACGCCAGGAGCAGCGACCGATCGTGCCCCGTCTTGCGCGCCTAACGCGGGGACTCCGCCCGGCGGGTACGCATGGCGACGGCCGTCCCGGCGAAATTCCGGGCCTGACAGTAGTGCTCCACGCTCGCCCACCGCACGGCGTCGAGCGTGAATCCGTCGGGCGAGACGTGCGACAGCCCACCGGAATCGACGGACTTGGCGGAGAACAGGATCGGCATAGCCCCTCGGCGCCTCGCGCGTATGGCAGACGTTCTTCCGCGTGGTGACGTGGACAGGCGGCTCCCCCCAATGCGCCGTCTGCGCCCCGCGGAGAATAGCGCCGACGGCGCCGTCACGGAGCGTGGTCGAGGACGACAGCGCAACGCGCGGCTGCCGGTGGCGGCACATGCGCTGACGATGGTGGAGCGGGAGCAGAGGGCAGGTCTGCACCGACCTTTCGGGTCGCGCGTGCGCGCAGCGGCCCGGTGAAGCGCAACGTACTGTTAGGCCACATCTCGCCAGAGCGTCTCGACCAGAGCCTGCTCGCACGTCCGTGGTGAACGTGCCGAAGCACCGAGAGTCAATCTGGGTGTTAGGCCACTGGACGCCGGATGACGGCGATGAGGTGCGTGCCAAGGTCCAGGCAGCCCGCTTGCGCACCAGCCTCGACCTCCATGCCGAGAAGTTCCTCCCACCTCGCCGCGTCAGCCCGAATCGTGTCCAACGATGCGCCCCAGCCGGATGACAGGCTATTGGATGCGGAGAGCGCCAGTAGCTCGCAGCCCGCCGCTTCGAGGAGCACCCGGAACTCGTGTGCCCGGTACAAGTGACACTGATGTCGCGTGCCGTCATCGGCACCTAGGCGCAGTTCCCCGGTCGCGATGATGCGCGCGTTCTCCATCGCATCCGTGGCCAAGACACCGGGCAGCTTCTCATGAATCGATCCCCACAGGCACATCACGCTCAGAAAGAGATAGCCCCCAGGTGCGGTCACTCGACGCAACTCGTCGAGCGCCTCCTGCCGCCGTTCGAACACGTAACTGAGCGGGCCGCCATAGCACACGACGGCGTCGAACGCTTCATCGGGGAACGCAGACAGGTCGCAGATGTCCGCCATCACCCAGTCGGTTACCGCGTGCGCAAACGCATGCTCCGCCGCGTGCTGCTTGTTCAGGGACAACTGCACCGGCGAAAGATCCGCGACCGTGACCGACGCGCCCAGCGTCGCGAGCACTTGAGTGAATCGACCGGCGCCGGCACCGATGTCCAACACCCGCATACCTGGCGTGACATAGCGACGGAGGTAGTGGGAATGCACGTGGAGTTTCACCTCCGCCGTCGGTGTCTCGACGAGACGGGTCCATTCTCGCGCGCCGAGCGCGTCAAAGTACCGAGCGACCGAAGCCGGATTGTAGGACGTCATGAGGAAATCACGTCGACCATGGGCGATGAAGGGTACCGAAAGGCACGAGCGAGTAGGCTACGTCTGGGCGTACGCGATGGAAGGTACGGAGCTCGCCCGCACGCGGGGCCACTCTAGCCGACTCTCTCCTTGGCACGCAGGACCGTGCACGTGTACTGCCGTGCAGGGAACTCGTGATGCGGCCCGACCGCTCGCGTTCTGCTGCAGGGCCCTGCAACACGTAGTGGCCAGTGCGCGCCGCGAACACGGTTTTCATCTCTGAAGGCCATGTCAGCCCCGCCGTCCATCCTCACGGCTTCTCGCGCGTAGACGGGGCGTGGACCGCGGGATGCGAGAGCAGATGCACCGCGTGCGCGGCCAGTGCCGTCATTTGGCGATCGCGCTCCCGGGCCCACCGTGGCGCGCGCACAACGTTGGTGAGGAAGGCGGCGAGGGCGATGCCGCCGAACATGCCAAGTACCGCGAGGGCCTTCTCCGGCTTGCCGGCCGCGGCCACCACGCCGCTCATCAGCAGCGACAGGCCGCCGACGCCCGTCCCGATACCGTTGAGCAGCTCCGCGGCCTCACTACGACTATGGAGTCGCAGCCGTTCGCCGTCTGCGGTTGGCTCGATGGACAGATGCAGATTGCCGTGCGACCACGTGCGGAGCCCGCCCTCGATCGTTGCCTGGCCCTGCACCGCGAACGTGGTCCGGCACTGTGCCACCAACTGCTCCCACTCGCGATCGGTGGGCGCCCGCGGCAGATCCACCACGCGCGCGATCCCGATCGGGAGCCCAAAGGCGCGCTGCACCGGCAAGGGCCTTCCGCGGGCGGCGAGCGCCGCGGCCGCGGCGGCGACGCGCTCGGGCTCGATACCTGCCTCCTGCCCGATGCGCTGGAGCTCCGCCAGACGCAGTCCGCCCGGGTCGACGGGCAACGAGGGATCGCGCCGCTCGCCCTCGGTCGCGAGACGGAAGATCTCTCGCACCTCATCGTCCCCGTATCGTCGTGTCGTCATGGTCATCAATTCTACGGTGGCCCCCATCCGCGCGCTGCCGGGGCGGGGCCCAGCGATGGCGGACGACCTGCGTCGCCACGGCCAGTGCGGCCGCTTCCTGACCACGCTACTCGTTGTTCGGCGCGCCTGATGCTTGCGATCGGTCATCGTGGCGTTGGGTGCCACGAGTTACGTGCGCCTCGGGAGCACGAGAGTCGATGGGTTCGGCTGGTCGCGGAGCTTCGGCCAGCAGCACCGGTGTCGGTGGCAGATCGGGTGCCCGCCCTGCCATTGCGCGCGCTTCACCAATCCGATAGCCGCCACCACCGCCGACGTACCGATCACCAGCTGCAGCGCACCGAAGAGTAGCGAGCCCGGTTCCGTGTCGCGCAACTCACTCAGCGCCTGACGAAAGGCACTCGTGCTCAGAAGCAGGAGCGCGGCTGCGAATGCGACTCGGCTGCGCAGGTGGCTGCGGCTACCCGAGTGTGGCGCACCGCGCGACGTCCCACCCGCGCGGCCCTACTCGGGTGGTGCGTAGTCACCTCGATCGGTGGAGTAGTCGACCATCTCCTTCACGATTCGCCACTGGTCCGCTCAGGTTGCCACGGTCCAGGTGCTCGTGCGCGCCCCGTACTCATGTGAATGGCGAGGGCAAATGCGCGCTGCGTCTCCGCGTGCCTCGGTCAGCCGCCCTCGCCCTCCTTGCGCCCGCGGCCGTAACCGGGAGCTTAGGGCGACCAGGCCCACCCTCCACGAGTCCCCCATGCCGCATTGCCGTCGCGCGCGCAGCGCCGCCGTCGCCGCCTCCCTCGCGCTCACCATCGCCACCTCGGGCGCGCGCGCGCAGGCGCCGTCCATCGCCCAGCACCCGCGCGTCCAGGAAGCGCTCGCCGCCTACGAGAAGTGGCTCGACGCCCAGCGCGCGTGGAAGCGGATCCCGGGGGCGTCGGCGGCGCTGGTCGTCGACCAGGACGTCCTCTGGCAGGGGGGGAGCGGCTACATGGACGTCGAGCGGCGGATCCCGGCGACCGCCAGCACCGCGTACAGCATCTGCTCCATCTCCAAGCTCTTCACGAGCATCGCCACGTTGCAGCTGCGCGATGCCGGGAAGCTGCGCCTCGACGACCCGGTGTCCAAGCACCTGCCGTGGTTCACGCCGAGGTCTCGTTATGCGGACGAGGGGGCGATCACCGTCGAGGGACTCCTCACGCACGCCTCAGGGCTGCAACGCGAGCTCGCCGACACGCTCTGGCTCGAGCCGGGCATGATGTTCCCCACCTTCGACGAGGTCATGCGGGGGGTAAAGGACCGCGAGGTCGCGTATCGCCCTGAGCGCTACTTCCAGTACTCCAACCTGGGCTTCACCCTGCTCGGCGCCGTGGTCTCGGCGGCGTCGGGCGAGCCGTGGAGCACCTATGTCACCACGCACATCAACGCCCCGCTCGGCCTAACGAGCACGTCTGTGGAGTATCCGACGGCGGAGCGCGGCAAGACGCTGGCGATCGGCTACAGTGCGTCGGAGCGCGATGGGAGCCGTCACCCCATGCCACCCTACCAGACGAAGGCGATGGCGGCGGCGGCCGGCTACGCGTCGACCCCGCTCGACCTCGCGAAGTTCGCGGCGTGGCAGTTCCGCGTCCTCGCTGGCACCGGCGGGAGCCCCATCCTGTCCAAGTCCACGCTGCGCGAGATGCAGCGCGTGCACTTCACCGATCCCTCGTGGGAAACCACGTGGGGGCTCGGCTTCGAGGTCTGGCGCAAGGGAGACAAGACCTTCGTCGGGCACGGCGGGAGCTGCCCCGGCTACCGCACGCAGCTCACGCTGCAGCCCGAGGACAAGATCGCCTCGATCGTGATGACCAACGCCGGCGACGCAGACGCGATGGCGCTCGCGCAGCAGGGTCATGAATTCCTGGGCCCCGCCCTCAAGGAGGCGCTCGCCGACTCGTCGCGGTCACTCAAGGCGGCCGATCCCTCCCTCGATCCGTATGTCGGGACGTACTGGAGCTTCGGCGGCGAGATGGAGGTGATCCGCTGGAAGGGTGCGCTCGCGACCATGTACGTGCCCAGCGATGAACCGGTGAAGTCGATCACCCGGTGGAAGAAGGTCGGCGAGGACACCTTCCAGGAGATCCGGAAGGACGGCGAGGATGGCGAGATCATGCGCTTCGATCGTGGGCGCGACGGGAAGGTGTTCCGCGCGAGGACAAACTACATGATGCGGCGCATCAAGTAGCGAAGCCTCGCGACGGGCCAGCCTGGCCCGCCGAGTGGCCGCGTGCAGCTGTCCGCGTCGTCCCCCGCGGCATGGGCTCGACGGGCGATCGCTCCCGCGCAACGGAGAATCGCACCAACACGCCCCGTTCGCATGAGGTGATCAGGAGCGCGAGGGGGCACCCAGGCGACGGGAGCACCCTTGGCGGTTCGTGCGCACCCGTCACGTCATGCCATGCGGCCGTTACCGCAGCACCCCCAGCGTGATCCGCGACTCCTTTCCCGGCGCACGGTGGATCCGCATCCACGCTGGGCGATAGTCCGACGCCGTGGCGCGATAGATGTCGACGAACGTCTGTGGGTTGCGATCGACGAGCGGGAACCAGCTGCTTTGCACCTGCACCATCACCCGGTGTCCGGCCTTGAAGGTGTGCAGCACGTCGGGGAGCTCGAACTCGACCTTCTCGACCTGGTTGGGGACCATCGCCACCCCCTTCTCGAATCCCTTGCGGAAGCGAGCCGGCATCACCTCGCCGCGCAGCAGCTGCTGGTAGCCACCCAGCACGACCTGCGTCGGGTTTGGCGTCGGGTCGGGAGTGTTGTGGGGATAGACGTCGATGACCTTCACGATGAAGTCGGCGTCGGTCCCCGTGGTCGAGGCGTAGAGCGTCGCCGTGATCGGGCCGGCGATCGTCAGGTCGTGCTCGAGGGGCGGCGTCTGGTAGACCAGCACGTCGGGGCGCGTGGAGGCGAAGCGCTGGTCCTCCACCATGTACTGGTGCTCAGTGCCGGGGCGCCGCGTCGTGACCTTGTCGAGGTACGGCACCGGCTTGTTGGGGTCACTGTAGTACTGGTCAAAGCCGCTCAGGCCATTCCGCTGCCCGGCGCTGAGCGTCCCCTGCGCCGAGAGGTAGAGCGACTCGCGGGCAACGCCCGCTGGAGGCCACTGGTCGAACGCGCGCCACCGGTTGCTCCCGGTCTCGAAGACCTGCGCCTCGGCGTAGCGCCCGTCGCCCGTTCCCTTGAGGTAGTGCTCGAAGAAGGGGAGCAGGATCTCGCGGCTGTAGTACTCCGATGTCTTCGCCCCCCAGCGTTGCTCACCCAGCTGTGCGCCGTCGTCGAACCACCACTGCCCGTGGTACCAGGGCCCCATCACGATGGCGTTGGAGAGCCCGGGGTTCTGCTTCTCGAACGCGCGGTAGGTGTGCACCGCCCCCCACACGTTCTCTGCGTCGAACCACGAGCCGACGGTGAGGATCGCCGGCTTCACCTGTGTGAGGTGGGGGAGCGGGGTGCGCGCCTTCCAGAACGCGTCGTACGTGGGATGCGCGAACATCTCGGTCCAGAAGGGATTGCGATTCGCCATCTTCGCCGCGCTGATGTCGGCGAGCGGCCCGGCCTCGAGGAAGAAGCGATAGCCATCGGGAGTGCCGTAGACGTATGGCTTCGCGCGCGCCCGGGTCGGCACTGGGCGCGGGAGCCCGAAGGTCGAGAGGAAGGAGAAGGCGTCGCCGAGGAAGAAGGCGCCATTGTGGTGGAAGTCGTCGCCGAGGAACCAGTCGCTGACCGGCGCCTGCGGTGAGACCGCCTTGAGCGCGGGGTGTCCCGACAGCGCCGCCATGGTCGCGTAGAAGCCGAGATACGAGATCCCCCACACGCCGACGTTGCCGTTGTTGCCGGCGACGTGCTTCACCATCCAGTCGATCGTGTCGTAGGTGTCGCTCGCCTCGTCGAACTCGTTCCCCTGCTTCCTGGGGTTGTACGGGCGGACGTTGACGAAGTCGCCCTCGGACTGGTAGGTGCCGCGCACGTCCTGGAGGGCGAAGATGTATCCCGCCTTTTCGAAGTCGACGGACGGGCCGATGCTGATCAGGTACGTGTCGGAGCCGTACGGTGTGCGCATGAGCAGGATCGGGAGCGGCCCCTTGGCGTCCTTCGGCGTGTAGAGCGTGGTGAAGAGGCGCACCCCGTCGCGCATCGGGATCATGACGTCCGTGCGATCGTAGGTCGCCTTGACGCGCGCCGGCTCGTCCATCTGCGCGCGGGCCGTGCCGGGGGCGACCGCGACGGTCAGCAGGAGGGCGAAGAGGGCGACCGCCAGATGCAATGCACGGGCGGTCACGGCGCCGAGGCGATGGGAGGGGGCGCGTCGCGGGAGGGACCAGGACTCGAACTGGGGCAGGTGCAACATGGGGCGACTCGTGTTGGGCGTATCGCGAGATACTACGACGCCCGGTCGTGGTTGTCGAACCTGGCCGTCAGCCGCGGGGGCGCGCCGGGAGGGTTGCGTTGCGCGGAACGCAACTCGTTCGTGCCACGCGTGGCCGGATTCGCCCGGCGCCTGCGCCTCTCGGGGTGAGCGGAGTGCTTCGCTCGGAAATCGTCCCTCTCACTCACCCCCCGTCCATGCCCACCTCGCCACGCCTCCCTGCGCGCCTCGTCGGCGCGGCAACGCTCTCCCTCGCCGGTGCGCTCACGCTCGCCGCCTGCAACGATAGCACCGCCCCTTCCCACGCGCCCACCCTCACGCCACGGGTGGCGATGTGCTGTGGCGGCGTCCCTACCTGGAGCGCCTCCGAGCTCCCCCTTCCTCCCGGGAGCTGGGTCCAGTCCGACGCCGCGGCCTCCAACGACAGCAACATCGTGGTGGGGCACCTGGTGGATGCCACCGGCTTCCAGCGCCCGGTGCGCTGGGTCAACGGCGTCCCCTACCTCGCCGTCCTCCCGCTCTCCGACCACTCCACCTTCATCCTTGGCGTCAACAACGCCGGCGAGATGGTCGGGGGCGGGCAGCTCATGACCCCGCCGTACCTGGGCGTGCGGAAGCCGGTCCGCTGGGCGCAGGGGATCGTGACCTTCCTCCCCACGTTAGGCTTTGACGGCTACGCCCGCGACATCAACATGTCGCGCGTGTCGGTCGGCGAGTCGCGCTCCGGCGCGGCGATCAAGCGCCACGCCGTGAAGTGGAGCGCCAACGGCGCCATCACCGACCTCCATCCGGCCGGGGCGAGCACCAGCGTGGCGTACGGCATCAACGACGCCGGCGACATCGTCGGACGCGCCGACTTCCCCAACGGGGCGCACGCCTGGAAGTGGAAGGCCAACGGGACGCAGGTCGACCTCGGCCTCACCAAGAACTACGCCGCCGAGGAGATCAACAACCTCGGGGAGGCCGTCGGGACCATCCCCTCCCAGACGGGTTACGTCGCCACGCTGTGGACGTCGGCCGGGACCTCCACGCTCCTCCCCGGTGTCCCCGCGCCGAGCCTCGGGACCGGGATCTCCAACGCCCATCGCGTCATCGGCACCACGGCCGCCACTGGTGTCTCGTCCCCGTTCACGGCGAAGGCGAACTCCTTCACCATCCTCCCTTCACTGGCGACGTGGAGCTCGGTCCAGCCGCAGGACGTCAATCGCTGCGGGCACATCGTGGGGCGCGCGTTCACGCCGGCGGGCTACCGCGCAGTGCGGTGGATGCGCTCGGAGTGTGACGCGTAGCGACGAATGCAGCGGATGTCGTCGCGGTCCAGGAGGTGGCTGCGGTATCGAGGGGCGCGTGCGTCGGCCGGTGACGCCGGCGCACGTGCCCTAACGCTGGACTACTGGAAGAGCAGCGGAGGCGGCGGCGCCTCGCACGCACTGCGGGGAGCCGCCCGCTCGTCGGCGGTGAGCGCTTTCTCCCACTCGGCCGCTTCTGCCTGCTCGCCAGGTGAACCACTCGCGATGTCATCGGCACTGATCGAATCCAGGCGCTGATACACGCGAGGAGACTCTCGTTGCGCGCGCGAGTTGAAATCTTCGGGCACCGGATCAACGAGCACGAGACCTACGACCTCGGCCGGATACGTCGCTGCGAAGACGCGGACATACAAGCCGCCGGCAGAATGCCCGACGAGGAGATACGGTGGCGGCAGTCGCGCCGCCCGGAGCGCCGCATGCAACGCCTCAGTTCAACTGTCTGCTCCAGCGCAGGCGAGGCGGAACCTCAGTGGGCGAGAAACGCGAGAAGCGCTTCCCGGAACGGCCCGGGTGCCTCGAGGTTCACCATGTGCCCGACTCCAGGGATGTCGACACGCTGCACGCGGGCCGCTTGCGCCTGGATGGCCCGCGCGACGTCGAGAATGAACGGGGTGTCGGCCGTGCCCACCACCAGCAGGATGGGGGCGGTAAGCTCGGCGAGACGACCGGCCGCAGGGGGCGCGGCTTCCACCTCGAGGTCCGGATGGCGAACCACGCCGGCCCAGAACGGGGACTGATCCTCGACCCACTGCCGCACGCGCTTTGCGGTGGTGGAGTCGCGCAGCGCAGTGCGAATGTAGGCGCTGCCGAGCCACGCCCGCGCCACCGCGACCGAGTCTTGCCGCTTCGCTGCCTCGCGTGCGACCGCGAGCCACGCGGTATCGGCGTCCTCGGCCCACGTCCCGCCGCTGATGCCCGGCGCGACCAGCACGAGGCGATCCACTCGCTCGGGATGCGCGAGTGCGAAGTCCATCGCGACACGCCCCCCGAGGGAGAGGCCGACGAGCGACGCCCGTGGCAACTGCAGCGCGTCCATCAGGGCGCGCAGGTCGTGATGCGCAGAGAATGCGGTGTCCGAAGCGCCTGAGCGACCGTAGCCTCGCGCGTCATACCGGATGACGCGATGTGTGCGCTGAAGTGCGCCAAACTCCGCGTCCCACATGCGACGGTCGAGATTGCCGCCATGCAGGAGGATTACCGGGCTCCCGGTGCCGGCACTCTCGTAGAACAGCGTACTGCCAGGGACGCGCACACGGCCAGTATCTGGTTCGGTCGCGACGGACGAAGCGGAGGGCGCGCGATCGGCCGGCCGACACGACGCGAGGAGAAGAATCAGGAACAGGAGGCGCATGCGCTCACTCTACCCACCTCTTCACGAACGGATCCTCCCCGGTGTACGGCTAACGCTGAACCTGCGCTGCAGCCGAGCGCAATAGAGCGAGCGAAGCGAGCAGACACTAGATCGGTTGTCTGCTCCAGCGCAGGTCAGGCGGCGCCGGCACCTAGTCCTGCCCGAGTGAAGTCGTCCGCCGCACGAACGCCGACACGATCATCGCCACCCCGGCAGCGAGGTCGAGGCAGACAGAGACCCAGAGCGCCACGATCGCTCCCTGCATTGTGGGGCCGTGTTCTGCGAATGCGATCGCCGCATCGATCAGCGCCAATCCAAGCAACGCAGCCACCACGCCGGCGGCAGCTGTCCAGCCGCGTCGTCGAGTGGGGCCACCGGCACGACGGCGAGACGATCCGAACGCCTGTGCCGCCACCAACAGGTTCAGGATGACGTTCACCCAGAAGGCAGGAACCGCCCGTTCCGGCATGGCGCCCGGAAACGTGTCGGCGCGGACGGATGGAATGACCGAGGTGGCGAGAATGGCCGCCGTCGCCAGTGTTGCCACCGCTGCGAACGGGAGTAGTCGCCCGGGCCAGTGCATCGCTACCTCCTGTGAAGGATATACCGGACGTTGCGCAGCCTAACGCGTGTGCCTGTTGCGGACACTCGAAGAGTATTTGTGGGCGCAGTCCGGGCCATGCTTAGCGCAGCCGTCAGCAGTAAACCTCGCTAGAGTGCCGCGCACCGGTGGCCGGCCGGACGGGCTCAAGGTACAAGCGGCCAGGCACGCACCAGACGGGATAGCACCAGAACATCGAGCGCGGCGGCGAGCCCTACGCCAGCGGCATACATAGCGAAGTCCCATGGGTCGAAGGTGCGTCCGAGCGCCGCAATGCCGGCGCCCTGCAGGAGTTCGGCACCGGATGATGCCAGGAGGACCACGATCGCCTTCGAGGCTGCCGGCCGCAGGGCGGCCACTCGGTCGTCGATGAAGCACAACAGGTAGTAGAACGCGAACGGCAGCGTGAGGTCTGAGAAGTAGCTGCTGACCAGCGGCCGCAACTCCGGGTCAAGAAGTGCGCGCAGGTCGATCAAGTGGAAAGCGGCGACAAGCAGATTGATCGCTACGCCGATAGCCAAGCGCGTAGGTGAGCGTCGGAGCAAGGGAGCGATGGGCACGAGGTGCTCAGGAAGTCTCGGAGTCGCAGATGCCAGTTGGGTCGCTGACGAACTGCGCCACGGCGGCCGTCCTCGCCATCATAACCCCCTCATCACGTGTGTTCGGAAGCCGCAAGATTCTCCGTCAGCGAGCGAGAAAGAAGCTGATTAGCGCTGCGACCGAGCCGAAGGCGGCAGCCACGAGTCGCCCCATCGCCGACTTTGTCAGAAAAAGGCGCGACAGCCCTGGAAGGCAGGCCACACAAAAGACGAGAAACGCGCCGGAGACGTCGCGGGGGTGGGGGCGTCTGGAACCACTCGCGAGCCGCCGCGAGCGCCGTCGCGCCCATGGTGAGTAGCAAGAGCGCGGGCAAGCAGTGCGCTCGAACCCGCGTGCGGCTCTGTAGTCGGACGTGTCTGCCATGCGGACCAGAATGCTGCGGTGGATTCGCGAACGAAACGGCGTGATGCCGCGTGCGCATCGATTCCTGAGCCCGCGCACTAGCGCGGTTGAGCGATCATGAAGCACAACCCGTCCGGCGCGACGACGAAGAACGCGCGATAGGGTTGACCGTTGATCTCCTGCTCGTCGACAGTTCCGGGCTTTGCTCCGTTCGCCATCAGTTCGGCGAATGCGGCGTCGAGGTCGTCGACTTCGAAGAAGCACCCCTCCTGCGTCGGATCGCCGCCATTCTGAGCGAGCCCCGGTGCGATACCGTCGCGTGCAGTACAGCAGCGGGATGTGGCGTCTCGCGCCGCGCCGCGACGCGAAACCCGAAGGCCTGCTCATAGTATGGAATCGCTGCGGCGACATCGGCGACAGGGAGCGCAAGCGCGTCGTCGGCATAGGGCACAGCGGCAAGAAAGACAGCCTTCATTGACACTCATCCATGAACTAGCCGTTGTCGTCGGCCTAGCGTCCGCGTTCTGCTGCGCTGCATCCAACCAACGCGAGGTGGGCCGGCGCGATGCCCTGCCCGCACAATGAGTGGCGCCGGCCCACGCCGCCGGCCCAACGCGGCAACGGCCGCAACATGCCGCCCATGGCGCACGCGGCCAAGCCGGCCTTCCCGCGGGTGCACTGAGAACCGCATGCAGGCGCATCCCGCGTTCTGTGCCGGGCCAGTCAAACATGCCGGAGGGCACGCCAGGCGTGCGGCACGAACCCAGCCCGCGGGGCGGCGTGTACCGCCGAAGCGTCCGTGCCACGCTTGGTCGCCAGACGGCGCGCCAAGTGTCCAAGCGCGAAGTCGCAGACGAGACCGAACCCACCGCCGTCGAAGAAGTCCTTCAGCGTCGGCATCACGTAATCCGGGACGGGACTCGGTGCTCGGTGCCAGAACGGATTGCGCGTCGCGGGTTGCTGCGTGGTGGGGTCCTTGACCCCATACTCGGCGCCGAGTTCAGAAGCGGGCCGATCTCGTCGTTCAGGGCCGCGGGCACGGCGAGTGCGAATGTTGAAGACCACGCGAGCGACGTATGACCCGCTCGGATACGGCCGCGGCAGTTGTCGAGATAGCGTCCCCGCGAACTGCAGGATGGTCGGATCGGCGGGATCACCCGGGGGGCCAATCGAAGACGGCGCGGTCGGTGGCGTCCGTGAGCCGCGCAATCTAGGACAGGTCCCACGTTGCTGCCTGCGCCGATGCCTCCGCCGCAGCGATGGGCCGGGGTAGCCCGCCACTCACGGCGGGAGGGATGAACGCCAGGGAAGCGAGCTTGCCGACATCTTCGACGAACTCACGTCGACTACTGTGGCCCGTTCCGTTTCGCCATGTGCTTCCTCGCAGTCGGTATCACGTCACGGTTCAAAATCAGCCGCTTCAATCAAGCGAGCGGAGCGAGCACGCGAAAGCGCAGCTGGCGGTCGCGACCGTTGTGAGGCCGCGAGGGATATCCGCTTACCGCACGCGAACGAGCAAACGATGCGATGTCGTACTGTTGCCGATGACGAGCGTGTCGCCAGCGAGGCGATACTGTCGTCGCTGGTCCGTGCCGGTATACAGGCCCCGGGAGTCTCCCTCCACCTTATGCACGACAGCGCTCTGCGCCACGTCGACGACATACGTGCCAAAGTACGCCCGGTAGTCCTCGGTGGCGCGCCGGAGTTCTTCGGGCGTCGCCGTCGAACCACTGCTCGCCTCGGGCACTATCCACCCGGAAGGTGCTCGGGCCGCGCATGATCTGAATCGACACGTGTCCGGTCGGATCGTACGTGAAGTAGCCCGTCGGTTTCTGTCCGTACCGATACACCAACGGGCTCGATGGCGTTTCACGGTCCCAAAACTCAACGAGGCGCCAGGTGCCGATTAGCGCTGTCGTGTGAGTGCGCACGACGGGCACCGCAGCATCCGCGAGAAGGTAGCGGGCGCCCAATGACCCAGCCGCAACGATGAGCGATGCCATCACGACGCGTTGAACTGTCTGCACAACAATCTCCGATGGCTGGTGTCGTGTAATCCGCCGCCTAACGCCCCGTTGGGCCGAGCGTGCGCGTCTATGCGACTCTCCCGGCCCACGGCTTGATGCGCCGCAGCACGGGCGCGAGCGCCTTCGCCGCCACCTCAGTGTCGTGCGCGGCCTGCGCGCGGAGCCAGTAGCCGTTCGAGAGCCCGAAGAACCGGCACAGGCGGAGGTCGGTGTCGGCGGTGATGGCGCGGCGGCCGGCGATGATCTCCCCGATGCGCTGGGCGGGCACGCCGATCTCCTTGGCGAGGCGGTACTGGGAGAGCTGCATCGGCACGAGGAACTCTTCCAGCAGGAGTTTCCCAGGCGTGACAGGCTTGCGCGCGGACATTGAGGACTCAGCTTAACGGAACGACACGATCATGCCGAATAGTAACGCCGCGCGTGCTCACGGCAAGCGTGACTACCGGTGGCTTCACCGTCCGGCGGCGGCCCAGCGCCGGCTTCTGCAGCGGGCGCTCCAACAGAATGCGCGCGCAGCGCGCTTCCGAAAACGCCAGTCTGCAGCAAGCAACGTTAGGCCAACGCATCGCGGACGTGGCGTCCAAACGGCCCTCCGCGCAGCAGAACGGTGACAGGAGGTGCGGTCGGTGGTGGTATGCTCGGCGCTCCTCGGTCCCGGAGCGCGCATGCCCGACGCGGCATCGGCGGCGCATGGCGTTTGGAAGCCGCGACGCCCCCAGGCGTCGGTGATCGACCAGATCCTCGCCCACCTCCGCGCCCGCCGTGCGCCGGCGGCCCACGCGGGTGCGTCGGATTGGTCCCGCCGGGATCGGCCCCCCACCTCGACCGCCGTTCGCACGGCGCTCACCGCGCCCGAGCGAGACGGAGGGCACGGCACCGCCCGTCACGCGGCGCTCGCGAGGTCGGCGATCGCGCCGTATGCTCGACCGATAGTCCACCGACTCCGATTGTAATCCCTCTCCGGCGAGGTCGAAGCTGCTGTCGGCAAAGTCGAGCTACGACTGATCAATGTCGAGCACCTCGTAGCCCGACGCAGCGCACGCCGCGAGGTCCTCGGTGCCGATGGTGATGCCAACGTCCTTGAGCCCCGCGTCCCTGAACAGCTCCAGCGCTAGCCCCTGCCCGCACCCCACATGCAGCACCCGCGCCGCCCGCTGGCGGCGGCGCCACCCTCGGTACCAGTGCCCACAGGTGGCGCGTGAGCTCGGTGTGTTCGCCAACTACTGCGGGCGCAAAGGGTAGCACCGCCGTGACCTCTCCCGGTGCCTTCCTCGGCACCCCGGGGAGAATTGCCGCCCGGGCATGTTGGACGGGACTCCACCGCTGCCCCGCACCGCGTCCTGGATGCCCGTTCCCTCCTTGGTTCCCTCCCCGCATCCCAACGCTGCCGTATCTCGATCGCTCCGCGCCGCGAGCCTTCAGCGCCTCGTCCGCGGCGAAAGCCTCGCGCTGCTCCTCGTTGGACATCGCGCTCCAATCGTCCTCTCCCGCCCACCCCTCCTTGCCGACGCCTCCCTCACCCTACTATTCTGGACGAGGTATCCACCCCGGGGATTGCGACCATGGATCTGAAGCGCGAACTCATGCGCGGCGCCGGACCGGCAGCCGTGCTGCAGCTCCTCAAGCGACGCGAGATGTATGGTTACGAACTCGCCGAAGCGCTCGGCGCACGTTCCGACGGCGTCCTGGCCATGGGGCAGTCCACGCTCTATCCCCTGCTCTACAATCTCGAAGCCAAGGAACTCGTCGAGAGTCGCTGGCTCGAGCACAAGTCCGGACGCAAGCGTCGCTACTATCGCCTGACGTCGGCCGGCGCCGCCGAACTCAAGGAACATCGCGCACGCTGGCAGGAGCTCTTCGAGGCAATGATCGGACTCGGGCTGGTGTCACCCATTGCCGCGGGAGTCCTGACCCATGACGCGACCGGATGATGCCCTGCCGCGCCGTCTCGAGCGGCGCGAACTCGTACGCCAGGCGCGCGCGCAGGGGCTCCCAGACCTGCTGGCCGAGCGCGTGGCCGATGTGGTCGACGGCAGCCATCTCAGCGATGAGCGCCGCGCCGAGGTCTTTCGCGAGATGGTCAGCCACTTCGAGGACGGACTGGCGGCCGGCCGCTCGCCGGAAGATCTGAGCCAGTCATTCGGCGACGGACGCCATGCGGCGACCCTCATCCGCGCCGAGAAGCGCGTGGTGACGCCGGAGTCGATGGGCGGGAGCGGCGGCGGTGATGGCGTGCTGCGCATGACGCTCCGCGATGTGCGGTATGCTGCCCGGCGTTTGCTTGCCCGCCCCGCCTTCACCGCCATCGCGGTTATCTCGCTGGCCATCGGCATCGGCGCCAACGCTGCCATCTTCACCCTGGTCAACGAGGTCATTCTCCGCCGCCCGCCGCTCGAGCGCCCGGAGGAACTGGTCGACATCTATGGCTCCAACCCCGACGCCGCCTTCAACCCGCTCGCGTACCCCGAGTATCAGGACCTGGCGCGGATGACCGAGCTCTTCTCCGGGGTCGCGGCCACTCGGATGGGCTACGCGGTGCGAAGCGAGGGAGACCGCACCGAGCGCCTGGCCGTGCAGCTCGTGTCGGGCAACTACTTTCAGGTGCTGGGACTACGGCCGGCCCGGGGACGCCTCATCGAGCCTAACGACGGCGACGCCGCCGGGCGCAGCCCCGTGGCCGTGCTCTCCGACCGCTACTGGCGCCGTGCCTATGGTGGCGACCCGTCGGTCGTCGGTCGCTCCATTCGCTTGAGCGGCGGCGAGTACACCATCATCGGCGTCACCCGCCCCGACTTCCAGAGCGGCTTCCCTTCCATCGGCATCGAGATCTTCGTCCCGGTCACGATGGTCGCCCAGCTCATGGCCAGTACTGAGAATACGCTCGAGTCGCGAGGCGATCACTCCACCTTCGTGCGGGCCCGTCTCGCCAGCGGCGTCACCCTGCCGCAGGTGCGCGCGTCACTCGAGGCGTTCAGCACTCGGCTGCACGAGCAGCGGGTGACCGGATGGGAGGGCGTCATGAGCTTTTCCGTCCTCCCCACGCGCGACGTGATCCTCTTTCCCCCCATCGACCGCCTTCTGCGCCCGGTCGCCGTCGTCATGATGGGCGTGGTGGGGATGGTCCTCCTGATCGCCTGCGCCAACCTGGCCGGCTTCCTCCTCGCCCGGGCCGTCGATCGCCGCAAGGAGGTGGCCATCCGGCTCGCCATCGGCGCCAGTCGGCAACGCCTCGTCTTCCAGCTCCTCATCGAAACGCTCCTGCTGGCGATGATGGGAGGCGTTGCCGGTCTCGTGCTCGGCCGCGCCATCCTCAAGAGCGTGCTGGCCGCCGATCTCCCCATCCCGCTCCCGTTAGGCATCGACCTCTCGCTCGACGTCCGCGTCCTCGCCTTCCTGCTGGCCGTCTCGCTCCTGGCCGGCATCGCCTTCGGACTCATGCCCGCGCTGCAAGCCACCGGCCTCGATCTGGCATCGGTCATTCGCGAGGAAGGGACCGGCGGCGGGCGCTCCAAGGGCCGATTGCGCCGCGCCCTCGTCATCGGGCAGGTGGCGGTCTCGGTCGTCCTGCTCATGGCGGCCGGGCTCTTCGTGCGCAGCGTGCGCGCCGTGCGCAACGTCGACCCCGGCTTCGGCCGGGCCCCCGGCGCCCTGCTCTGGCTCAGCCCCCCCTCCAGCCAAAGCCCCGCCGAGCAGAATCGCCGCATGGACCTCCTCGCCACACGCCTGGCTGCCATTCCGGGCGTGCAGCATGTGGGACGCACCAACAGCATGCACCTCAACCTGCTCGGCAACAGCAGCACGGCCATCAACGTTGATGGCGTCGAACCACCCCCGGGCGAGGTGACCCACGCCATCGATCGGGCCGCCATCGACAGCGGCTTCATCGCCGCCATGGGTATGCAGCTGACGAGCGGGCGCAACTTCACCGCCGCCGACGCCGATACCTCGCGCCGAGTCGCGATCGTGAACGAGGCCTTTGTCCGGAAGTTCTGGCCCGGCCTGGACGCCGTCGGCCGCCGCTTCCGCGGACGCGATGGCCTCGAGACGGAAGTCGTCGGGGTGGTCAACACCGCCCGCATCCGCACCCTGGCCGAGGACCCCCGCCCAGCCGTCTACCTGCCGCTGCGGGAGAACTCCGAGGTGTGGATGATCATCCGCGGCAACGCCGACGCCGATGCCGACGTCACGCGCGCCCTGGGCGTCCTGCGCGACGTGAATCCCGATGCCATGGTCATCGAGGCGCGCACCATGGCCCGCCACATCGGCATCATGTCGCTCCCGCTGGCGTTGGGCGCCAACGCGCTCTCGGTCTTCGCCGTCGTCGCCCTCCTCATGGCCAGCATTGGTCTGTACGGCACCGTCTCCTATTCCGTCGCCCAGCGCTCGCGCGAGGTCGGCATCCGCCTCTCCCTCGGCGCCACCGCCGGCGGCGTCGTGCGGTTGCTCACCTGGGACGGCGTGCGGCTGGTGATTGTTGGGGCGGCCTGCGGTGTTGCACTCGGCGTGTTGTTCGGGCGGATGATCGAGGGGTTGCTGTACGACACCAACGCGCTCGATCCGATCGCCCTCGCGTCCGTCCCGCTGGTACTCATCGTGGTGGCGGGCATTGCCGCCTATCTCCCGGCGCGACGGGCGGGGCGGATCGATCCGGTGGTGGCGATCAAGGCGGAATGAGGGGGGCGCTCGGGCGCGCAAGCGACGAAACGCATCCTGCATCTCGTCGCGCAGCGCCGGCGCGATGCCGGCCTGCGCGGCCTCGTCGGGCCAGGTCGTCATCGCCGCCTCGACGTCTTCCAGGATCTGCGCGCCGCGCCCCGGCACGCCATACTGGGCCCCCACCGCCGACAGGTCGTCGCGCGTGAAGCCGTCGTCCTTGCCGCGCACCGTCATCTGGTGCGAACGTGCCCACTGTCCCCCCACCGCCCAGATCACATCGTACGCCGGCGCCAGCGCCCACACCCCGTCGGGGCGCATGAGAAAGGCGAGATTCTTAACGCAATCGTCCTGGTTGCGCGCCGCCAGGTTGAAGACCATCCGCAATCCGCTCGACAGCAGCAAACATCGTTATGCGGTGAGCAACGGGGCTGAGACGCCGCGCCTGTTCTGCCGATGAGCGGACAGGTGCCCTTAATCTCACCGCTTTTGAACCCGCTCCCAAATCAGCGTGTTCTCGACCATGGGCGGCGACGGCCCATCGACGCGCAGGGAAACGCGATTCGGCCCCTCGAAGGTGAACCAACGCTTCCAAGTCTGACCGACAAAATTAGGAGTTCCCGCGATCTCCACGCGATGGATCACGAATCCCTCTTTCGCGTGGATCTCCACGCTGGCACAGTACGCGCCGAAGCCTGCGACTCCAGTCAGCGCTTCCTGAGGAGTCGGACTACCTGCCGAGTTCCATTTGGGCCGATTCGGATCCATGGCGACGTAGCACATGTGGCCCGTGTCGGTATAGATGATATAGGCGGCACTCTTCGGATCCTGTTTTGTGCTTCCATCAGCCATTCGCTGTGGCTGAGATACGAGCCGCCACATGCCTACGAATTGCTTCGCAACCGCGTCTTCGGACTGCGCAGACGCGCGGCTTGGCACCGCCGATCACCAGTAGGAATGTTAGCGCGCTGGTCGCGTTCATCTGACTCTCCAAGTATGCTCGCTCGTTCGCCGAAGCCGGTGTGCCGCATAACGTGTGAGCTAACCGGCCCGTTGCGGCATGTGGCTAAAGTCCCGAAAGGAAATGGCGGGCCTTTCGCCGCATGCCGCAATGGGTCCGATTGAGCGAATGGTTAGGCAGCACCGCGCGCACCCGACCTGCCTGCCCGAAGCAGGATCGCGATGACGGTTGCAACCAGTACATTGGCAACTGTCCCACCATCAGTAGGTCGGCCGAAGAGGAGAGTTCCATTTATCAGTCCATCCGGGGACGAATGCGACCAAGCCGACTGCTGTGACAACTATTGCTCTGGAATGGAGGCGGAAGGCCAGCACTGCCCCTGCCATACCAAGCAACGAAACTGCAAGAAGTCCCACGCCCACGAGCGTCGTGATGTTGTCCTGCGCAATGCACTTTTGGAATCCCTGCGCAACCTTGCCTGATGAGAATGGCACCACCGGCGGCCCTCGCAATTGAGAGAAGTAGGCACACTCCAGCCGCAGCCTTGAGTAGCGTTGCCGGTCTTGTCTTCATACGACCTCCGTACGAAAAACGGATTGGTGTTTATATTGCCTAACGTGGCTGTAGGAAAACCCCGTCGATGCCCGCGCTGTGGACACGGAACTTCACGGGGTGCGGCGGGTTCCCCCGGCAGCGAATCTGTGGCCGTTCCCCGCTGCCGTCGAGATCCCATGGCCCGCTACAAGGCGATCGACACCAACCCCCGGCTGCTCCCGGTCAACCTGGCGGCGCAGCTCCTCCCCGGCACCTTCGAGCACGCGGTCGACCACCTGCTCGACCATGCCATCGACCTGTCGCGCTTCGACGTCCGGTTCCGGAACGACACCACGGGCGCGCCAGCGTATCCCCCGGCGGTGCTGCTCAAGGTGGTGCTCTGTGCCTACGCGCGCGGGATCGTCAGCAGCCGGGCGATCGCCCGACTCTGCGAGGAGCACGTGACCTTCATCGCGCTCTGCGGAACACGCACCCCGCACTTCACGACGATCGCCGCGTTCGTCAGCGGCCTCGGCCCGGACATCGCCCACGTCTTCGCGGCCGTCCTCGCGGTGTGTGATCAGCAGGGGCTGATCGGCCGGGAGATGTTCGCGATCGATGGCGTGAAGCTCCCGAGCAACGCGTCCAAGCGGCGCAGCGGGAAGCGCGCCGACTTCGAACGCCAGGCCGAGAAGCTGGAAGCCGCCGCCGCGCGGATGCTCACGCGGCATCAAGCGACCGACGCGACGGAGGAGGGGCCGCCCGACCCACCGGACGGACCCCCGACAACGCGGCGGGCGCGGGACGCGGAGCGCTTGGCGCGGCTCGAGCGCGACGCGGCGCAGCTGCGGGCGTGGCTCGCCGCGCATCCCGACGACCGGCGCAGCGCCAAAGGCGCCGTGCGCCTGAGCAATCGCACGGATCCCGACAGCGCGAAGATGGCGACCGGCAAAGGCGTGGTGCAGGGCTACACCGCCGTCGCGGCGGTCGACGCCAAGGCCCAGATCATAATCGACGCCCAGGCGCATGGCACCGGGACCGAGCAGGAGCTGTTGCTGCCCGTGGTGGCCGCCCTCGCCCCGCACGCGACCGCCACGACGCTGATCACGGCCGATGCGGGCTACCATAGTGAGGACAACCTGCGCACCTTGGCGACGCAGGAGCGCCCGGCGCTGATCGCGGACAAGGGCATGCGCGCCCGGGACGAGCGCTTCGCCACGCAGGCGCGCCATCAGCAGGGCTCGGATCCGCTGCACGACAAGTCGCGCACGCCGACGCGCCTCCCGGTGTACCAGCCCCACGACTTCACCTACGATCCCGTCGCCCGCACCTGTGTGTGCCCCGCGGGCAAGTCGCTGTATCGGAAGGGCAAGGACCTGGTGATCAAGGGCTACCGCGGCGCGCAGTTCCGCGGGGCCAAGCGCGATTGCGGGCCGTGTGCGCATCGCGCGCGGTGCCTGCGCACCCCCAACCGCACGGACACGCGGCAGGTGATGTTCTTCGACGGGCCGGCGCCGAATCGGCCCGAGAGTTACACCCGGCAGATGCAACGGCGCTTGGACACGCCCGAGGGCCGCGCGCAGTACGGGCGCCGCTTCGCGACCGTGGAGCCGGTCTTCGCGAACCTCCGCCACAACAAGGGGCTCGCGCGCTTCACGCTCCGCGGCCGCGCGAAGGTGGACGGGCAGTGGAAGCTCTTCTGCCTGGTTCACAACATCGAGAAGCTCGCCCACGCGGGGTACGCCGCCTAACGCGCGGGCGGACGCGCGCCATCGCGCGCCGCGCGAGGCCCGCCGCTCCCTGGGGAGCGCACCAGCCGCCGATTCGTCAACACACGGAGGATAACGTCGCGCATCGCGCGGTCGCCGGCAGTGCACGCAGGCTTATTCTACATCCTCAACGTCCGGGTTGAGCTGCAACTGGCGTACAATAGACGCGGCGGAGCCGCGCTCCGACAGTCTCGCTAGTTGTCTGTTCCAACCTCATGTTGGCCAGGGCGTGCTACTCGCTAACGCGACGCTGGCGCAACTCTTCCTCACATGGTCTCCCCAGTCGCTCGGCCCGTCGCAGTCGGGGGTGCTGCTACCTGTGCACCCGCTTACTCGCTTAGTCCTCCGATCAGGTTCCACACGTTCGCCGGTAGTCCGCAACGCGCACAGGTTGTCTCTCCGCCAGGCTGGCGTTTGGTCATGAAGTCCTTACTGCAGACGGTACACCGCTCGCCAGCACGCCGTGGCACACTTGGGCCCCCGGCGCGCGTCAACTCGTGAGTGAGCACCTGCGCGATGCACTCCACACAGGTGTGCGCAGCACTCGGAGAGAGCTGCTGGTCCTCTCGGAGTTGCTTGACCATTCGCACGAACGGCGGGGCGATCGAGGATGTTCGTTGCCGTGCCGCGCGTATCGCACGGTAGGTGCCCACGGGAATCCCGATCGCGAGCCCGACCACTACGACTAGGACGTTCCAGAGAAAGTCCGGAGCCGTCATTCGTCCTCCGCATTGGCTTTCCCGGCTTCATGCGGGCGAGCGCGATGCCCGATCCGCCGCCCACACGTCCAAGGCGCGCCTGCGACACTCGCACCCGTAGGCCTACACCAGCCACTGGAATGGCCTGACGCTACCCAATCGGCGGCCACAGTGGCCTGAACAACTTCCCCAGCGGGCCAAGCCTCTCCGCAACCTCGGTGCCCGAAGTGTCCTCGAACCACATCTCGAAGAAGATGCCCACGGTGAGGGGAAGGGGATTGAGCCAGTAACCCGTTGCGAGTGACGGGCTGGTCGCGATGCCGACGACAGCGAGGAACACGCCGACCACGATGAGAGCAGCCATCGCGGGAGACCACACCACGTACGCGACCATCAGGAACAACGCGAGTCCGAATTTGACGCCCTTCTCCACGCCCCCCGGTGCCTCACGGAGGAAGCCGCCCTGCAGCTCGGACTCGATCATGCGCGACTGGAGCAACACGCCGTCGACACTTCGGTCGGGAGCGATGTGCTTGTCCTCCGGGTCCACGCCGCCCAGCAGGACGATTCTCCCCTTCAGCTTCCCCGAGATCACATCCCACGCGGCGGTGGTGTCATGGCGCCTCTCGTAGGCACGCGCAGGAGATCGAGCGCATCGACGACATCGGTCGACGCGACGCCCTCGTTCAGCACGATGAGTTCCGAGGTGCTGTCCGCGTGTGAAGACGCACGGTCCTTTCGCGGGACCCAACGGCCGAGCGCCCCCTGCAGGCACCACGCCGTTGCGACCGCGCGTGCGAAGCTCACGTAGAGACTCTTGCCGGATTCCTCGTACGCGCGATATCGCCGCTGCACGTTATCCACATCGACGCCCACCATCGACAGCCCGGCGATTCCCCGGAGGAGTGCTCTATTGCCGAGCGGATTCAGGGGCACGAGCTCCTCGTCAGGACTCGGCCTCATGACCCAGACGATAGGTGCGCGGGTGCTCGGTTCGTCGACGCTCGCGTACTGTCGTGTCGTCCGTCAGAAAATCGACGCCGATCACCGCCAGCGCCTGCGGCATCCGCAGCTTCGATGAGCGTGAGCAACCGGTCGGGACGAAGTGGATATCCGAACGTCGTGTCGCCTCGTGCCTTCGGAGACACCAACACCAGCGTCGTACTCGACGTGTCGTTGAACCGTCGCACCAGCTTATCCAGCACGACGAAGCTCATGCGTTGGAAGACGTCGACGTGCGACCCGTATACCGACACCGTGAAGAGCGCCGCAGACAACGAGGTTCATCCAGGTGATCTTTCCGAACCGCACCCGCAGCGATTCCGGCGGATGCGACGACATGTGCGTCATCTCGCCTCTCGGTGAGAAGGAGCGTGCGCTGCCACATCCTCAGTTCCTCAGGCGTCGCAGGATCCTGCCACTGCCGATTTCCTGTTTCAGCGCCTCCGCGGCCGCGACGATCTTTCTTGTACCGTTCACCCGACGCGACATGCGCGATGGTGAAGGGCGTCGGTCGTCTCATACGTCACGTGCCCCGCGCCTGATGGAGCGGTGCAGCTTCAGCACATACGCCCTCCTCGCCGACGGGCAGATTGCATCCGCTCGACGTGATGTCGCAGACGCTGGCGCCCCCGCCTTCCGGGGAGCAGTTCGCATTCGCAACGGGACATGCGAGCACCGCCAAACCCGCTTCAATGCGCGACGGCATGAGTGGGCGCAGTTCGGCTGCCCCCGCCGCCGTGCGCACGACTCCGTCCGCCAGCTGGAATTCGTCGGCGAGCGACGCGTTGCTCGCCAGAAATGGACGCACGTTCTGCTTCGGAAACGCCTCGCGCAGCCGCTTCACGGTCTCGGAGTCGCGAAGATTCCCGGATGCGTGGCGTACCACGAACGGCCGGATGCAGCCGTTATCACGACACGAGAACGTGAACGTCCTGCCGCCGAGCCGCACTCGCACATAGTCACTGTCCGTTCCGACGCCGGCTCGACGTGCAATCACATTGTTCACGAAGAGCGCTGGATGATACGTGTCGGTCGCGAGGACCTTGCCATCGAGTGTCCATTGCCCTCGTAGGGAGAGGACGTATCCCACGCTCTGCGCTTGCGCCGAGGCGCTCAACGCAAACACAAGAAGTGACACGAGCGGTCTGTACATGGTCGCCTCCCTCCCGTAACCGTCCGAACGCATCGCCGAACACCACCCATCCTGCCCAGTACTTCGGCTCGGGGTACTTTCCTGCGTACGACGTCCTGTGCATTGCGCAGTGCGTCGTCGAAGCTGCGGCTCTCTTCAGCCACTCCGCGCATGAAGGATTCGACCAGCATTGTCGTCGATGAATCGTTGGGCGCCGGCCAGACCGAGACGAGCGACGTCGGCGCACCCGCCGCTGACAGCGCGAGGGGGAATCCCAGCATCCCCTGCCCTTCGACGACCGCACCGTCCGCCATGCGACAGGCCACGAGCAGCAGCAACTGCAGTCCGCGGAGATCGAGCCTCGCGAAATCCGTGGCGGTCAGTCGTGCGGTGGGATCCGTGTTCGCTCCACTCAGCGCAACGTAGGTGCGATCCAGGAATGTGGACAGCGAGTCGCGCAGATTCTGGGGCGTGGTGCCGTGCGTCACGAGCATGCCAACGCGCGCACGCTCCAGCCCTTGCGTGATCGATTCTCGCGTCACGAGGTCGGAGCGCACCGAATCGACACGTAGTCGTGCCTTTCCTAGCGACGGCGAGACGCTTGGCCTTGCCGCGACGGGGGCAAACTGCCCGCGTTCGCCGAAGGCGGGGGCCGAAGCCACGTAGGCCACGGGATCGCGGGCAGGAGGTTGCGTGCGCCTTGCTCCTACCAGATGCGCCCACGACGGGAGGACGGCCACCGGCTGCGACGTGCCACCGGCGGCGGCGATGATCGGCCAGTTGGCGCGAAGCATGCGACCGTCGGGTGAGACGAACACCTGCGCGGTCCTGGGAGGTAGCGCGGCAGCAATCTTTCGCCAGATGGAGTCTGCAAGCGACTGCGTGGCTTGCGCCCAGCGGGCGGAATCGGGAACCGTGAGCGTCGCCGCGCGTCGCCACCCCTCGACCAACGAGTCGACCGCTCCCTGGCGTCCGAGGTCGACCACTCGCGTCATCGAGTCCCTGGAGACAATGAACGCGTTGTATGTTCTCGCCTCTCCGCGAACCAGCGGAGTGGTACGCATGATGTCGACCACCACCTCACCATCGCGGAGCAGCAGACGGTCACGTTGCATCGACCGACTCGAGTCACTTCGTGAGTTGCCGCCGAACGCCTTTGCGAAGGGCGCCAGTTGCTCCCGCAATCTTTGCGAATCGGCGTTCTCCCACCCCCTGCCGCTCGTGAGAAGCGAGCGATACGCGCGAGTGACCGCCTGCTCGTCCTCCGGGAGAGCCTTGATCACTGCGCGAGACGCGGGGAGGCGCGAACCATACGCGATGGCGAGCATGCCCTTGTTCGAGCGTACCACTTCGTAGAGCGCATCAACGCACCGTGCGTTGCCTCCGCAACGATCGAGGATGTAGCGCGTGAGGAGTGCGTTCTGAAACTCCAGAAACTCAATCGCACTACCCTTAGGCGCTCCCCGCAGGAAGGTGAGGGCGCTCACCTCGCTCATCAGTCGCGTGAACTGCCCTGACACCTGGTACTTCGCAGACTCGATGGCGCGTTCAAGCCCGGTTCACGTTCGGCGTTCGCGTTGGGACGCGTGAGTTGTCCTCCTCCACCGAAGAGCCAGCGCAAGCGATCGCTGAACGCCGACTCGATCGTCGAGATCGTCGTCTCCATGGTGATGGCGAGATCGATCGCGCCACCGCGTGCGGCAATGATGCGCTGGGCCGTTTCCCAGTCGTCGGCGAGCGCTTGTCGCGGCGTCGAGTTCACCGAGTCGGAGAGGTGACGCAGTACTCGCGTCGAATCCGACTGCCAGAGTTCATCAGGGAACGTGGCAGTCTTGATCTGCTGCACGGCCAGAGGTGGAGCGGATGCATCGCTCAGCGCCTTGGCAAGGAGTTCGCGGTACCTGCGAAAGCGATCGGGCTCGTCGTGACTCTGCGTCGCGGCTCGAAGCCAAAGCCTGCGCGAAGGATAGCCGGGCCGCTCTGAGCTTTCGACACGCGCGTCGAGCATCGACAGCGCTTCGTTCTGCTCTCTTGTGTCGAACGTGCTGAGCAGGCGATGTGCCGCCAGAAACGCGAGCGGTTGAGTGCCCTCGTAGTTGCTGCTGACGTCGAGCAGCTGCCGACACGCGACCTGAATCAGCCGAAACGGCTGCAGGCACGGCAGGCGGCGACGCCTCGAGGCGAGCGCGATTGATCGGATTGAGCGGGAGTTCGACGTGCCTGACGCAGTCCATGCGGCCACATCGCGCGGAGGTCGAGTCCAGCCAGAGCGAGAGTGGCGTCCCTTCGCGCCGGTCCTTCGCCATGCTGCGCAGGAATCGGAGGCTGACATCGTTGGCGAGCGCGGCGAACATCGAGTCGCGCTGATGTCCCCCGTTCTTCCTCGGAAAGGAGGAGCACGGGAGCCTGCTCCTCCGTCGCACGCCCTGCCTTCGCGCCAGTTGACGGAGCGGGGCTGTCCTTCTTCGCAGGCGCCTTGCGCGTTGCTGGTGGCTTGGGTGTGGAGTTTGGGAACGCAGAAGTGACGGTTCAGCTGCAACGACAGCAGTTAACCTCGCGACAAGCGCGACACATCGCGACCAAGTCTTCAAGTTCCCACCTCACCCCGGCTGCAGATCGTGATCGTGCGCGTATGGACGGCGTACGAAACGACGCTCATGCCCAACGTGCTCGTGACGCGACACTATCGTGTCCAGTGCATTGCGACGTCGGGAACTCGTGACGTCCGGCTGCAACCCTCGCTCGCGTTCGCGTACGTATCCTCCGCGCGCGAGGGGGACAATGGCGATGCGCAATCCAGCGATCGGATCGTGCGACCGCACTAGGAACGCGAGTCCGACGTCACCAAAGAATGCCCCGCCTTGGCTGGTACTTCGGCCGGGCTGCGCCGAGTGTCGGCCCGATCCCTTGCTTCGCGAGCAGCCGCGAGTGGGCGACGACGTGTCCGCGCCGGGCCGGTGCCCCTCGCTGACCGTAGGGTCGGCCTACTCGGAGGATACGGAGCGTCGGCGGACGAGCGGTGGGCGACGCCGGCCCCACTAGGCTGTCGACGAGGGCTCCCTGTCCCGGCGTTTGGCTCACAGGCCGCGCAGGCACGGAGGTGCGCGAGGAGGGGACACCTGACCTGCTCCACGGAAGCGGAGCCCATTCGTCGGTTGGGAGACCAGCCGCATGCGACACGTCTGCACGTCGTCTCGCGTCACCCGGGAGGCTGGATCGCCTTGCTCGCGCTCGAGGAGCGCATCGAGACGGATCAACAGGTCAGCAGGCGGTGAGAGGCGGGGGGAATCCATGCTGACAAAGATGTGTCGGACTGCCTAACGTCCGGGTTGAGCTGCAACTGGCGTATAGCAGAGGCGGCGTAGCCGCCTTCCGCACAACCTGCCAGTTGTCAGCTCCAACCCCATGTTAGGCGCCCTCTGACGAAGCCAACAGGGCTGTGGCCTCATTCGTGACCCAAGCTGCGGCTGGGCGCTGGACGCTGAAGTACTGACGCGCGCACGATATAGTCGACAATGCGTCCAGCCAGCTGGCACTGCGTGCTCAATCACAAGAGTCTCCAGCCCCGCGCCCTGACATTCTGCTGCATCGGTTTCTCGGTCGAGCAGGAGTTGAAGCGCTCCCGGTTCGGCACGAGCCTTGCTGGAGGCGGATGCGGATGGGCAGGAGGTCTGCTCGGCTGCCTGCTCGCGGTCACCCAGCGCGAAAGTAGACGCCAAGATTGACGTAGAACGACGGCCCCCATTGAGACCCTTGGAGACTAAGGACGCCCACCGTCGTGGCGTTGGTCCTCCGCCAAAGTTGCTCCCTGCCTTCCTGGAATCCCGCCGCCTTGAGCGCCGGCGTGAGAGCATGCTGAAGCCACTTGGAGTTATCGGATGCCATCAGTCGGTGCGCCTAACGTTGAGCATCAGCTGCGGCCGCATAAAATCACGCGAGCGAAGCGAGCATACAACAGCGCGGCTGTCTGCTGCATGCGCTGTTGGGCGTCACGCGCGCTGTCGCCAGCGCCGCGGATGAAGGCTGGTGTGGGTACACGCCAGCACATGAAGGCGCTCCCCGTCGAGGAGGTACAGGATGGCGTACGGAAATCGCCGGAGGAGGGCGCGTCGAGCGCCACGATACACCACGGGATAGGCGAGCGGCGTCGCTTCGATCGCGGCGAAGCACGTATCCACGGCACGTAAGAAATCAACGCCTGCCGACCGAGCGGCTCTCGTACCACGCGAAGGTTTCGTCGAGGTCCGCCTCGGCGAGCGGACGAACGACGAGCGCCGTCACTGCCGGTGCTTGCCGACGATGCCGGCGCGGACGTCGGCCCACGGACGCCCTGTCGCCGGATTCGCGCCTAGTCCGCGAGGCGCTCGTCGATCAGCGCCCGCTCAGCGTCTGTGAGCGGCAGGGCCTCGGCATCGGCGTCGGCCGCGATGCTGTCCCAGAGTTCCTCGACCAACTGCAGGCGTTCTGCGATGGTCAGTGGGAGTAGTCGAAGGCGGGGGAGGCCACGCTGGTAGTCTGCTACGGAGGCGCTGCGGGATCAAGGTCGTGTCTGCGCGCCCCGGCGGCGGAAACCGATGTGTGGGCAACGGGATCCGGTCGTGCTGAGCTTCCGGACGGAGTGGACGCCCAACGTTCCTGTTGAGCTGCGGCCGAAGAAAGCAGAGCTGCGCGCAGCGCGCGTTCAACAGATCGGCCGTCTGCTCCAACTAAGTTAGCGCCCGGTGCATCGCCGGCCCCCCCATCGACGTGCGGTGCGGTCGATATGCGGGCAACGACGCGACCAGGCGCATGGCGAAAATAGACGCGGACGACGGCGCTGGTCCCGGCGCCGCTCGGTCCGAGACGCACGAGTTCGGCGCCGGCGGGCAGTCCGGCTTCATCCAGCAGGTCGAACGTCATCGCGGCCAGTGCCTCATACGCCGCGGCCGCGGCCGGCGCCATCCGGTTAGTAGCGGAGAGGGGAAGGCGTCGCCGCTGGGAAGGTCAAGCAGCATGGCCACGAGCGACGGAGCCTCGGCCGCCGCCGCGAGGAGGGGGGCGACCTGATCGAAGGAGGGTAGCGGCGTGACGCGCCCGCCTGCCCAGATGCGATCGACGGGAAGATCAACCGTCGCGATGGGCGCCCGTGAAGCGTCACGGTAAACGTCGCCATGACATGCTCTCCGCGTTCGCAGGGTGGTGCGCCTAACGCCAATGTTGAGCTGCGGCCGGATCAGATAGAGCGAGCGAAGCGAGCGTTCCATCCGGCCGTCTGCTCCAACTACCGTTAGGTGTCCGCGTGCCGGACTATGCCCTCGGCGGCCGCGGAGGGACCGTCTTCTTCAGCTCCTGCGCGCTGCCATGGAGGAGTTGGCTTTGCAGCAGGTTCTCAACTATGTCCATTACAGTTTGTAGCTGTCGAGAGGAGGGCTCGAATCCTCGATGCGCTGACGCGTTCCCTGCTTCCAGAACTGCGTCAAGAACCTCCCGATTCACACGGCTAACGAAGCCATCGGCTTCAAGCTTCATGAGCTTCTGGGCAAACGTTCCCGTATCGCCAATCGTTCGAACGATGAGCATGTCAACGAGAGCCCGCGCGCCCATCAAGCTGAGCCGCGGGCTGTCCGCCGCAATCGCACGATATACCTCCTGAAGCAACTTCTGCTCGAGGTCAGGAAGATCCTTCATCCATGACGGTGGCTTCCGCGACGTTCTCGGAGGATAGAAGTCGACTTGAGAATCCTCCCGGTTCCACTCGGAGAAGAAGAACTCCCTTTTGAGTGAAACTGCCTCGCAGCCGCAGCACTCATAGAGCGTGTAGACGGTCGTCCAGGAGACGGAGTACCCCTCCTCGTATGGCTCGGAGCCGTGCTGCGACCGTTTCTGGAGCCGCGCATGCTTCGTGTCCTGTCCACACTCGTTACAGTACACGCGTTCGATGTAGCGGGGCGCTGCAGCGTGAATGCTCTCGTCGTCTCTGAGGTCCGTCATACGCGGAGTATGTGGTACACCGAACCAAGGTTAGGTGTCGCCGGTGGTGCACCTTCAAGCGCGTCCTGCACGTCTAGGTGCGCAAGCGAAGTAGTGACGGTAGCGATAGCGGCGGCTGCAATCCTGACACATATCGCGGTACCGACGACGACTGCACCTTGCTTGATCAAAAGGCCGCCTCCGAGCCACGCGAGCACACCTACGCACACCCACGTGAGAGCGGAGAGAACTTGAATGCGAAGTCGCCAGTAATCGGGCCAGCTGATCAGGTCGGCCCTACCGATCTCCGGTCTGAGCACCTTCATGGCAGCGCTGTACGTGAGGCCGACAAGCGGGAGCGGTGCGGCCGCTAGGGCAAGCACCCACCCGTCTAGCTTGTCGAACTGACCGATCGCGCCAACCCTTTGAGTCAAGTCAGGCCGGTAGTAGGACACGAGCGCGACGCAGCCGACCGCGACGGACTCCGGCGAGATAATTAGGGCGCGCGCCCACTCAAGGACCTTCTTCACTACTGTGCTCCATGTAGCGGTCCTCGCTTATGCGTGCGAAGATCGGTCGGACGCGCTCATACAGCATCTCCGGCTCGATCTCGCGCTCAATCTGTTCGGAAACTTGAGAATCAAGTGTGCGGACTACAACTCTTCGGCCAGCGCGCTGGCCCTCGACCCTAGCCTTCCCGTAGCCGTCCGCTGCCATCAAGACTGCCGCATCGGCGAACATGCTATCGTAGTTGCCGAGTGGTGCGAGGGGTGCGGCTCGCGCCTCGCCTTCGGTTGTGCCCTGAAGGCTCGACGCAATCTGCGGCACAGAGGTCTGAAGGCGACTCTCGGGGAGCGCGACCTCACGGACATGGACCTCGGAAGTGCGTCGGACCTCATGTATTCTCGAAGTCCCGCCAGCTTCGGCCGAACAGAGGATTCGGCGGATGGACCGTAGCCTCGATCTTAGTTATCTGGCTCAGGGCCGATACGGCCTCCTAAAAAGTCGCCAGGTTCGAGATCGGCTCGATAAAGGATTGCGCGAAGAAGCGACCGTGGCGCCCTCAACAATTGCCGAGAAGGCGCGCTCCGAACTGCTCGCGCTGAAGCTTGTTCCAGATATGCTGGTATGCGATGCCTGAATACTCTGGCAG